>CALDSI010000103.1 GCA_937911395.1 uncultured Labrenzia sp.
TCGGGCTAAAAAGGGGCAGGTTTGATATGAGCGGCGAAGTGCTGACGCTGGATGAGTTTCTCAGCTTCAATATCGCGATTCTTGTTTATTTTCTGGGCGTTCGCCTGAACAAGCAGTTCGCGTTCCTGCGCCACTACAACATTCCAGAGCCCGTCTCCGGCGGTTTGATGGTCGCGACACTCGCCCTTGTTGCCTACGGGGTCTTCGACAAGGAAATCAGCTTTTCGCTGGGGGCGCGGGATTACCTTCTCTACTGTTTTTTCACCGCCATCGGTTTGAACGCCCGCTTTTCGGATCTTGCCAAGGGTGGCAAGCCGCTGTTGATCCTGTTGATGCTGACAGTCGGCTACATGCTGTTCCAGAACGTCATCGGCACCGGGATCGCCGTCGCCATGGGATTGCCTGTCGGCTTTGGCCTTCTGGGCGGTACCATCTCGCTGGTGGGCGGTCACGGAACGGCGATTGCTTGGGGACCACGCTTGGTCGAGCAATATGGCGTTGTCGGTGCCGTTGAAATCGGCGCGGCAACCGCAACTCTCGGACTGATCGCGGCGAGTTTGCTGGGCGGCCCGATCGGCAACTACCTGATCCAGGTAAAGGGCGGCAAGCCGGACCCGAACCGGCCGGATGAAGGTCCGGTGATCGGGATTGAGACCGAGGACGAAGCCGATACCAGCGTGACCCACACCGGTCTGATGCGAGCGATCCTTGTGCTGAACATCGCGATTGCCCTCGGGGTCGCGATGCAGGAGGCTCTGGTATACGGCTTCAATCTGGATCTGCCGATCTTCGTCTGCTGCCTGTTCTGCGGCATCATCCTGTCCAACACCGTACCTCTCATATTCAAGAACATGATCTGGCCGGCGCGGTCGCGCTCACTCGCCGTGATTTCGGATTTGGCACTTGGCATCTTCCTGACCATGTCGCTGATGAGCCTGCAGCTCTGGACCATTGCCGGTCTCGCCGGACCGATGATGTTGATCCTGGCCGCTCAGATTGTCGGGGCAGGGCTGTTCATCATCTTCGTGCTCTTCCCGGTGATGGGGCGGGACTACAACGCCTCGGTGCTTGGGGCAGGGTTCGCCGGTTTCGCGCTGGGCGCGACACCAACGGCCATTGCCAACATGACGGCAGTGACCAAGCAATATGGCCCGGCCATGCAGGCGTTCCTGATCCTGCCACTCGTCTCCGCCTTCTTCGTCGATCTCGCGAATGCGGTGATCATCGTCCTGTTTTTGGGCGGGTAGCACGCGGTCTGAAGTGTCTTTGAAGGGCAGTCTTGCCAAATGCGACACTGTCATCCCGGCCAGAGCGTAAGCGCTGAAGCCGGGACCCAATCGTTCAGAGAGCCGTGGGGAAACGGATCTGACACCTGCGGCAAGTGGCGCTGCGAGTAGATCCCGGATCTCCTTGCAGTCGTCCGGGACGACAGTGAGTGGAGTGCCCGTTGAGAAAAGCACGCTCGGGTTCGCTGTTACAAAGCAATGCCTCTCCCCTCACTCGGTCATCCTCGGGCTTGCGGAGCCTGCCCCGGACTTGATCCGGGGAGGATCCATGCCGTTCGGTCTCCAAACAACGCGGCTCGGTTTTGGGCATCGCCACGGCATGAATTACCTCCCCGATCTGGTCCGGCTCCTCGTCCCAATTCCTGCCGGACGGGCTGACTTTGCGAACCCGTTATTGCCAAAGGGGGTGACAAGCCGCGGCTGACTTGGTAACGGACGGCCAACGCATTTCCGGTGGTTTCCACCCAGACCCGAAGGCTTTTGACCCTATGCCCGATCTTCTGCTTGAGCTGTTCAGCGAAGAAATCCCGGCCCGTATGCAACGCAAGGCGGCCGAAGACCTGAAAACGCTTGTGACCAATGCCTTGGTGGATGCCGGTTTGCCCTATGAGGGCGCAAAAGCCTTTGCAACGCCGCGCCGGCTCGCCCTGCATGTTGCCGGTGTGCCGGCCGGTTCTGCCGCGACCCGGGAAGAGCGCAAGGGCCCGCGCGTCGGCGCGCCGGAAAAGGCCGTTGAAGGGTTTTTGCGCGGGGCAGGGCTGGCCTCCATTGACGATGCAACCATCCAGACGGACCCGAAGAAGGGCGACTTTTACGTTGCCGTGATCGAAAAGCCGGGCCGCTCCGCCATCGACATCATCGCCGAATTCATGCCGGGCATCTTGCGCAATTTCCCGTGGCCGAAGTCCATGCGCTGGGGCACGACGTCGACCCGCTGGGTCCGCCCACTCCATTCCATCATCGCGACCTTCGGTCCAGAAACCGAAGAGCCGGATGTCGTGCCGTTCGAGTTTGACGGCATCAAGTCCGGCAAGACCACACGCGGCCACCGGTTCCTCGCCGATGTTTCTTTCGATGTCCGCCGGTTCGACGACTACGCGCCGAGCCTTGAAAAGCACAAGGTCGTGCTCGATGCCGACCGGCGCAAGGAGATCATCCTTGCCGACGCAAAAGACCGGGCACTGGCGCTTGGTCTTGAGCTCGTCGAAGATCCGGGGCTTCTGGAAGAGGTCGCCGGTCTGGTCGAATGGCCGGTGGACCTCACCGGCTCGTTTGACGAGGCGTGTCTGGAAATCCCGGACGAGTGCATTCAGTTGACCATCAAGGTCAACCAGAAGTGCTTCGTGCTGAAGGACCCGAAGACGGGCAAGCTTGCCAACAAGTTCGTTCTGATCTCCAACATCGTTGCACCCGATGACGGCAAGCTGATCATCGCCGGCAACGAGAAGGTGATCCGCGCGCGTCTGTCGGATGCGCAGTTCTTCTGGACCAGCGATCTGAAAACGAACCTCACCGACAATCTACCGAAGCTCAATGACGTGAAATTCCACGAAAAGCTCGGCAGCGTCGGCGAACGGGTTCAGCGCCTGATCGCGCTCTCCGCAGAGCTTGCACCGCTGGTTGGCGCAGATGCAGCCAAGGCCAAACGCGGTGCGGAACTTGCCAAGGCCGATCTGGTCTCCGCGATGGTCTTCGAGTTCCCGGAACTGCAGGGCCTGATGGGCCGCTACTATGCGACCGCCCAAGGAGAAGACGCCTCTGTCGCGACCGCGATCGAAGAGCATTACAAGCCGCAGGGTCCGAGCGACAGCGTGCCGGCCGGTCCGGTCGCGATTGCCGTGGCCTTGGCCGAAAAGCTCGATCTTCTCACCGGTTTCTGGGCGATTGACGAAAAGCCGACCGGCTCCAAGGATCCTTATGCCCTGCGCCGCGCCGCTTTGGGTGTCATCCGGATTATCCTGGAAAATGAACTGCGTTTGAGGCTTGGCGATTTGGTTCGCGAGGGTTACTTGCGAATGCTTCTCCTAATGCAGGGTGACAACACCAAAGTATTTGGTTCTCTTAAAGAGAAGGATGGGTATTGCAGTATTTCTACACATTTCCTCGAGCGTGATGAGAAATTCGCAAATACACTTGATTTGAGCAAAAAGTTTGTGGTTGTTGGCAGAAATAAAGTCGAAGAATTAAACGAATTTGAGGTTTTGTTTTCTAATAAGATAGAAGCCGAAGATGTTGTTTCGGATTTTCCTGCGCCAGAAGAATTGACTGCCGACCTTCTCTCCTTTTTCGCCGACCGCCTGAAGGTCCACCTGAAGGACGAGGGCATGCGGTATGATTTGATCGACGCCGTGTTCGCGCTCGAGGGTCAGGATGATCTCCTGATGGTCGTGAAACGCGTTGAAGCCTTGCAGAAATTCGTCTCCTCCGACGACGGCACCAACTTGGCAGCCGGCTACAAGCGGGCGGTGAACATCTTGAAGGCGGAAGAGAAAAAGGACGGCAAACCGGTTACCGGCAGGCCGCACGCGGATCACTTGGCCGAGCAGGCCGAGATTGATCTGGCCGCAAGCATCGACACGGCCCGTGCGGAGGCCGCCGAGGCTGTGAAATCGGAAGACTTCGATGGGGCCATGGAGGCGCTGTCCAAACTGCGCGCGCCGGTCGACAAGTTCTTCGAGGACATTCTGGTCAATGCCGATGATCCGGCCCTTCGAATGAACCGTTTGCAGCTGCTCGCCGAAATCCGAGATGCCACACATGTGGTTGCCGATTTCTCCAAAGTCGCCGGTTAACTTACAGATCCGGGCCTACCTGATGAGGCTCGTTCCACCCATTCTGTTGCTTATAGGAGTCAGCCATGACTGCAGCACCACCCCGCTATGCCTTCATCAAGGCCAACTGGCATGCCGAAATCGTGGACCGCGCTCTGGATGGGTTTTGTGAAGTGATCCCGGCCGACCAGGTCGATGTATTCACCGTGCCCGGCGCCTTCGAAATGCCGTTGCTCGCCCGCGATCTTGCGAACAGCGGCAAATATGCTGCTGTCGCCGCGGCGGCTCTGGTGGTCGATGGCGGGATTTACCGGCATGACTTTGTGGCGCAGGCCGTTGTCAGCGGCCTGATGCAGGCAGGTCTGGACAGCAATGTGCCGGTCCTGTCGGTGTCCCTGACCCCGCATCACTTCCAGCCGACCGAGCACCACATCGGCATCTACAAGGACCACTTCGTCGACAAGGGCCGCGAAGCCGCGCAAGCCGCACTCATGATCGGCGAGACCCGGGAAAGCCTGAAGGGCTAACGGTCGGTCCCGGTTCAGTCGCCTGACATCACTTTGGAAATGTCGTCTATCAGATGTTTCAAGGTGTAGAACTCCATCAATTTGTCCCGGGCCCACGCTCCGGGTGCTGAATTGATGAACATCAGCTTGGAAAGATCGCGGGAATTTTTCTCTGCGGTCTCCACGCGATGTTTTTGGCGTTTTTCAAAGAGCTCCAAAGCATAGTGCATATGCTTTGCGTCGGCGCGGGAGAGCTCGTCGGCGAGCGCCGCAGCGGAATCCATTGCAGCAGAAGCGCCGACCCCTGCTGTCGGCAAGAAGGCTGCGGCTGCATCGCCAAGCAAAACAATGCGGCCGTTAGACCAGGTTTTGGACCGGCAATCAGCCATTTTCCAGTAGGTTGGCCTATCCGCATGGTCACGGGCCTGGAGCGCTTTCCGGAATGGGCCATCTGGAAGCTGAGCTTCGATTTTTTTGGCGTAGTCTTCGCCATTCACCTGGTGCAGCTCGTCATGGCGCCCGGCAACAAACATGCCGATCCGTCCGGGCACCGGATAAAGCCCGAGCCCCCACCCTGAGGACCACAGTTCGGCATAGGTGTCGTCAGCAAAACCGTCCCAGTTGCTCCACATCACAAAACCGCCCCAACCGGTATCGAAGTCTTCGACATCATTGGCGCTGAGGATTTGGTGACGTGTGGCCGAATGGATCCCGTCGGCGCCGACGATGACGTCGAACTCAAGTTGGGAACCGTCCTCAAACTGGGCCAATGCGCCGTTGGTTACGTTTTCGAAGCTTTTGACCTTGGTGTCATAGCAGATCGGCCCAGATGCGTTGCGCAGCAACGACAGCAGCTTTCCACGTTCAACGCCGCGCAGCGCTCCAAAGCGCTCAAACAATTCTGAAAGGTCATAGCGGTTGATCGACTGGCCGTGCCGGTCAAAGATCTCATAGTACCGCATATCAAGACTGTCGCGCGCCAAAGCCTCAGACAATCCCAGTCCGTTCAAAACACGGCCGCCAAGCGGCATGAGGCCGAGCATGTAACCGCTGCCGGAGTGAGCCGGATTGCGCTCGATCATGGCCGGACGCTCGCCCCGCTGTCTCAGGAGTGCATTCAGGGTTGCCCCCGCGATCCCCGCGCCGACAATAAGGATCCTCAACCGGCATCCGCTCATCTGGGCTTCGAGCTGATCTGCGACAAGGTTTGACATGGCTATCTGCACTCCTTGATGACTTAACGTCACAAAGAATGCGCGATAGGGCCTGCGCTTCGGTTAATCGGCCTACTGGATGCCAAAATAATCCATGAACGGGATCCCTTACTCCGCCGCTTGTTGGGCGAGACGGTCGACGGGCTTTTCCTGGATCGGCCAGTGAATGATGGCCGCGGCGATGCCAAGGGCAATGCCCATCCACCAGATGGCATCGTAGGAGCCGGTTTCGTCATAGAGTTTGCCACCGAGCCAGACGCCCAGGAACGAGCCGATCTGGTGCGACAGGAACACAAAACCGAAGAGGGTTGCCATGTAGCGCGGCCCGAACATGACGGCGACCAGCCCTGAGGTCGGCGGCACGGTGGACACCCACAACAGCCCCATCAGCGCCGAGAACACG
This sequence comes from uncultured Labrenzia sp., assembly GCA_937911395.1. Lineage (GTDB taxonomy): Bacteria > Pseudomonadota > Alphaproteobacteria > Rhizobiales > Stappiaceae > Roseibium. The sequence continues at coordinate 6,181 of CALDSI010000103.1, forward strand.
CGCACCGAAACCGGGGTCACCGGCAGCATGCTAA
>CALDSI010000104.1 GCA_937911395.1 uncultured Labrenzia sp.
GGCAGGACCGTACGTTAAGAGATCTAAGCAGGTCAGCAACTTTACGATTTGGCTATGCTTTGCCTACCATCAAGTGACGCTTAACATAGAGGCCATATACCAACCCGCCTGCTGCCCCGCTCAAATAGAGCGTGGGTTGGTACATTAGAAAAAATGCGTCATTACTCCAAAAGGTGATGGCTGCAAAAATGACGGCGGAATATGCAGTGGCGATGCCACTCATGGCGAAGTAGGCCAGTGAGTTGCGGCCGACTATCTCGCGCGCGAGGTGCGTTACAATAAAGCCGGGCCATGCCGTTGCGGCGACGATGCAGCCAAAATAAATGTTCAGTTTGACCAAAAGTTTAAGTGAATCTACGCCACTCGCGTGACCCGAAAAAAATGCGGCCACTGCATAAACAGTAGCCCAGACCACGCTTGCTGCAAGCACTGCCAGAACATAGCCGATAACTACATCAAAACGACCTTGGGTCACTTAATAAACGGCAGCCTTCTTGGCCATCAATGCATCCCGGTCCTTCTTGCGCATGCGTTCGGAGGCTGACTTCAGCTGCCCGCAGGCGGCAAAGATATCTCGGCCGCGCGGGGTGCGGATCGGAGAGGCGTAACCGGCCCGGTTGACGATGTCGGCAAATTCCTCGATCCGCTCCCAGTCGGAACAGGCATATTGCGAGCCCGGCCAAGGGTTGAACGGGATAAGGTTGATTTTCGCCGGAATTCCCTTGAGCAGCCGGACCAGCTCCAGCGCATCTTCGTTGCTGTCGTTGATGTCCTTCAGCATCACGTATTCAAAGGTGATGCGTTTGGCGTTCGACAGGCCTGGATAGTTGCGGCAGGCATCCAGGAGTTCCTTGATGTTCCACTTCTTGTTGATCGGCACCAGGATGTCGCGATCCTCGTCCCGGACAGCGTGGAGGGAAATTGCCAGCATGCAGCCAATCTCGTCACCTGTGCGGAAGATTTCCGGGACAACGCCGGATGTCGACAGGGTAATCCGCCGTTTGGAGAGTGACAGTCCGTCGCCATCTGAGGCGATGAGCAGGGCCTTTTTCACGTTCTCGAAATTGTAGAGCGGCTCACCCATGCCCATCATGACGATGTTGGTAACCAGGCGGCCTTCGGACGGTACAATCGCACCTTGCGGCGTGTGTGCATCTGGAAAATCGCCAAGCCGGTCGCGGGCAATCAAGATCTGGGACAGGATCTCTTCAGATGTCAGATTGCGGACCAGTTTCTGTGTGCCGGTATGGCAGAAGGTGCAAGTGAGGGTGCAGCCGACCTGAGACGACACACAAAGCGTGCCACGGCCTTCTTCCGGGATGTAGACGGTTTCCACTTCGACAGGGTTTCCGGCTCCGCGCGGCGGAAACTGGAACAGCCACTTTCGGGTTCCATCCACGGAGATCTGTTCCGACACGATCTTCGGGCGGGCGATGGTGAAAGCATCATCCAGCCTCGCCCGCAGATCTTTGGCAATGTTCGTCATTTCCGCGAACTCGGAAACGCCGCGCACATAAAGCCAATGCCACAGTTGCGACGACCGCATGCGCCACTGCTTTTGCGGCACACCGATCGTTCCCAAGGCTTCGCCAAGTTCCTCGCGGGACAGGCCGATCAGCGTCGGCTTGTCTTCATCCATGCCCGTGTTCGCTGCAAAGCCTGGAACTGTTTGCGCGTTTGGATTCTCCCGCGCGATGTCGAGCGTAACCGCCATTTTGTGATCCGTTTTTTGTCCGGCCACGAAAGCGTGCCGCCTGCCGCGGCGGCGCTGATGCCGGTTCGCCTGTTTTTGTCAGGGAAATACTGACGGACTCAAAACCACAAAGCGCCCGGAAAATCAAGTTTTCCGAGCGCAACCGAGCTATGCGTGAAGCCGTCCGGGAGATCCGGGAGACGATGACTGCCGTTAGCGGCAGGCTTGTGCGGCAGTGTCGATCGCAGCCGTCACTCCGGACAGCGAAAACTTGTAGGTTGTCCGTGTCCCCCGGCTGGATTCGCCATTTACGGACATCTCACGGCCGGCCTTCATCGCTGCAACCAACTGAGCCTCCGTGGCCGCGTTTTCGACCCAGGCACCGTCGTTGTTCGTGAACAGAGTGAAGCCCTTGCCGTCGACATCAACGCTGACAGAGGACTTGTCCTTGAAGGGATAACCAACCAGCAGGCTCGGCTCAGAACTGACACCTTCGGCGGGACGGGACGTCACGAAGAAGAAGACATCGCCGTGGTTTCTGTCGCCTGGCAGCATGGTCGTTGGTTTGGTCAAAGCGTAGCAGACTTTTCCGCTGCCGCTTGTCAGCGCGTATGCCGCCCAGTCCTTATGCTGCTTCAAAAGCGTCGGGGTCTGCGCGAACGCTGCTGCACTCGAAACTGCTAAACCTGCTAGGGCCAGTACCAGCGTTTTTGCTTTCATGATCTCCACACCGTTTGGTTTGGGGTTCCGGTCAAATTTAATTCAATTGCCGACACACATATAAACGTTGCTTTAATGATAACTTAAAGCGGGTTACGAAAGGGTTGAAGCCTTAATGTCGACAATTCTTTTTCTCCAGAGTGCAAGGGTGGGCCCGCACGGCTGTCCTCTATTGCCTCTCGCGAGAAAACAGGGCGACAGTGTGGCGATGTTGCTGTTCCCTCTTCCGAATTGCGACGAACCTGCTAAACAGGAGGAGTTGAAGTGGAGTTGAGTGGCCGTTGGTGCAAACGAAGTATTTTTCCGATCTGATTGTAAAGGTCGCAACAAGCCGGGACAAAGCGGCTTTTGTTGAGCTTTTCGATCATTTCGCACCGCGTCTGAAGGGCTACCTGATGAAACAGGGGGCCGATGACGCCGTGGCCGAAGAGGTCGCTCAGGACGTCATGGTGACCTTGTGGCGCAAGGCCGATCTTTTCGACCCACAAAAATCATCTGCAAGCACCTGGTTGTTTCGGATTGCCCGGAACCGCCGGATTGACCGGCTGCGGCGGCAAAAAACCGCAGAGCTGGATCCCGAGGAACCCGCATTGCAGCCAACGCCGCTTCCCGATGTTGCTGATGAAATGGATGCCCGGCTCCGGGAAGAGCGCGTGAGAGCCGCCATGGCCTCGCTTCCCGACGAGCAGAAAGAAGTCGTGCGGCTGGCGTTTTTCATCGGGCTGTCGCACAGCGAGATTTCCGATCAGACAGGCTTGCCGCTCGGCACGGTCAAATCCCGCATTCGTCTCGCTTTTGGCCGGCTCCGTCAGCTGATCGAGGCTGACGAAGCTGTCGACGTAAACTGATCAATTCCCCGGAACAATCCGTCCGGTCCGGCTGATCGGGCCGCCGCTGACATGCTTTGGACGTTCAACGGTCGGGGCTCCTGACGATACGGCCCGGTCCGCATAACGGCCCATTGCCCTGTGCCGGTCATACATGACGATCGCGCCAGCCATGGCGACATTGATGCAGAACTTCGTCGGGATTTTCACCACATGATCGCAACGTTCCAGCATTTGCGGCGACAATGACCCGCGTTCCGGGCCGAGCACATAGGCGGCCTGCAGGGGATGACCGAAGCTTGGCAGGTCGATGGATTCGTCCGTCAGTTCGATCCCGACCAGCTGGCAGCCGCGCGGAAGATCCATGGTGTCCACGCTGTCCCAGTCAAATGTCGGCAAATGCCCCGGGCTTTTGGAGGTGTCCGATTTCGGAGCCCTGCGGATCTTTTGTTCGGCGTCCACGGTGAAGAAGAAGCTCGCTCCAAAGGCATGTGCGGACCGCATCAGCGTTCCAAGATTCATCCGTTTTGACAGGCCTTCGGCTCCGACCGCGAAATAACCGCGCATTTTGCTTCCGTTCGTTGTTTTTTGTGATGGGTTTCCGGTCTCATACCCGAAAGCCGCCGAATATTGAACCGTTGCCGACAGCATCAATTGCCGACCTTGGCAGACGTTACGACTTTTGAGCCAGTTTCCCTGTCTCTCATGGCTTGCTAAGCATAGACAACGTTTCAGAGTTCCAGATTGAGAGAGTGCCCTGTGAAAGCTTGTATTTGCCCGTCCTACGGCCCGCCATCAAATCTCGTCATCGAGGAACTCGCAGATCCGGTCGCCGCAGCTGGTGAAGTCGTCGTCGCCGTAAAGGCCTGTGCGCTCAACTTCTTCGACACCCTGATCATTCAGGGCAAATACCAGTTCAAGGCCGAGCCGCCATTTTCCCCGAGTGCGGAGTTCGCCGGTATTGTCGAGCAGGTTGGCGACGGGGTCACCGAATTTGTCGCCGGTGACCGGGTGATGGGCTACATGGTCTTTGGAGCCGCGCGGGAAAAAGTGGTCATCACGCCGGATGCACTGGTCCAAATGCCTGACGACATTTCGTTCGAGACCGCTGCCGGTCTTACGGTCACTTATGGTACGACCCTTCACGCGTTCCGCGACCGGGCCGGCCTCAAGGCAGGGGAAACTGTCGCGGTTCTCGGGGCATCCGGCGGTGTTGGTCAGGCTGCCGTAGAAATCGCATCGATCATGGGCGCGAAGGTGATCGCCTGTGCTTCGTCGGAAGAAAAACTCGCTTTTGCAAAATCGCTCGGCGCTGATGAGCTTGTCGATTACTCCAAGGCGTCGCTCAAGGACACCTTGAAGGAGCTCACTGGCGGCGCTGGCGTCGATGTCGTCTATGATCCGGTTGGTGGAGACCTTGCCGAACAAGCGCTTCGGGCGACTGCTTGGGAAGGCCGCTTCCTGGTGATCGGCTTTGCTTCGGGGGATATTCCGAAAATCCCGCTCAACCTCACCCTTTTGAAAGGCTGCGACATCCGGGGCGTGTTTTGGGGTGCGGCGATCAAGAAAGATCCGGACGGCCACAAAGCGAATATGCGCCAGCTGTTGGCCTGGGTGAGTGAGGGCAAGCTCAAGCCGCACATTCACGCTGTCTATCCATTTGAGAAGATTGGAACGGCGCTGGATGAAATCGCGGCACGCAAGGTGTTTGGCAAGGTTATTCTCGTGCCATAGTCTGGCGGAACTATCATCCATTACACCGAAAGCTGCCCTTCATGTCTTCCACTGTCGATGTTCGCGTTACTGTCGCAGATCTCTCTAATGGTGCAGCTTGGATGGGTGGCAGGCTCATGCCGATTTCCGAGGCCGCATTGCCGGTCACCGATTGGGGGCTGATCCATTCAGACATCACCTATGATGTAGTGCCTGTCCTGGACGGAGCATTCTTTCGCTTGCCCCATTATCTGGCCCGCTTCCGCCGCTCGATGGACGAACTGCGGCTGGACCCGAAGCTTAGCGATGAGGAGATAGAAGACGTCCTTCAATCACTCGTGGCAGCGACGGGACTGCGAAAGGCCTATGTGGCAATGGTCACCTCAAGAGGTGTCAACCAGGTACCGGGCTCGCGGGATCCAAGAGACTGCAAGAACCACTTCTTTGCCTGGTGCGTGCCGTATATTCACGTCATCCGGCCGGAGATCGCGGAAAGTGGCGCCCATGTTCATGTTGCCAAGACCGTGCGCCGGATTTCGCCCGGCAGCGTCAATCCGAAGGTCAAAAACTACCACTGGGGCGATTTCACCAGGGGGCTGTTTGAGGCCAAGGACAACGGCGCCGAGACTGTCATTCTGTTGGATGACGACGGCAATGTGACTGAAGGGCCGGGCTTCAATGTGTTTGCCGTCAAGGATCGCAGGCTTGTGACGGCCGAACGCGGTGTTTTGGAAGGCATCAGCCGTCAGACGGTGCTGGATATCGCGGCGGAGCTCGGGCTTGAGGTCGAGATCCGGGCGTTGCCGCTCAGCGAGTTCTTCGAGAGCGACGAAGTTTTCATCACGACATCCGGTGGCGGCGTCGCACCGGTCACCCGGGTGGATGACCGGATCTTTTCAAATGACGCGCCCGGCCCGATTACGACAGCACTGCACAAAGCCTATTTTGAATGGGCCGCCCGTCCTGAAAACCGGACGGAGATTTCTTATCGGGACTAGGCCTCAAACACTGCAACAACCGGGGCGTGGTCGGATGGTTTTTCCCAGCCGCGGGCATCGCGCAGTACTTCCGTACGCTTGATGTGGCTTGATGCCGGTTCGGACACCCAGACATGGTCCAGACGGCGGCCCTTGTCGGCTGCCGACCAGTCTTTTGCCCGGTAGCTCCACCAAGTGTAGAGTTTTTCCTCCATCGGTGTGAACTGGCGCATGGCGTCCAGCCAGCCGCCGGTCTCCCGGACTTTTTCGAAGAGCTCCGTCTCTA
>CALDSI010000105.1 GCA_937911395.1 uncultured Labrenzia sp.
GGATGCCGAGCCTGAAAAGCCAGTTCATCAAGGAAGCATCCGGTTTTGCCGGGCCCGTGCCGAAATTGCTTTCAGGAGACCCCATCTGATAGGAGACTAAGTCTCCGCTTGGTTTCCTGGGCAGCGCTTGCATGAACGATCAAAATTCCAGCTATCCGCAACACCGGTCTATTTTGATGACCGGTTGTTCTTCCGGGATAGGCGAAACATCGGCCCGCCTTCTGCGCGGCCGGAACTGGCGGGTGTTTGCGACCGCCCGTCAGCCGGAAGACGTGCAGCGCCTCAAGGATGAGGGCTTTGAATCCTTTCACCTCGATTACGAAGACCCGGACTCGATCCGTGTGACAGCTGATGCCGTTCTGGAGGCCACAAACGGCGAACTGGATGCCATCTTCAACAATGGCGCCTATGCGATCCCGGGGGCGCTGGAGGATCTGCCGACAGATGGTCTCAGAGCCCTTTTCGAAGCCAATTTCATCGGATGGCACGATTTGACGCGCCAAATCATTCCCGCAATGCGTATCCAGAAATCCGGACGGATTGTGCAGTGTTCGTCTGTTCTTGGCTTTGTGGCGCTTAAATACCGGGGCGCCTACACGGCCTCCAAGTTTGCACTCGAGGCTTACACCGACACTTTGCGGCAGGAACTTGCGGGCACAGGGATCCACGTGTCGCTTATTGAGCCCGGGCCGATCGACACTAGGTTCACGCAGAACACGATCGCAAACTTTGACCGGTGGATTGGCGAAGAGGGGTCCAAGCAGTCCGTTCACCGCGAGACTTACGAAAAACGCCGGATCCGGATGGAAGCGGGAGAACCGGGGCCTTTCAAATTGTCGCCCAGCGCAGTCACCAAACCTCTGATCCATGCCCTTGAGTCACATCAGCCAAGGGCGAGATACCGTGTCACCATTCCGACAAAGGTGATGGCGATTGCAAAACGGCTCCTGCCGACACGCGTCTTGGACAGGTTCTGTATCTGGGCGGCGGACGGCGAAGAATAATACCCGGATCCGGCCGAAAAATCTGGTGCAGGGAAACGCGGGAAACGACAAGGACGTAATTGATGGAACAAATCTACGATATTCTTATTTTTGTCGGCATGGCGGCCGTGGCGCTTGTGCTGTTTGCGGGTCTCTTGAACATGTTCCGCAACGGTCCAGCCAATCGCTCTCAAAAATTAATGCGCTGGCGGGTGGGATTGCAGTTCCTGGTGATTGTCCTTGTGATGGGTGGGCTCTACTTCTTCGGCAAAGGCTGACAAGCCAGCTGAAAACACGAACATTTCTGCGGGATGGGATTTCATGGTCGTACTGAACAAGATCTACACAAAAACCGGTGACAACGGCACGACCGCGCTGGGCTCCGGCGAGCGGCGGCCAAAATACGATCTAAGGATTGACGCCTACGGCACCGTTGATGAAACCAATGCGATTGTCGGCATGGCCCGGTTGCATACCGCAAGCGTAGTTCCGGACATCGACGCCGTGCTGAACCGCATCCAGAATGATTTGTTTGACCTTGGTGCGGATCTTGCCACTCCGGAAACTGATCAGGACCTGGGGTACGAACCGCTACGGATCACGGATGGTCAGGTTTCGGCAATTGAAGAAGCGATTGACACCCTTAATGCCGATCTCTCGCCGCTGCGATCCTTCGTTTTGCCAGGTGGCAGTGCGGCCTCTGCCCATTTGCATCTGGCAAGAACGGTTTCCCGCCGTGCGGAACGCTTGATGGTCGAACTGGCGGACCGTGAATCCATAAATCAGGCAGGCACACGGTACATGAACCGTCTTTCGGACTACTTCTTCGTCGCGTCCCGTTATCTGAACAACAAGGGCGAAGAAGACGTGTTATGGGTTCCGGGTAAAAACCGATAATCGGCCCATAACTTCAGGACGCCAGCCATGTTTCTCCCGCTTCACGACCACAATCGGCTGAAACATGTGCCTCGACCCTATGTCAATCTTTCGTTGATTGCCGCAAATGTCCTGGTTTTCCTAGTGGTACAAGGCGGTGGTATATCTGAAGGTGCGAGTGCGTCGGTCTATTCCTACGGGCTCGTGCCAGCGGTCTTTTTCGATCTGCGTGATCTGGCCCCGCATCTTCAGGTCCTGCCGGAATGGTCCGGGATCGTGACATACGCTTTTTTGCACGGCGACTTCATGCATCTCTTGGGCAACATGCTGTTCCTTTGGGTGTTCGGTGACAATGTGGAAGATGCGGTCGGCCATATCGGTTACCTGGTCTTCTATCTTTTGTGTGCCGCTGCCGGTGGTTTTGCCTACGCAGTCCTTGATCCGGGTTCTGAAATCCCGTTGATCGGCGCATCGGGTGCCGTATCCGGTGTGGTGGCGGCTTATCTGATGCTTCACCCGCGCGTTCGCATCTGGGTGCTTGCGTTCGGCCGCATTCCGTTGCGGTTGCGGGCGATCTGGATTTTGGGAGCGTGGGTCATTTATCAGTTTGTGCAGATCGCGACATCGATCGACAGTCAGGTTGCCTGGATTGCCCATATCGGTGGCTTGGCAGCAGGCGCCGTCCTCATCTTGTTCATGAGGCGCCGGGGTGTGGTTCTGTTCGACAGGGATCTCGCGTGAAGAAGATTGATTTAAACACGGGAAATAGGCTCAGGACCTCTTAATTCGACTTAAATGGTATGGATGGGTTTGTTCGGATACGAGGCGCAAAACTGCAGCAAACCGTCCGGTTTGCAAAGGTTTGCAACAACGTTGCCGGGCAAACACGCCCTATCCCTAGGGACGCAAAAACGGCATCGATCTGCTGCGTCAAACCGCTCAACCGGGGAGAAAGCCCGCTTGTCGCGTTCCTTGCAGCTCATTGCCGTTTGCTGCGCCATTTCGATCAAATTAATAGGTCCTGAGCCTAGAGCCTAAATCCTCACGCTGGATCTCAAGCAAGCTGCCATTTGCCGGATTTGTTGCGGCATGCCGTGCCGTTGTCTTGTCGCCTCGTTCCGGACGCGAGCAGGATATTTTCCCGATAGGCCCGGCAATAAACGCCGCTTCGGGTTTTCCATGTGCGGACCGGGGTCACAGAACCGCTCGCGCCGGTTTCATTGTTCCGCCAGGAGCTGGTTTTGCCCGACAGGGATGTTTCAAGAGCATTTTGGAATGCGGCTTCGGCCATGGTTTGATCGGACCGCGCAAGGCCACTGCCGGTACCAGGTCCGACCAGCGCTGATGCTGTGCATCCGCTAATAGCTGTAACCAGTGTCAGGACCGGGAGTATACGTGCCGCCCTTATATCCACCCGAATTCGCAACGCTTAACCTCTTCCGCTATTGCCACCCCCGATCGATCGCCTCTCTCTCCTCGCTGGCAGACAAAGGTTCGCCGCCAGGCGCGCTGTTTCCCTGAAATTGAGATCGACCTGGAACCAATCCTTTAGTCGGTGAAGCGGGCGATTGTGCGGCAGGGGTTGGTGCAGGCGATAGCTCCGGCTGATTATCGTCATCATTGTCATCTGAAGGGGCCCGGCCGCCATCAGCAGCATCTGAGCCTCCGCGATTGCCGCCTTCGTTATCATTATCTCCGGGATCGCTCTGTGCTTCGCTTTCAGAACTGTTTCCGCCACGTTCACTTCCGCCTTGGTCGCTTCCTCCGCGGTCGCTGCCACCACGGTCACCGCCGCCGCGTTCGCCGCCGCCTCTTTCGCTGCCACTGCGACCGCCATCACTGTCGCTGTGACTGTCGTTGTCGTTATCTCCGGAATCGCTCTGGGCTTCGCTTTCAGAGTTGTTTCCGCCGCGGTCACTTCCGCCTCGGCCACCACCACCGCGACCATTTCCGTCGCCGCCGCCCCGGTCACCCCTCTCGCTGCCACCGCGGCCTCCGCCCCGGCCTTCACCGCCACCCCGGTCACCACCTCCGCGACTGTCAGATTCCGCGACTGCGGCGATGGTCGTTTTCTGGTCCAACAAGGGGCTGAGGTAGACACAGGAAAAAACCAGCGCCGCAGCCACCACACCGGGCAGACGTCGGACCATTGCAGAGAGGCGGTCATGCAATGGCGTCTGGCGGGTGTGTTTCATGTAGTCGTTGTCTTTCAAGGCTTGCGCGCGCCTCACAATCTGAAGATCGTTTCGGCTTTCCCATTAAAACCCTCAAGTGGGTACGTTCCTTCCTGCAATGTAGTCAAAAAATAGCCGGGATCAAAAGTCTTACTCCCGTGTTGTAAAGTTTGAGAACGGCGTGGCGGAGAACTTCTTGGCCGATGAACCACTGAAAGCGGACATGATCCGCTTGATACCGAAACTGAGAAGTTTCGCGCTGCGGCTATGCCGAAATCCGGATCAGGCAGACGATCTGGTGCAAACCACGTGTGAGCGGGCCATTCGGTCGCTGGATCAGTTTGATCCTGCGACCCGTCTGGACAGCTGGATGTTCCGGATCCTGCAGAATCTCTATTTCAACATGCAGCGGGACACGGCCAACCGCGCAAGACTGTTTGAGAAAGCGATGTTCGATTATGACGACACGTTTGATGGCCAGCGGGCGGCAGTTTCTAGCTTGGAACTGCAACAGGTCCGCCGGTTTATTGAGCAGTTGGATGACGACAACAGAACGGTCTTGATGATGATTGCCATAGATGGGCGCAGCTACAAGGATGTTGCAGAAGAGCTGCAGGTTCCGATCGGAACGGTCACCAGCCGGCTGGCCCGCGCAAGGTTGAAATTGAGGGATTGGCTGGAAGCCAGAAAGTCGCCGGATGGCGCATCGCAATCGGCATCTACGGGGGTGGTGTCATGACGTTTGATGAAAAGAAAAGCCAGGTGGATTTGGCGCAGGATATCGGGCTGATCCTGGACAACGAAATGCCGCCCGAAGCCCGGGATGAATTGCTGGATCGCCTTCAGGCTGATGCCGACAGTGCTGAGCTTATGAAGCAACTGGCGGCAGATCAGGCGCTGCTTCAAGAGGTTTTGCCGCCGTCGGTTCCGGACGCCACCATACAACGGATTGAGAGCGTTATTGAACGCGAATTCGACCGTCGGGCTCCGAAAGCCGGATCTGACAGGCATTGGAGCCGCGCCATCGTATATCTGGCGGCCTCTCTTGTTTTGGTGGCCGGGACGTTTGGCGTCACGAATTTCTGGATGCAGTCCCGGATGGATCAGGTCGTTGCCTCGCTTGCGGTCCATATGGAAACGGAACGTCTCGCCCTTGCTCAGACCGTTCAGGAGGCCTTGGAAACAAAGGTCAGTGGAGAACCGGTCGCGATCGGCCGGGATGGAGACTGGTCGGAGATCCTGACGCCAATCAAGACCTACAAAAGCAAGAGTGGGCATTGGTGCCGGCAGTATTTGCGGGAAACCCGGTTCGGGAAACTGGATATGACCATTCGAGGCACGGCCTGCCGTGACGAAAATGGTGTGTGGACAACGGTTTTTGCCGAACCTGTGTCAGATAATTTCTCTCCACAAACCAACGGCATCTGATTTCTCCAGTCACTTGTTGAGCGCTGATTGCCAGCGCCTGCCGCATTTTGCCGCGCTGCCGCAATGTCATGTTTGCGACGCAACTTTTGCAAAGCACGGCAAATTGCGCCTTTAGCCCTTTTGCTGTCATTGACAGGTGCCGCGGAGGTCAGTACCGTCCGGCGCCATGCGCCACGGTTGGCTTGTTTCCGCCGTTTGTGACGAAGCGTTACAGGGCGGGTGCAAGCCCTTTAATGCGGTGCGGTGAAAGCCGGCCCAGCAAGAGGTTGAGACCAAATGAAAATCCTCGTACCCGTAAAAAGGGTCATCGATTACAACGTGAAAGTTCGCGTAAAGGCGGACGGTTCAGGAGTGGATCTTGCCAACGTCAAGATGTCCATGAACCCGTTTGACGAAATATCCGTGGAAGAAGCCTTACGCTTAAAAGAAGCTGGTAAGGCGACTGAAGTTGTTGTTGTTTCTGTTGGTCCGCAGCAGGCGACCGAAACACTCCGAACCGGTCTTGCCATGGGTGCTGACCGCGGCATTCTGGTTAAGACGGACGAAACAACTGAGCCGTTGGCCGTTGCCAAGATCCTGAAGGGCATTGTGGAAGCCGAAGAGCCGGGCCTGGTTATCCTTGGAAAGCAGGCAATTGATGATGACTGCAACCAGACCGGCCAAATGCTTTCCGCCCTTCTTGGCTGGAGCCAAGGCACGTTTGCATCCAAGGTCGATCTCGGTGACGGTACAGTTGATGTGACCCGCGAAGTCGACGGCGGTCTTCAGACCGTCAAGCTGAAGCTGCCTGCAATTGTTACGACCGACCTGCGTCTCAACGAGCCGCGCTATGCATCGCTTCCGAATATCATGAAAGCGAAGAAAAAGCCGATCGACGAGAAAACACCGGACGACTATGGCGTCGATATCACTCCGCGCCTGACTGTTGTCACCACGGCTGAGCCGGCCGCTCGTGAAGCCGGCATCAAGGTTGGCTCCGTGAGCGAACTGGTCGAAAAACTCAAGAACGAAGCTGGTGTCCTTTAAGGGCCGTCGCAGGAGGAAATAAAATGACAACACTTCTTGTGGCTGAACACGCTGGCGGCGCTTTGAATGATGCGACCTCAAAGGCTATGTCCGCTGCTGCGGCTCTGGGCTCCGACGTCCATGTTCTGGTCGCTGGTAAAGGCGTTCAGGCTGTGGCTGAAGCGGCGGCGAAGCTCTCTGGCGCTGCCAAGGTTCTTGTTGCTGAAAGCGATGCACTCGAGCACCAGCTGGCAGAGCCGATGGCAGACCTGATTGTTGGTCTGGCCGCTGAGTATGATGCGATCGTTGCTCCGGCAACCGCAAATGGCAAAAACACATTGCCGCGCGTTGCAGCCTTGCTCGACGTCATGCAGATCTCTGACGTTACCGCAGTGATCGACGCTGAGACCTTCGAGCGTCCAATCTACGCGGGAAACGCGATCCAGACAGTCAAATCCGGCGATGCGAAAAAAGTCATCACCGTCCGCACATCCACGTTCGCAGCAGCTGAAGAGGGCGGTTCTGCCGCCATCGAAACCGTTGCTGGCACAGATGGCTCCGGCCTGTCCGAATTCGTTGGCGAGGAACTTTCCAAGTCCGACCGTCCAGAACTGACGTCCGCCAAGATCATCATCTCTGGTGGCCGCGCGCTGGGCTCCGAAGAGAAGTTCCAGGAAGTCATCATGCCGGTTGCCGACGCACTCGGCGCAGCGGTTGGTGCATCCCGTGCGGCTGTTGATGCCGGGTATGCCCCGAACGACTGGCAGGTTGGTCAGACCGGTAAGGTCGTGGCTCCGGATCTGTACATTGCCTGCGGCATCTCCGGTGCGATCCAGCACCTTGCCGGCATGAAGGATTCCAAGGTGATCGTTGCGATCAACAAGGACGAAGAAGCCCCGATCTTCCAGGTCGCGGATTACGGCCTGGTCGCTGACTTGTTTGACGTTTTGCCCGAATTGAAGGCGTCAGTCGAATAAGACCTGCGGCAAATTGATCACGGACCCCGGGGTGAATGTCAGTTTTCGCCCCGGGGTTCTTGCTGTTCGGCGAAAGACTTGCCAAAAATAACGGCAATAAGCCCAGTCGGGCATTTTATTCAGATCGGATATTCAGATGGCAGTCGAAATCAAGAAAATCGGCGTGATTGGCGCGGGTCAGATGGGCAGCGGGATCGCACATGTGTGTGCGCTGGCCGGCTACGAAGTGGGATTGAGCGACATCTCCATGGAGCGCATCGAATCCGGCCTGGCATCAATCAACGGCAATATGGCCCGTCAGGTATCCAAGTCGATCATCACTGAAGAGGAACGTACGGGCGCTCTGGCCCGCCTGAAGCCTGCCGAGGATGTAGATCTTCTAAGCGATGCGGATCTGGTGATTGAATCGGCTGTCGAGAACGAGCAGGTCAAACGCAAGATTTTCTCCCAGCTCTGCCCGATCCTGAAGCCGGAAGCGATTCTCGCGACCAATACATCTTCGATATCCATCACGCGCCTTGCGGCGACAACCGACCGTCCAGAGCGGTTCATCGGAATTCACTTCATGAATCCGGTGCCGATCTTGGAAGTGGTGGAGCTTGTTCGCGGTATCGCGACCGAAGACGAAACGGTTGAAGCGGCCAAGAAGTTCTGCGATCGGTTGGGCAAGCAGATCGCTGTTGCTGAAGATTTCCCGGCTTTCATGGTCAACCGCATCCTGTTGCCGATGATCAACGAGGCGATCTATACGCTTTACGAGGGTGTCGGCTCGGTTGAATCCATCGACAAGGCTATGAAACTTGGTGCCAACCATCCCATGGGCCCGCTGCAACTGGCGGATTTCATCGGTCTCGACACCTGCCTGTCGATCATGCAGGTGCTCTATGAAGGTCTTGCCGACACCAAGTATCGCCCGTGCCCGCTTCTGGTGAAATATGTCGAAGCTGGCTGGCTTGGCCGCAAGACGCAGCGCGGTTTCTACGACTACCGCGGTGAGGTTCCGGTTCCGACACGCTAACCGGTTCCATTGTCGTGAATCTCGCCCGCTATTGTCTGACCAACGCCAGTCCCGATCCGGACAAGGTAGCTTTGGAAGTCATCGGTACTGCGGGCGAGCGTCTGGAAATCTGGACTTACGCAGATCTGACGCGATCAATCCTCTCGGTTGCCAATGGCTTGAGGCTTGAGGGCTTTGAACGTGGCGACCGCGTTCTCTTGCGTATCGGACACTCTAGTGACTTTCCGCTGCTCTTTTTCGGGTCCATTGCAGCTGGCCTGGTCCCGGTTCCGACCTCTGCGCTGCTCACGAGCACCGAAACGGATACAATTCTCTCTGATTCTAGTGCTGCAGTTGTTGTCCATGACGGAAAAACGGCCTTGCCGCAGGCCGGGACCGCGCGGGTCATTGGTTCCGAGGGGATCACTCAGCTCAAACAAGCTGATCCCGGAGAATTTGAAAATACTTCCCCTGATGACCCCGCGTTTCTGATCTACACCTCAGGCACCAGCGGAACTCCGAAAGGTGTTCTGCACGCGCAAAGAGCGGCTTCCGCCCGCGCCCCGATGTATCAGGGCTGGTATGGTATTGATGCAGCAGACCGGCTGCTCCACGCCGGTGCCTTCAACTGGACCTACACGCTTGGCGTAGGGCTGATGGATCCTTGGGCCAATGGAGCGACCAGCGTCGTTTATGACGGCCCGCGCGATCCTCACGTCTGGCCCGAAATTCTAACCGCGAGCAATGCGACGTTGTTTGCTGCCGTGCCCAGTCTATATCGGCGGATCTTGAAGTATGGTGAGGTTTCCAAAGGATCGTTTCCAACTTTGCGTCACGGCCTGACAGCCGGAGAAGCGCTGCCGGAAGCGCTCTATCATGAGTGGACGGCGCGCACGGGCCGCGAGCTTTATGAAGCGCTGGGCATGAGCGAAATCTCTACCTACCTCTCAAGCAGCCCGATCGTTCCGGTAAAGCCCGGTTCTCCCGGGCGGCCCCAGACTGGCAGGAAGGTCGCGATCCTCGATGAAACCGCAGAAGGCGACAAGTTTGCCGAGCCGGAAACGGCCGGTCTTTTGGTGGTTCACCAGGACGAACCCGGTTTGATGATCGGGTACTGGAACAGGCCTGAGGAAACGCAGGCTGCTTTCCGAGGCAATTGGTTCCTGACAGGTGACCGGGCGCGCGCCGATGGAGATGGCTACTACTGGTACGAGGGCCGGGCCGACGACCTCATGAATGCTTTCGGCTATCGAGTCGCGCCGGAAGAAGTGGAACGCACTCTGGTTGCGCATCCAGACGTCTCGGAAGTTGCCGTTACAACCATATCTTCCGGGCCGGGGGTCGATTTGATCACCGCTTTTGTTGTTCCTGTGCACCCGGACAGCTTTGATGAATCTGATCTTGCTGCTTATGCGGTCGGCCGTTTGGCGGATTACAAACGCCCCAAGGTCTATCGGGTCATATCGGAATTGCCGCGCACTCCCTCGGGCAAAGTGCAGCGCAAGGCGCTGTCCAAAAATTAAAATTCGGCAAAACACAGTAAGTTCTTGTTAACGTGTGTTTAAGGGCGTGGGTTTAGTGTTTGTCCATTACTAGGAGACTGAAATGGACAGCGTTGGGATCGCCAACACATATGTAGCCATGACCCAGGCCCAAACCGGCCAGGCGCTTCAGTCTGAAATGATGAAGATGGCAGCCCAGCAAGATGCCAATCTCGTGGCGCTTCTCCAGCAAGGTGCTGAGAGCCTTCAGGCCGCGGCCCCACCACCGGGTCTTGGAACCCAGGTAGACCTCAGCGTCTGATCAAATCTCCTTTCGCGGCTTCGTCCTGAATGTGAGCAGCCCGGTCCGCACACCGGCTTTCATTCCTTAACTTCTTTGAAGAAACTCCCCATTCGGAACAGGAACCATGTCCGGCGGGATACCGGAACTCCTCCCGGTCTGAGCCGTGCCAGCAAGTGCTGTTTCTGATAAATCCAAATCGAGTCAGTCGCTTAAATCCAATAGCTAAAATTTTAATCAATTTGTCTCGACTTCAGTAGGTTTTCATAAGCCTTCATGTCAACTAACTTATTGTATTTACTTTATTTTCTTTGTCTTCCGCACAATATAAGCCGTTGTGTTTTACGTAACGGATGGTGACGTCATGCCAGAAGGAGTTGGATATGGGTCATCCCCGGCATTCCAGCCTTCGCTGGCTGTGCCGAGAAGTGACCAGCTTGCGCAGCAGGCACAGCAGATCAACGCGCGCCAGTCTGAAGTTGTTGCTGAGACAGTGCAGCGTCAGGCGGATTTCAGTTCAAACCGGGCCGAAAGCCTTGCCCGGGTCGCTGAACAGATCGAGCAGCGCGCGCAGACAGATGCCGGCCCTGGGGTTGGCGATGTTGTGGACATAACAGTCTAGAACGCAGAGCGTTCGCCCGTACATCGCCAAAGGAGATCCGACATGGCGAGTGTATCAGACAGCACATCTTCATCTGCAGCCTACAGCGCTGCTGCGGTCCGCAGCGAATTGGCAACAAACGCCGTTCGTGACCAGAACGACCAAGAGCGTCAGGTTGCGCAGCAGCTGGAAGAATCGCAGGCAACCGACGAGCAGGACCGCCGCGAGCAGCGGCAGATTCCAGGTCTCGGCGAAGCTGTCGACATCACTGTCTAAAGAAGAAGTCGGGATCGTTATCCCGCCAAACTGCCCATTCGGACAGAACGGTGGCGGATCACGCCTCCGGTTTCGTCATGGACGCATTGATCAAGGCCTTGGCCTCACCTGACGCCCACTCCGCCGGACCGTACATCGTCCCCACTTCACAGCCGTCCGGGCTGATCAGGATCGTTGTCGGCAGTCCGGTGGCCCGGGCAACTTTCCGCAAATCTCTCAAAAGTCCATTCTGGGCATCATGGTAGTAAGCCAGGTTGCCGACCCCGATTTCTTCCAAGAACGCTTTCGGCTTTTCAGGTCCACCGCGGTCAAGATTGACAGCCACCACTTCAAAACCCTCGTTGCCAAGTTCGGCCTGCAACTCATCCAGAGCGGGCATTTCCTTGCGGCATGGCGCGCACCATGTGGCCCACAAGTTTAGCAACACGGTACGGCCTTCAAAGTCCGCCATGGTGATGGGCTGGTCATCCGGGCTCAGGAACGTCAGGTTACTGAGGTCCAGTGGCTGGCTGGCTGGAAGGAAGGCGGCCACCTCTCCTTTGGCATGCGGGGCCACTGCTTCTGCAGAAACAAGGGCGGCCGAACAGCTTTCGCCGCTGCCAATATTGCCATTTTGGCCGTTGATCACGTATAGAGCCGCTACAGCAGCCACTGCACCTGCGAGCCCGGCGGCATAGAGTTTCCGATTGGAGGACTTGGCAGGTTCGGTTGGCTTCGTCATTCGTTCACACCTCGCAAGGGGCGCCTTTCAAAGGACAGGACATGAGCAATCGCATGTGGGGAGGCCGGTTCGCTGAGGGACCGGACGCCATCATGGAGGAAATCAACGCCTCCATCGACTACGACAAGAAGCTATATAAGCAAGACATTGATGGCTCAAAAGCCCATGTGCGCATGCTCGCGGAAAAAGACATTGTGACGCGGGACGATGCCGACAAGATCGTTCAAGGTCTAGACACAATCCTGTCAGAGATCGAAAACGGCGCGTTCAAGTTTTCGCGCGGCTTGGAAGATATTCATATGAATATCGAAGCCCGTTTGGCGGAACTGATCGGTCCAGCAGCCGGCCGTTTGCACACGGCACGCTCGCGCAACGATCAGGTTGCGACTGATTTCCGGCTTTGGGTCCGCGACACGCTTGACACGCTGGATGCTCAGCTGACGGAACTGATGCAGGTTTTGGCCGAAAAGGCGGAAATCCACGCCGGTGACGTCATGCCCGGTTTCACGCACTTGCAGTCTGCTCAACCGGTCACCTTTGGCCATCATCTGCTGGCCTATGTCGAGATGTTTGCCCGGGACCGCGGCCGTGTCCGGGATGCGCGCAAACGCATGAACGAATGCCCCCTCGGATCTGCAGCGCTTGCCGGAACGTCCTTTCCGATCGACCGGAAAATGACGGCCGAAGCACTTGGTTTCGATCGTCCGACCGCAAACTCGCTTGATGCTGTTTCCGACCGGGACTTTGTCATTGAAGCGTTGGGTGCTGCGTCCCTCACAGCGATGCATTTGTCGCGGTTGGCGGAAGAAATCGTTGTTTGGTGCTCGGCTCAGTTCGGCTTTGTAAAGCTGTCTGACAAGTTCTCGACCGGCTCTTCGATCATGCCGCAGAAGAAGAATCCGGATGCCGCCGAACTGGTGCGCGCCAAGACCGGCCGGATCTATGGGTCATTGCAGGCGCTTCTCGTTATGATGAAGGGTCTTCCGTTGGCTTATTCCAAGGACATGCAGGAAGACAAGGAACAGGCTTTTGACGGGCTTGCCAGCATCTCACTCGCTCTGGCGGCAATGACCGGCATGATGCGCGATCTGGTACCAGTCACGAAGGCCATGAAAAAGGCCGCCGGCTCCGGTTATTCCACGGCAACCGATCTGGCGGACTGGCTCGTGCGGGTTCTGGGCCTGCCATTCCGGGACGCCCACCACGTGACCGGCGCAATTGTTGCGATTGCGGTCAGCAAAGGCATCGAACTGCATAAGGTTTCTATGGAAGAGATGCAGGGTGTTGAACCGAAGATCACCCAAGAGGTCTTTTCGGTACTGTCGGTCGACAAGTCGGTCCGCAGTCGGGTGAGCTATGGCGGCACATCGCCGGTGAATGTGCGCAAACAGGCGCGCCGCTGGCTGAAAGAGCTGGCCAAGGGCTGAACCCTCTCTCCATTTGCCGCATGACAGCCAAGACTGGTCTTGCCCAATCGGGTCTGTCATGCGAGGAGAAAGCAACAGGAACTCTCCGCCAAAAGGGCTGTAATGGTGACCACGCGCCGCATGATGACTTTCGCGATGACAGGACTATGTCTTGGTCTGCTGCTCACCGGTTGCGGCCGAAAGGCGGCCTTGGACACGCCCACGGCCGCCGCACAGCCGAGTACGGCGGAGGTTCAAGCTGAAACGCAAGGCGTTTATACGCCTGAGCAACCGGCACCGACGGCAATCTCCGGTGGCTTTATACTCGATCCTCTGATCGGGAATTGACGGCCAACACAGGCGCTAAGTGAACACCAATCTGCATGAGTAAAACCCTTGCATCATTTTGATTACAAAGGCGGTGCCCTGTTCGCAGAGGACGTGGCCATCGAGGAAATCGCCCGGGAAGTCGGAACGCCGTTTTATGTCTATTCGACGGCAACCTTGACCCGGCACTATGAGGTGTTTTCGTCTGCCTTTGCCGACATCCCGTCGCTCGTCTGCTATGCGATGAAGGCCAATTCCAACCAGGCGGTTCTGGCAACACTGGCCCAATTGGGCGCAGGAATGGACGTTGTGTCGGAAGGTGAACTGCGCCGGGCGCGGGCAGCAGGGGTTCCGGCAAACAAGATCGTGTTCTCCGGCGTTGGAAAGACGGAAGCCGAGCAGGCCTATGCGCTGACCGAGGACATCCTTTGTTTCAACGTGGAATCTGAGCCGGAACTCCACCAGCTCTCCCGCGTCGCGACCCAGATGGGCAAGACAGCCCGTGTCTCCATGCGTATCAACCCTGATGTGGATGCAAAGACTCACGCGAAGATTGCGACCGGCAAGGCGGAAAACAAATTCGGCATCCCGTGGCAGCGCGCTCGCGAGGTTTACGCAACTGCAGCAAGCCTGCCGGGCTTGAAGGTCACCGGTATCGACATGCACATTGGTTCGCAGATCACCGAGCTTGAGCCATTTGACAGCGCCTTTGCCCGTTTGGGCGAGCTGATTACGGATCTGCGGGGTCAGGGTCATGCCATCGACCATGTCGATCTTGGCGGCGGATTGGGAATTCCCTATGTCACCGACAACGATCCGCCACCGCATCCGGATGCCTATGCTCAAGTCGTGAAGAAACACGTCCGCGAACTTGACTGCAAGGTGATGTTTGAGCCGGGCCGCATGATTGCGGGCAATGCCGGGATCCTTGTCACGCAGGTCATCTATGTGAAGGAAGGTGCCGACAAGAATTTCGTCATCGTCGATGCGGGTATGAATGATCTGATCCGGCCGACCCTTTACGAAGCCTATCATGAGGTCCGCCCGGTTTCAGAGCCGGATGTGAATGCTGATCGATTCACGGCAGATGTTGTCGGTCCAGTATGCGAAACCGGTGATTTTCTGGCCCAGAACCGGGATATGCCCAAGGTAAATGCCGGTGACATGCTGGCTGTCTATTCTGCAGGGGCTTATGGATCGGTGCAGTCGAGCACATACAATTCACGCCTTTTGGTGCCGGAAGTGCTCGTAAACGCTGATCAATTCGCGGTCATCCGTCCGCGGCCGAGCTACGAAGAACTGCTTGACCTCGACAAAATTCCCGATTGGCTCAAGACTTCTTGACATAATTCTCCGGCAATTAGTTGTTTCAGCAACTTGCCGGAGCGCCCCTGATGCCTCACTCTTATAAGGGTGGACAAGAGCTAGGAGCAGCAGGACGCTATCCGGCGGCCTTGCTTCTGTGAGCATCTGGAGGTGCCTTTGCACACCAATGACGACAAGCCGGATCCGATCCGGAACGAGTCCGTTGAACATGCTGGCTGGCCTGCCCTGATCCGGTCACGGCTGAATCGTCTCGTTCGGCACAGCACATGGGCGCTGTTAGCCGAGCGTTGCTGGCGGGCCCTGTTCCCTCTGTTGATCGTCGTAGTTCTGTTTGTCGGCGTCTCCTGGCTTGGGCTATGGCTGGTCCTGCCGGTCTGGATGGGGCCGATTGGTGTTGTCCTGTTTCTCGGGGCCGCCATTTGGGTGTCCCGTGATCTGTTCAAGATCTCCTGGCCGACCCGCGGCGAAGCTTTGACCCGGGTTGAACAATCCTCTGAATATGGCCACCGACCGCTGACCACACTTGAGGATGAACTCTCCGTCGGTGCTGGCGATCGCCAGAGTGAAGCAATCTGGATGCTGCATCAGCGGCGCACGGCTCAGGCGTTGGCCGACATCCGCTCCAAAGGCCCGCAGCCCAAAGCCTACCGCCGTGACCCTCTCGCCATTCGCGTTGTCGCGGTGTGCCTTGTTCTGATCGGCTTTTTTGCAGCCGGACCGCAATTGAATGAGCGTTTGGGGTCAGCGTTCCGGAATCCGTTTACGACCGTTGAGCCACCCAGCCGCCTGGATGCCTGGGTGACGCCGCCGCTTTATACCAGCGAGCCTCCAATCTATCTGACTGGTGAAAGCGCGCAGTTGAGAGATCCAGGCGCGCCCATATCGGTTCCTGAGGGTTCTGTTCTCGTTGTTCGCACACAAGGCGCGAAAGAACTTGTGATGACCTTCTCGGAAGGGGCTGAGGGCGAACCCGAAGTCATTGATCCTGCAACGGACGGGCCTCAATCGAGTGCACAAGCTGGGATGCTGCTTCCAGAAGAACGCCGTTTGACGCTTGAGACAACTGGCATTGTCGATCTAAAGTCCGGCGATGATCCCTTCCTGACCTTTGTCTTTGCCGTCCGCCCGGATGATGCCCCGGTCATACGCCTGACGGATGACCCGGAAGAGCAGCTTAGCGGGGCGCTGAAGTTCTCTTATCTCGTCAATGACGACTACGGCGTTGTTTCAGCGGAAGCCCGGATCACGCCGTTGCCGGATCCCAACCGGGCCGACGGCCATGTGCCGCGCCCATTGGTGGATGCCCCTATTTTTCCGCTTTCCCTGCCTCCGCAGGCAGGGACCGCGAAAACGGGCGAAACAATCCGGGATCTGACATCTCACCCCTGGGCGGGGTCTGAAGTGGATTTGAACCTTCTGGCGCGTGACCAAGCCGGACAGGAAGGCATCTCACCACATTACCGGATCACGTTGCCGCAACGCCGGTTCAGCAAACCGCTTGCACGTGCAGTTGTGGAACAGCGGCGCAATCTGGCTCTGGATGCGCAAAATCATCCGACGGTCATCACGTCTTTCGACGCCTTGATGCTGGCCCCGGATGTCTTCGACGTCCAGGCCCGTACCTATCTCGGCATGGACTTCGCCTATCGCCAATTGATCAAGGCGAACACGGACGAAGAGCTCAAAGCGCTTCTGCCGTTGTTGTGGGATCTGGCGCTGTCTATCGAAGATGGCGATCTTTCGATGGCAGAGCGGAAGCTGCGCGAAGCACAGGAAGCTTTGCGCAAGGCGTTGGAAGAAGGGGTGAGTGACGAGGAAATCGCGCGGCTTACCCAGGAACTGCGTCAGGCGTTAAGCGAGTACATGCAAGCGCTCGCCGAACAAATGCAGCGCAATCCGCAGGCCATGCAGCCCTTTAACGGCGACCAGCAACCCCTCAGCCAGCAGGACTTGAGCGAGATGCTGGACCGCATTGAAGAGCTTGCCCGCACCGGGTCACGGGATGCTGCCCGTGAACTCTTGGCTCAGATGCAGCAAATGCTGGAAAATCTTCAGGCCGGCCGGCCGCAGATGATGCCAAACAACATGTCCAGCGAAATGATGGAGATGCTCAATGAGCTTGGCGAGATGATCCAGCGTCAGCAACAGCTCATGGACGACACCCACCGGTTCAATCAAGACCAGCAGCAACAGCGTCAGGGTGAGCGCCAGCCCGGTCAGCAAGGCCAGCAACAACAAGGGCAGCAGCAACAGCTCACGCAAGAGCAACTACAGCAGATGCTGGATCAACTTCAGCAGGGCCAGGGCGAGTTGGCTCAAAAGCTTCAGGAACTCATGGAGCAGATGAACCAGAACGGCATGGGGCAGAACCAGGCGCTCGGTGAGGCGGGTGAATCCATGGGACAAGCCCAGGAGTCGCTCGGCGAAGGTCAGGGACAACAAGCGCTCGGTCAGCAGGGCGATGCACTGGATGCCTTGCGGCGCGGGGCGCAAGGCATGACAGAACAGATGATGGGCCAGGGCGAAGGGGCTGGAAATCCAAGCGGACCGTCGCCAATGGACGAGGATCCACTTGGCCGTCCGCGCCGGACCGAGGGTCCGGACTTCAACAACCGGGTTCAGATCCCTGACGAGATTGACGTTCAGCGGGCTCGCCGGATTCTCGAAGAATTGCGCCGCCGGTTCTCAGATCCATCACGGCCACAGCTTGAGCTGGATTATCTTGAGCGTCTGCTGAAGCGGTACTGATTTG
Organism: uncultured Labrenzia sp.; assembly: GCA_937911395.1. Classification (GTDB taxonomy): domain Bacteria; phylum Pseudomonadota; class Alphaproteobacteria; order Rhizobiales; family Stappiaceae; genus Roseibium. The sequence continues at coordinate 17,632 of CALDSI010000105.1, forward strand.
AGTTCGGTATAAAGTAAGGCACAAAAAACCCCGCTCCTGGCGGGGTTTTTTATTCGATCTCTGCTGTAACAGATCAGGCGTAACGGCGGTTCGCCTGTGGCTGTACGCCGGAGATTGCACCACGAACAGCAGCGCGAATATCTGCAAGAGAAAACGGCTTTGTCACCACGTCATGCACGAGAGCATCGAGCCCGCTGGCCCGCTCCCGCTGATCTGCAAAGCCTGTCATTAGAAGAATTGGAAGGTTCGGGTAGTCTCGCGCGGTGTGAAGCGCCAAAGCAATCCCGTCCATCACAGGCATTTTGATGTCGGAAAGGAGCAGGTCGTAGCTGCCCTTTTCTCTGGTCAGGATCTCCACAGCTTCGCCGCCGTCCTCAGCAGGGTCCACTTTGTGCCCGTCGAGTTCCAGCGCTCTTTTCACGAAGCTGCGCACTGCTTCATCATCTTCTGTAAGAAGAATGCGAGCCATGCTCACTCTCCTGTCTTGCCGTCCGTCGCCTCCGCCTCTGGCGGAACCACGTAACCAATGAAGGGCAATTGCCTCCAGGCGTGCCCCATATCCATACCGTATCCGACGACAAACTTATCAGGACAGGTAAAGCCAACGTAATCAGCAGATATGGCAGCTTTGCGGCGCTCAGGCTTGTCCAGCAAGGCTGCGATCTGTACCGATTTGGCGCCCCGATTGATCAATCGATCTTTCGCAAACGCCAGTGTCCGGCCGGATTCCAGGATATCATCCACGAGAATTATGTCCCGGCCGTTAACGTCACTTTCGACATCGCGCAATATGCGGATGTCCTGGCTTTCGGTGCCAGCTCCATAAGAAGATAGATGGATGAACTCCATCTCCGGTTCAAGACCCACACGGTGCATCGCGCGCACCAAATCGGCTGCGAAGATAAAACTTCCTTTCAAAACGGCGACCACCAGCAAGCGGTCCGGATCGGCTTTGGTGATTTCCCCTGCGAGCGAGGCGACCCGCTCTGCAATGGTGTCTTCGTCAAAAAGGGTAAAAATGTTGGCTGTCATGGTCACTCGAGAACGATATTGCGCTGATCGCGATCTACGAACCGCACCTGAATGTCGGAAGCCCCGTCCGGCGGATCCGCCAGAATGGTTCTGAACCGGGTTTCATCAAGAGCGTTCAGGTTTTTGGTTCGGGGTTCGACGGTCCAGGCATAAACTTCCTGAAAGTCTGCGCTTCGTATGGACAACCGGACCGCGGGGACGCTGTTTCTTTCTTTCTGTAGGTTTCGAATGGAGCCTTCTACTACAAGAACACGCCGCCCGTCTTCTACTTCCATAAATGTTCTGAGATTCCTGAATTCCAATCCGCGCAAGTTCACATCCAGGCCAACCATGCTGTACAAGCTTGCAAGATCCGGGGATTGTTTGACCAACGTATCGCGCATCAAGACCAGCATCACCGTCATGGCGAGTGCTCCGCCGAGCAGCAATACGCCCCCAATCCGGCGGTAATTCCGCCGCAAAAGCCAATCAATGATTGCGCCAATTCTGTTGGTCCGGAACTTGTCCGGATTGACTATGATCTTGGGCCGCTTTGCCAGTGTCTCGATATCTGCGGATTGGGGATCGGCGTCTGGTGCCGTTTCTGCGGCTGTTTTTTGAGAGCTGGCCTCAGCCTTGGACGGCGATGTGTCCTTTTTCGGCGGCTTGACGTCCGCAACCGGCTCTGGGTTGTCCTCTGCGGCAAAGTCATCCTGATCGTCTACGTCAGCATCAGCATCGGCGGCCCAATCTTCTTCGTCCTTGGCGGTGTCTGTTTTTTTGTCCGCCGCGGGCTTGCCCAGGCTATCGTCTTCCGCAGCATCTGCTTCGAATGCAGCCGTGTCCTTGTCTTCATCTTTTGGAGACACAAACCACCGGTTGCCGCACTTGGCACATTTCACACTGCGACCCTCTGGCCCAAGGGCTTCAGGTTTAATTCCGTAGGAAGTGCTGCATTCCGGACAGGTGATCTTCATTTGAGAAGACCTTTCGCCATGGCTATTGAGAACTGTGTCACAATGTAAACGATCAGCGTAAATTCCGGCATGAAATATTGGACAAGGGCCAGTGCGTTCAATCGCGGACTTTCCACCGCGTAGTGGACCTTTATATGTTTAATGCTTCGTTAACGGCGCGCGGTTAGCGTGCAGCCCATCAACAGGAGTCGCGGGCGTGATCCGTTTCGAAAATGTCGGATTAAGATATGGCATGGGTCCGGAGATCCTGCAGGACCTCACATTTCAGATCGAGCCGCAATCCTTTCAGTTTTTGACCGGGCCGTCAGGTGCCGGGAAAACAAGTTTGATCCGGCTGCTGTTCATGTCCTTGCGCCCGACGCGCGGGCTGATCAACGTGTTTGGTCGCGACATGAGTGTGATCAGCAAGCAGGAACTGCCAGCCCTCCGGCGCAAGGTTGGGGTGGTGTTTCAGGACTTCCGCTTGCTGGACCATCTGACGACTTACGAAAACGTGGCCTTGCCGCTTCGGGTCGCCGGAAAGGATGAAGCTGAATATCGCTCCGATGTGATCGACCTTCTCAAATGGGTTGGGCTTGGCGACAGAATGCATGTATTACCGCCAGTCTTGTCCGGCGGAGAGAAACAGCGCGCCGCGATTGCCCGCGCCTTGATCACCCGTCCGGAAGTCCTGCTGGCGGATGAGCCGACCGGCAACGTTGACCCGCCCCTTGCCCGGCGTCTATTGCGCCTTTTTATTGAGCTCAACAAACTTGGAACGTCCGTTGTCATTGCAACGCATGATATTGCACTCTTGGAACAGGTGGATGCCCGGCGGATGGTCCTTGCCGAGGGTCGCCTTACCATTTTCGATTAGGCTGGCCATGGCAGGGTCCAAAAAACAAGACGGCAAAAAGGCTCCGGAAGTCTCAGTCCGGCCTCAGAGGAAGACGGGCCGGCCCAAGAAACCCGCGCGCAAACCCGCGCCGAAATCGAAATCGGCCCCCAAAGGGGATGCTGCGAAACTCCGTCCCTCCGCAGCGATTGTACCGCCGCAGTCGGTGGCCGGGCGCGCGCTCACACTCGTTGTTGCGATCATGAGTTTCCTCGCCTGTCTGACGGTTGGCGCGGTATCTATCGTTTGGGATGCCGCCGACGCGTGGCAAAACGATCTCGTGCGCGAGATCACGATCCAGATCCGCCCGACGGAAGGTGTCGAGATGCTGCGGGAGATCGACAAGGCGGTTGCGCTTGCACAAGAGTTCTCAGGAATTGATAGCGTGCGCGCGCTTTCAGATTCTGAAACAAAGGCGCTCTTGGAGCCTTGGCTTGGCGATGGTTTGCAGCTCGACGGCTTGCCCGTGCCGCGGCTTATTCAGATTACCATTGCAGATCCATCCCTTTTGAACCTCGAGCAACTCCGGGCGACCATCCGCCAGAATGTGACGGGCGCGAGTGTGGATGACCATTCGGTCTGGACATCCAGGCTGTCTGCGATGGCGGGAACGGTCGTTGCCGGCGGCTTTGCGATTATGCTTCTCGTCTTGGGATCCATGGTTCTCAGCGTTGTCTTTGCAACACAGGCAGCGATGGCCGGAAACAAGGATGTTGTCTCCGTGCTCCATTTTGTTGGTGCAGAAGACACCTTCATTGCACGGGAATTCCAGCGGCACTTCCTTGTGCTGGGCCTGAAAGGTGGCGTTTCGGGCGGCCTGGCGTCGATCGTTTGCTTTGTGCTTTTGGATATGATGACCCGGCAGGGAACTGGACAGGCTGGTTCCGACCAGCTCTCGGCCCTATTTGGGACAGTATCTGTGAGTTTACCGGGCTACTTTGGCGTCTTTGGTGTGGTGTTTCTGGTTGCGGTGCTGACGGCGTTGACATCCGGCCTCGCGGTCAAGGCACATTTGGCGAAAGTGGATTGATTTTTGCGTGAAAATGCCGCGAAATTGGCCGAATCATCTTCTACGGTCTCTTTATGACACAGGCAGATCCCGCGATTGATGCGGGCGGCAAAAACGGGACAACCCTGCCGGTCACCCGGCACGACCCTGGCGGACATGCGCTTGGGAACCCGGGGTCTTGCGCCTCCGTGACAGAAGATGCCCGGGAAAAACGACGGTTCGCTCTGCGAACGTTTCTTGTGGCGTGTGTCACCGTTTTCGTCGTTGGAACAACGATCCAATTCGCGAACTTTGCCAACAGGGTCTCGAAGGCAACCGTTCCTTTGAGCCCGCAAGCTGATGCGATCGTGGTTCTGACCGGCGGTCAGGAACGTGTCAGCGAGGCCGTTCGATTGCTGGAAGAAGGCCATGCCGGACGCCTGCTCATATCGGGCGTGCATCCTGGGACCACGCGCAAACAAATTGCCGTCGTCACAGCATCTGCGAAGCCGTTGGAAGAAGGCAGCGTAGAGTTGGATCGTGTTGCCTTGAACACGGCTGGCAACGCGACTGAAACTGCAAACTGGGTTCGCAAGAACGGGTTCGATTCTCTCCTCGTGGTCACAAGCGCGTATCATTTGCCGCGGGCAACTGCAGAACTGTCCGGAGCTTTGCCCGATGTGACGCTGATCGGCTATCCGGTCTTTGCCAAGGACCTTCAACTTGAGGCTTGGCACACAAAGCCCGCCACGATCCGTCTTCTCATCCGCGAATATGTGAAGTATACCGTCGCACGACTTCGAATTGCCGTGCGCAGCATGAGCTGAGCTCTTAACCTGCGGCGTTTCAGCGGCGGTTGATCCTTACAAGCTTCACAGGTCCCATGCTGGTACTGCGCTCAACGGTTTTTCAGATCCTGTTCTACTCAGTCACGCTGGTTCAGATGCTGTTGTATCTGCCGGTTCTTCTGCTGCCTCGAAAATGGGGCTGGTGGATCCCGCATGTCTGGTCCAAGTCGCTGATCCTCTTGATGAAATATGTGGCGGGTCTGAATGTGGAGATCCGTGGCCGGGATAACCTGCCCAGTATCGGTTATATTGCGGCGATGAAACACCAGTCCGCGTGGGAAACCGTGGGTCTTATTCCGTTGTTTCCAAGGCCGGCATTCATCCTGAAGCGTGAACTCAACTGGCTGCCTTTCTTCGGCTGGTACACAATGAAGTTCGATCAGATCCCGATCAATCGCGGCAAACGCTCCGAAGCACTCGCTGCTATGATGGAAGCCGCGAAGGAAAAGATTGCAGATAAACGCCAGATTCTGATTTTCCCGGAAGGCACGCGACGTCCCGCCGGTTCGGAGCCCAAATACAAGTTTGGGATTGCGCATCTTTACAAGAACCTGGAGTGCCCTGTTGTCCCGATCGCGCATAACGCGGGCGTTTATTGGCCGCGGGCATCCTTCATGGTTCACCCTGGAACGGTCATTGTCGAGATTCTGCCACCAATCCTGCCGGGTTTGGAAGCGCAAGAGCTCTATGACACGATGATCGAAGAGATCGAAACTGCGAGCAATCGCTTGATCGAGGAAGCTCGCTCCGCCGATAACCCGTCGCCGGTATTGAAAAACATTCCAGCCTCGACAGGTGCCTGACCCTAACGTTTCGTGACGGTTTTTAACTGCTCGGCGAGCCAAGTCAGCCCGGTATCGGTGATCTGCATCTCATTAAGATGAGCGGCCGTGTTGATGACATACTCCGGGTTCGGTCCGGATTTCCCGACGGCGCCGTTGACGATTTCGAGCTGTTTCTCCAGGGGCAAGGCACCGGCATATTGCGGGTGGCCATGATCGACCATGTAAACCAGGGCTTCCACCTTCTGACCACTGTCCAGCGAGATGTTGTGCCAATGTTCCTTGTAAACCATGGTTGTTTGCTCGCGGGCGCGGAGATATTCGAGCGTTGTCGGCCAGTTCTCCGTTGCGACCTGATAGGCCATGCCTCGGCAGGTGCCGCCATTGTCGAGACCGAAGACCAGGCCGGGCCGGGCTTCAGTGCCCCGGTGGACCCACGAATAAACGCACAAGGACCGGTGGGCGCCATGCAGAAGAGCAGGTTCGGCATGCAAGTGGTCAAATCCCGGGTTCCACATCAATGACCCGTAGCCAAACACCCAAAAATCGCTCATATCATCCTGTCTCTTCGCTGCCGCCCGGTCTCAAGCCATGTGGTTACGGACATGCCGGGATACCAAGCGTTGCCGGTCGTTTCAATGCTGCCGCGATTTGTTTGATGTCTGAAGGAGAATTCATTCGTGTCTTCTGATACTGCCGCCGGAAAAACACCAAGCAGACGTAAGTACCTCCTTCTGATCGGGGTCATCATCACCGTGGTTGCCGGTTGGTCCGGAGCCTGGGCTTACGGACGCACTATTCTGGCTGATCAGCTGGACATGCAATTCGGCCGGCTCTCCGGGCAAGGCACAGAAATCACCTGTAGCGACCTGGCAATTGGCGGCTATCCGTGGCGCTATGAAATCCGCTGCCAAGATCTGCAGGCACTTGATTTGTCTGGCAGCGAAAGCACTGTCACCGGTCTGACAGCAGTCGCGTTGGTCTACAATCCCTGGCATGTCATTCTGGAGGCAGCAACACCGGCAGCCGTGTCGTTGCCTTTGGCAGGTGTTTCCGGCGAATTGAACTGGGAAACAGCTCGAGCCAGCGCCAGATATTCCACCGAAGCGCTCGGAAAGGTCGATGTCGTTGTTACCAAGCCGACGTTGAGAGTTGAAAACCCTGCCGTAGAGGCACGGGTCGTGTCCGAAAAGGCCGAATTTCATTTGCGTCCTTCTCCAGAGACGACCGGTGCAGTCGATGGGTTTTTCTCTATTGATGGCCTGACGGTGGAACAGTTGCCGTCGCTAGCCAATCCGGTCGATGCACGGTTGCATCTTCAGGTTCTCAATGGCGCACCGTTGTTGTCAGGTGCAGATTTGCGCTCGCTTGTTCAGGCAAATGGCGGTGAACTGCCGGTTCGTTTGGTGTTGGCTGAAGTTTCGCTCGGTGCGAGCCGAATTGGCAGCCAGGGCGATTTGACGGTGAATGGAGCCGGAGCCCTGTCCGGAACATTGACGCTCACCCTCGTTCAACCCGGCGACATGCTGAACGCGATCCGGCCACTCTTTCCGCCGAATAGCAACGAATTCAGCATTGTAGAAAGCCTGTTGTCGAGCCTTCAACCGACGGGGACGGATCATCAGGGTGATCCCGCGATCGAGATTCCGCTTTTGATCGACAATGGCTTAATGAGGATGGGATTTGTCACGCTTGGCCGGATCCCGCCCCTGTTTCAGGCGGGATCCTGAGGCCGATGGATTACTCCCCGGCAATCCGGTCGATCGGAATGACATAGCTTTTGCGGTGATCTGGTTCGGCAATCTTTTCATAGAGTGCAACCGCTGGCGTATTCTTGCCCGGGACAATCCAGCGCAGATGCAGCCAGCCGCGGCTTTGGCCTTCACTCACCAGCGTTTCGATGAGTTTCCGGCCAATGCCCTGATTGCGATGGTCCGGATGGACATAGATATCGTCCAGCTGCCCGATCCTAAGGCCAGTGATCAGCTCCGGCAGGTCGAAATAGACTGCAAAACCGATCAACGCCTCGCCACTAAACGCGCCCAGCACCTCTGCGGTTTTGTCGCCAAGGATCCGTTCAGCATAGAACTCGTCAGGCCGACGCGGGGCGCCACGTTTCAGGGCCTGTGCATTTTCGGCAATGAGCGGGGCAAGCTGATGGGCGTCATCCAGCCCGAGAGCCTTGATTTCCGTCTTGCTCATGAAATCTCCGGAGATAAGGAACAGAAGAGACGCCCAACATGTCCAAAAGGCGTTCGGTGATCAAGGACTTGAATCAAAATAGCCTGATGGTCGCTTGTTTTTTCGGAAATCATGATTTCATCTGCCCAAATCAAGTGGGCGAAAGGAAGGTTTCAATTCGGAGCCCACGCTCTGGCCTCTCGATCTGCCCTTTCAGAAATCTGCGCCGGGTACCGCAGCGGAGTGAGCCAAAAGGCGAGTGGATTCCGTGGATCGTTGCCGTTAGCGTGCTGCGGAGCAACAAAAACCATGGACGCCTTTCATGAGTGAGACCTTCAAACCCCGCCGCTCCGCCCTGTACATGCCGGGGTCCAATGCCCGCGCGCTCGAAAAAGCCAAAACCCTTGATGTGGACTGCCTTATTCTGGATCTTGAAGATGCAGTGGCACCAGATGCAAAGGAAACAGCGCGTCGGCAGATCGTAACAGCGGTCTCGGAAGGCGGATATGGTGAGCGGGAAGTGGTTATCCGGATCAATGGCTTGGACACTGTCTGGGGCGATGACGATCTGAAGGCTGCTGTTAAAGCAAATCCGGATGCGATCCTCGTTCCCAAGGTGAATGGTCCGGCAGATCTCCAGAAAGTCGCGCATCTTTTGTCGATGCACGGTGCGTCGAGCTCAATCCAGCTCTGGGCGATGATGGAAACGCCGGAGGCTATGCTCAATGCTGGCGCGATTGGGGCCTGCGGGCGGGATCCGGAAGTCCGCCTGTCCTGCTTTGTCATGGGCACCAATGATCTGGCCAAGGAGACCCGCGCGCGGTTGGCGCCGGGCCGGGCGGTCATGACGCCGTGGCTGATGACCTGCGTCGCGGCGGCGCGGGCTGGCGGGATCGACATCCTTGATGGCGTCTACAACGCATTTCAGGACGAGGAAGGCTTTGCCGCAGAATGTGCGCAGGGGGCTGAAATGGGGATGGACGGTAAGACGCTGATCCATCCGAAACAGATCGGGTCCTGTCATGCGGCGTTCAGCCCGAATGAGGACGAAGTGGCCTGGGCACGCAAGATCAACGAGATATTCGATCTCCCTGAAAATGCATCGAAAGGCGCAATTCAGGTGGACGGAAAGATGGTCGAACGGCTACATGCGGACATGGGCAAGCGGGTGATTGCGATTGCAGACGCGATCGCGGCCCGCTCGTAGACAATTCAGAGAGTACCGCATGAAACTTTATCGCTTCATCACCAATGTCGACAGCAGCGAGTTCTGCCACCGGGTCACCGACGCGCTCAACAAGGGCTGGGAACTCAGCGGGTCCCCGTCCCTGACCTATGACGCGACCAAGGGTGAAACCATCTGCGGTCAGGCTGTCACGAAAGAAGTCGACGGCGAGTATTCCCGGGACATCAAGCTCGGCGATTATTAAGGGCTTTTGCCTGTGAGCGCGTCGAGGACGCGCTCATAAACACTTGTTACACTCGCAAGTTCTTCAGCGCCCTGGGCGGCATACCGGTTGAGCCCGGGCGCTGCATTGACTTCCAAAACCGCGTAACGGCTTCCGGACTTTTGAGGGGTTTCTGCGATCAGGTCGATGCCTGCATAGCGCAGACCAAGGTTCTCGCACATTGAGACTGCGGTCTCTTTAAGATCATCCGCAACGTTGTTCGTGATGTCCCTGGCTTTTGCTCCCGCGGACAGGTTTTTGTTCGGCAAAAGCTCGACAGTTTGTCCTTTCTCCGGAATGGACGCGAGGCCAAGACCTTGCCTTGTGAGTTCAGGTGCAATGCGCAGATCGCGTAAATTCAGGCCGGCAACACCGATGGCAAGTTGTTCGACCGTCCGTTCCCCATCTCCAGTCACCTGAACCGGTTGGCGGTCCAGTGCCAGTAAAACGTTTCCATCCAGGATCAGGATCCTGAGATCTGCTCCCTCGACGGCTTTTTGGACGAGAAGTGAGGAATGCCGCATCAGGAGATCGGTCAGGGCGTGCTGAAGGTCTGCCTGTTTGTCCAGGCGCACCACATCCTCTCCCTCTTGTCCGATGTTCGGTTTGGCGAAAACCGGATATCCGACAGTTTCTGCGAATTGCAGCGCGTCTTCGGCTGAGTGCATCTTCGCGGCAATCCCGGGCTTATGAACCCGCAGGCTTGCCAAGACGTCAGAGCCATGAACGAGGATGCTATCCGGGACAGTGAAGCCATCCTGTTTCAAAAAACTGAGAGTATAAGCCTTGTCGTCCGCAATTTCGGCAGCGCCGAGCGGGTTGAGATCGAAGTGGGTTCCGCGAAAGAAGCGGCGGCGTCCGTCGGCAAGCTCAATATAGCCCGCCTGCCCTGACCCTTCGTCACAAATGAGCGACAAGCCATGACGGCAGCAGTAGTCGGCAAAGATCCTGCGGACCAAAGGAAGGGACGGCGATTTTTCCATTGTCCTGGAGGACTGCGCTTCGTTTGAGTTACTGGCGTGAGTTTGCCAGATAGTCGATCTTGAAGAGATCCGGATTGGTCGGACCGTTCGAGACGACATTGTAGACGGCAACCGACGTGTCATAGCCCTGCTGATCGGTCACGGTCCATTGCTTGAGCGCATAGTCTTTTGCGTCAAAGATCAGTGTCAGGGTACCGGAATTGAACTTGGTCTTGTCGAAAATGGTCACTGTGACGAGATCTTCCTCGACGAGCACATTCGTCACGTTGGTGTCTTGTTGGAGATCAATGGAATCCGACAGAAGAAAGCGCAATGGCGTTTGTCCCAGCGGCCAGATATCCTGCGTGTTCAGCTTGCGGTCCCGCACCGATACAGACTTGCCATCGGCCACGATGTCCAGAACGGAAGGCTTGTTGTAATAGAACCGGACCTTGCCGGGGCGCGCCATGTAGAACTTCCCGTCCGACTGGCTGCCGTCCGGACCAAACTGGATGAAGTCGCCGTGCATGGTCTTCACGGAGTTAAAATACGCGTTCAGGTCCTGAAGGGTCTGCTGCTCCTGATCGCTCAAGGCCAGAGCCGGTACGGTCATGGCAGCGGCCATTGCCAGAGCGACGACCGGCCGGATTGATGACTTGGCGATGCGGGAAACGAAGCGTGTCAGCATGATTCAAAGTCCTAATCTGGTGCTAGGTTCAACCGTTTCATCTTAACTAGGAAGTGTCTATGGCAAACCTTGGGCGGACGAGGATCAGAAATCCTCATCCAACCCGTTTTGCACCAGAATTTCACGTTTGCCGGCATGGTTGGCCGCGCTGATCAAGCCTTCCTGCTCCATACGCTCGATGAGCGACGCAGCCCGGTTGTAGCCGATCGACAGGCGCCTTTGGACGTAGGACGTCGAGGCTTTCTTGTCTTTCAGAACAATTGCAACGGCCCGGTCATAAAGATCGTTGCTGTCTCCGCTGCCGGAGGCCGCACCGCCATCATAAGGACTGTCTGCAGATTCATCTTCTTCCGTCACGGCTTCCAGATATTGCGGTGTGCCCTGAACCTTGAGGTGTTTGACGACCTCTTCCACTTCGTCATCAGAGACGAAAGGTCCGTGAACTCGCTGGATCCGGCCGCCACCGGCCATAAACAGCATGTCGCCCATACCAAGCAGCTGTTCCGCACCCATTTCGCCCAGGATCGTGCGGCTGTCGATCTTCGAAGTGACCTGGAAGGAAATCCGGGTCGGGAAGTTCGCCTTGATGGTGCCCGTGATGACATCGACGGACGGACGCTGCGTTGCCATGATTAAGTGGATACCTGCGGCACGGGCCATTTGCGCAAGGCGCTGGATCGCGCCTTCAATGTCCTTGCCGGCCACCATCATCAGGTCGGCCATTTCGTCGACGATCACTACGATATACGGCATCGTCTCTAGCGGCAGCTGTTCTTCCTCGTAGATCGGCTCTCCAGTATCCCGATCAAAGCCGGTTTGGACCGTGCGGGTCATCTCCTCGCCCTTTTCCAGGGCCTGCTTGATCCGGGTGTTGTAGCCGTCGATGTTGCGGACGCCCATCTTGGACATCTTCTTGTAGCGGTCCTCCATCTCGCGGACGGTCCACTTCAGCGCAACAACAGCCTTTTTCGGGTCGGTCACGACAGGGGTTAGAAGATGCGGAATGCCGTCATAGATCGACAATTCCAGCATTTTGGGATCGATCATGATCATTTTGCACTGATCCGGTGTCAGCCGGTACAGCAGCGACAGGATCATGGTGTTGATGGCGACCGACTTACCTGACCCGGTCGTACCGGCAACGAGCAAGTGCGGCATGCGGGCCAGATCGGCAACCACACCTTCACCGTTGATCGTCTTTCCGAGACCAAGTGCCAGCTTGGATTTCGATTTCTCAAAATCCTGCGCGGCGAGCATTTCGCGCAAATAAACGGTTTCGCGGCGCGCATTCGGCAATTCGATGCCAATGGCATTCTTGCCGGGAATGACTGCAACACGGGCTGAAATCGCGCTCATGGAACGCGCGATGTCATCTGCCAGACCAATGACCCGGGACGACTTGATACCGGGTGCGGGTTCCAGTTCGTAGAGTGTGACAACCGGGCCCGGGCGAACTTCGATGATTTCGCCGCGCACGCCGAAGTCTTCCAGAACTCCTTCCAGAATACGGGCATTCTGCTCCAGAGCATCAGCAGAAAGGCCCGGAACCTTGCCGGCGGCCTTGGCTTCTGCAAGCAGGCGCAGCGGCGGCAATTCGTACTCTTCCGGGGCGCCGAGGAAAGAGGGTTGCGCTTCCGCTATCGCTCGTTTGCTCTGTTTTGGTTTCGGAGCCGGTGGAACGACACGGCCGGTCGGTGCGGGTTGAGCAGCTGCTCGCCCGGATGGTGCTGGAGCTGCTTCTGGGGCTGCAATACCAACCGGTCTTGGTGTTTCACCCGGCAACGGCTCGCCAGAGACCGGGCCCTTGTCGATCAGGAAATCGTCCGGGCCGAAGTCTTCACCCTCCTCGCCAAAGGGATCATCCAGATCATGGGCGTCGGGCTCAGTCATGTGACCGCGATCGTAGAATTCGTCCAGACCGTCATCGTCTTCCGGCATCAAGCGGCCGGTGAGTGCCCTGCGGAACGACTGCAGGCGGCTTTTCTGAGCAGGTTCTTCCGGCTCGTAGTCATCGTGCTCGTCGATACCGTCCCAGTCCTCATCGTCGTCATGGACGGACGCGCGCTTCAAGCCGGCCATCCGGCGAACCTGTGTTACCGCCAGAAGCCCGATGTGGCTGACTTGTCCCGCAAAAGCCGTCGCCGTCAGAGACAAGCGGCTTTCGCCTTCCTCCTCGTCATCAAGGCCGAGATCGTCTTCGATGGATTTGCCATGTCCGGCCGGAGCCCTGCGTGGCTCGATATGCTCTAAAGGTT
>CALDSI010000106.1 GCA_937911395.1 uncultured Labrenzia sp.
AGCAGTGCAGACTTCAGCTTCTGCAGAGCACGGCTTTCGATCTGACGCACACGTTCTTTGGAAATGCCGAGTTTCTTGCCAAGAGACTCAAGTGTCGCCCCGTCCTCAGACAAACGCCGTTCGCGAACAATCTTGAGTTCCCGCTCGCTCAAAACGTCCAGCGCAGATGCAAGCCATGTGTTGCGCCGCTCTGCGTCGATGTTCTCTGTGACGATCTCATCTGGTTGCGGTGCATCAGAGACGAGGAAGTCTTGACGGTCGGCGCTTGACCCTTCCGTATCTGTCACCGGTGCATTCAGTGACGTGTCGGGTCCGGACAGACGTGCATTCATGACAGCAACATCGGACTGCTTCACGCCGATCGCGTCTGCGATCTTTTGATGCAGTTCGCTGTCAGTCAAAGGTGTCTGATTGTTGGATAGCTTTGCGCGCAAGCGGCGCAGATTGAAGAATAATGCCTTTTGAGAGGAGGAAGTGCCGCCTCGGACAATGGACCAGTTCCGGAGAATGTAGTCCTGGATTGAGGCGCGGATCCACCAAGTAGCGTACGTTGAAAAGCGAACCTCACGTTCCGGTTCAAACCTCGCTGCTGCCTCCAGCAGTCCAACATGACCTTCCTGGATCAGGTCACCGAGGTTGAGGCCAAAGTTCTTAAAGCGCGAGGCAACGGCAATGACCAGGCGCATATGGGACAGAGAAAGTCTCTCCAGAGCCTTTTCATCTTTGTTGTCCCGCCATTGAATGGCGAGCTCAAGCTCTTCCTCACGGGTCAAATACGGCGCTTTCATCGCCGCTTTCACCAAATGCCTTCTTTCACTCATAGATGTGGACATATGTAGCACTCCAGGCGTGACGTTAGTGATACTACGGACCCAAGGTCAGAATAGATCACTTCGAAAACGCACGGACGCACGAATACGCACAATGTCGTGACAGAAAGGCAGAGAATTGCTGCAGTCTAGATCAGCGGGCGTGAATGCTTTCTGATATTAAACCGGCAGATCTCGTCAACGGTAGGTAGCCACCGGATATGAGAAAAGGCCCGGACTGCTCCGGGCCTTTTGGCAAATGAACCATCAACGATCAGCAGCTTTTCAGGCGGCTTCTTCAGTGTCGTCGCCGTCTTCGTCATCTTCTGCCGCAGCAGCAGCTGCTGCGGCTGCTTTAATGCGGCTTGGCGACTTTGCGAGGTTTTGCTCGATTTCCTTGATTGCTTCGGTTTCCGAGCATTTGTTCACTGCGGCAATTTCGCGCGCCATACGATCCAGAGCAGCTTCGTAAAGCTGGCGTTCAGAGTAGGACTGTTCCGGCTGGCTCTCTGAGCGGAAAAGGTCCCGGACGACTTCCGAAATTGCAATCAGATCGCCGGAGTTGATTTTCGCTTCGTATTCCTGGGCACGGCGGCTCCACATTGTCCGTTTGATGCGCGGACGTCCTTGGACTGGTTCGAGTGCCTTCTTGACAGCAGCCGGGTCGCCGAGCTTCCGCATTCCCACAGATGCGATTTTCGCGACCGGGACGCGAAGTGTCATCTTATCCTGTTCAAAAACGATGACGAGCAACTCCAAAGAGTGACCTGCTACGTTTTGTTCTTCAATGGCGGTAATCTGGCCCACGCCGTGAGCCGGGTAAACGATGTACTCGCCAGTCTTGAAACCTTGACGCTGCGCGGTCTTTTTGGTGTTTGTTGCCATACTCGTAGTTTCTCCTGCGCAGTTAGCGGTCTGTTGCAGACCAGAAATGGACCGCTGAAACGGTCCTTGTTTGTGCGGCACGCAATCGGTTTGACGTCCAAATCTTGGAACGCCTGTTGATATGCGGCGTGTCGGGCTGGTCAGTCGTCGAATTCCACTCTAGAACCTTGCTTGGATACATAAGCTGTCGGGATCACTCGCGGCCCGGAAGATCAAGATCACGGGACACGTAAGCACGACTCCGTTTTTGGGGTTATTCTCGTGGTTGGCGACTATCGAAACAATGTAACATACTCTTGTGGAAAATTAAAGAGGAACTCTTTCGCGGGCGCGAAACAGCATTAAGGCCCGAGCGAAGGTTCCGCTCAGGCAGCTGTAATCAATAGTGTTTTGAACCTATCTCAGGTTGCGGATATCGAGATTTACGAATTTATTGCAACTTCAGATAAGCGAATCATGCCGGCGGATTTGGAGAAAAGTACTTCTCCAGTTTGTTCTCCTGCCCGTCAAATTTATCTGCATCGGGCATTGGATCTTTCTTTTCCGTAATGTTCGGCCATTTTTCCGAATATTCGGCGTTGATTTCGATCCACTTCTCGAGACCTGGTTCCGTATCCGGAAGAATTGCTTCAGCCGGACATTCTGGCTCGCAAACACCGCAGTCGATGCATTCGTCCGGGTTGATGACGAGGAAATTTTCGCCTTCATAGAAACAATCAACTGGACACACCTCAACGCAGTCGGTGTATTTGCACTTGATACAGTTGTCTGTGACGACGTAGGTCATCGCAATCCTCTTTAGTCAGAGCATCGGGTACAAAAGCTGTGCCCGGATGCAGCCATCTGGCGTCTGTTTGATGCGCAGGCTCTGACCTCTGCTACTTCTATTATTGAAGTTGGGTATCGCTTTTGGGAGGCAGGTGCAAGCGTTCAACAGGTCGCATCGCAGCGCTGTTTGAGAAAGCTATTTCCTTTTTTTCAAGATTCATAAAACGGATCAGGCTCATAGAGCTTTTAGTGTTCATCCTCTTGCCTGAAAGCATCCATTTTGCGCCGGTCACGTTTTGTTGGCCGCCCGCTGCCAGGCTCCCTCTGTCCAGGGGGTGGAGGGGGCGCTGCGGCCTTTGGCGGCGGTGGCGGCGACAGGTCTTCGTAGAGTTTTTTTGCT
>CALDSI010000107.1 GCA_937911395.1 uncultured Labrenzia sp.
GTTGATGCTCCCGGGCGTCAACGCTGGCGGAGCTGTCCATCGCCAGAACCAGAGACACAGAGCAGGCCTGCGCTGCGCCGCCAGACGCCATTTGCAGGACGCCGGCAAGGCCGCAAACAATTCCGGCCTTCAGGACGGCTTTCAAACGGTGGCGCGCCTGTCCACGCGCCGATGCGTTTTTGAGATGAAGTTGGGCCATGGTTGCAGGGTAACTGGTTTTCCTGTCTCAAAGAACAAGCATTGTTTCATGTTGCGTTGCAAAATAAGTTCCGGCTACACTTGAAGAAATCAAAACAGCCGGGGTACGCTCGGGGCATGTATGCTTCCCATGGTTTCTTGAGATCCGACATCGGCGATGTCGATGTGGTCTATCACGACGGCCTGTTTCATCTTTTTCATCTCGTTCTGCCCAATCACGACTTCATTGCACATGCCGTGAGCCCGGACGGGATGACCTGGCGGCGTGTCAAAAATGCGCTGTTCGTTGGGGAACCGGGCGATTGGGACGATGACATGCTGTGGACCATGCATGTGACCCCGGATCCCGAACGGCCCGGCAGTTGGCGGATGTTCTATACCGGCCTTGCGCGGTCGGAATTCGGCCGGGTGCAGCGGGTTGGCCTTGCGCGGTCCAAGGATCTTTATCACTGGGAGCGCTCGACCTCGAAAACCTATCCGATCGAGGTGCCGGGGCCACATTACGAAAGCTCGATCGATGAAGGCCGGCAATGGGTCAGCTTCCGCGATCCATTCTATTTTCAGGATCCAGATACAAGAGAACGCCTGCTTCTCGCCTCCGCCCGGATCAAGGACGGGCCGATTATCCGGCGGGGCTGTGTGTCGCTCGCCGTCGAGGAAGCGCCCGATCAGTTCGTTTTTGAAGCACCGCTTCACCGGCCAGGTTTGTATGATGATGTGGAGGTGCCGAACCTCTTCAAGCTGGACGGCCGCTATTACCTGATGGGCTCGATCCGCGAGGACATCAAAATCCATTACTGGTATGCCGATCAGCTCCGCGGACCCTATGAAAACTTCTTCGACAATGTCTTGATGCCGTCGGGAAACTATGCGGGGCGCATCTGCAAGAACGGCGGCGATTTGCTGCTGTTCAATTTCTTCTCAAAAACCGAAGTCGTCTATGGCCGGGAGAGCGTCAAAAAGCTGCTGCCCCCGCCGAAGGAACTGGTGACGGATGCCGCAGGCCGGTTGAAAGCGAAGTCTTTTTCAGGCTTCAACGATCTGGTGACACGCAGCGAGAGTGTAACCGCCTCCTATCAATGCAAAAAGCTCTATGCCAATCCGCATGCATCGGTGATTGACCGAGAAGATGGACTGCATCTGTCTTGCAAGAGCGGGTACGAGGCTTTTCTGATGCCCGGCCTTCACCAGGATTTCCGGCTGCGGGCCGAACTGACTCTCGAGGGTTTGGGCAAGACCGGTCTTGTTCTGCGGATGAATGATGAGGGGGACGGGTATTACCTGTCGCTCGATCTGGTCAACGGCATCGCCCAGATGCGGGCCTGGGGCGCCAATCCGACACCGGAATTTGAGCACGCTTTCCGCTATGCACCGCTGCAAGAGGCCCATTTCCGGGGCAATGCGCATGGGCCTTGGCAGGTCGAGGTGGTCGCGCACGGGATGTATATTGAGTTTTCGGTCGATGGGTATGTGGTGTTGTCCCTCGTTGACGACAGTTTTGCCGAGGGTGGGGTGGGGTTTTATACCGAGAGCGCTGCGGTTTGCCTCAGTCATTTGACGATAGAGACGTTAAGCCGACCCGTGACGGAAGCTGCGGCAGAGCAGGTTTACACCGCCACATATTTTGCCCCTGAAGAGGAGGCCTGAGTGCGCGCGGAAAATGACAATGCGAAACCGCTTCTTCTGGTCTCGGACATCGACGATACGCTGACCGGGGACCCCGCCGCGCTTCGCAGGCTATGGCAGGTACTGGAGCGGCACCGAGTCCGGCTCAAGATTGCTTTGAATTCCAGCCGGCCGGCAGGCAGTGTCGATGAAACGCTCCGGTCCTATTTCCCGGTGACTTTCGCGCCAGATGCAGTGATCACCGGCTTGGGCACAGAAATCCGGCTTCAGGGCACGTTGATGTCCTCCTGGTCGCAGCAGTTCGACGCCTGGCCAGATGTTCAAATCCGCGACGCGGTGCTCAAGATGGGCCATACGCCGCACGACGCGGTGTTTCAAACGCCGGGCAAGGCGAGTTTCGCGGTGCCCGATCAGGAGCAGGCCGACCTGGTCATTCAGCGCCTTAATGACGCCGGGTTCTCCTTCAAACATATTTTTTCCGGTAAGAGTGATCTCGACATTCTGGCACCAGAGGCGGGCAAGGACGCTGCCATGCGCCATCTGGCAGATCATCTCGGGATCGACTTGCAAGACACGATTGCAGCCGGAGATTCCGGCAACGATCTGGCCTTGTTTGAAGCCGCAGGCAAAGCCATTGCGGTCGGCAACGCCCGCCCGGAACTGTTGGCTGCTATGCCAAAAGACAAGACTTATCACGCCGCAGCCCATCATGCGGCCGGCGTTCTTGAAGGATTGGCTGCATTCAATGCCATACCCCGTTCAGACGTTGAAAATTAGTTCGAGCCTTACACTTAAAAGAAACAAACACGGCACAAGCAAAAAGAACTGCCTGGGAAAGACGGAGACTTGAAACACAACAAAGGTTGGTACGACATGAACAAGCAGAACATTGGTTCGCTTTTGATGATTTCCCTGCATGGCTATGTGGCCGGAACGCCGGAACTCGGCAAGCCGGACACAGGCGGGCAAGTGGTTTTCGTCCTCGAGCTGGCCAAAAGGTTCGCGCGACTTGGCTACCACGTTGATGTGATGACGCGGCAATTTGAAGATCAACCGGCCGATGACATCATCAATGAAAACCTGCGCGTGGTTCGAATCCCCTTCGGCGGCAAAAACTTCATACGCAAAGAGGACATGCACGACTGGTACGGTGACTTCATCACCAACGCGCTTGCAATGATCCGGCACCGCGGGCTGCAGTATGACGTGATCAATTCGCACTATTGGGATGCCGGTGTTTCGGGTCAAAAGATTGCCGAAGAACTTCAGATCCCGCACATCCACACGCCGCATTCGCTCGGCTGGTGGAAACAGCACGACATGGAAGGCGCAGATGCTGCCGAGATGGCCGGATACCGATTTGATGAGCGGATCCAGAAGGAATTCGTGCTCTATCGCAATTGCGACCATGTGATTGCGACGACCGAACAGCAAGTCGATCTCATTGCCGAACACTATCAACTGCCCAAGGATCATATCTCGATGATCCCGCCGGGGATTGATGAGGCTCGCTTCACGCCTGCAACACCGTCACGCGTGGCCTCAGTCCGGCAAAAACACGATCTTCGCGAGACTGACATTTACGTTGTCGGGCGTGCTGCGGAGAACAAGGGCTATGATCTGATAATCGAGGCGCTCCCAAGTCTCTTGAAGATGCAGCCGGACGCCCGGCTTGTGCTCGCAGCAGGTGCAAATTCCGACAGCGACAATGCGCTCTTGGGTCAGTGGAAACAGCGGGCGTCGGAGCTGGGCGTTTCGGACAAGATCAGCTGGCGCGGGTATGTCGCCGATGAAGACCTTGCTGATTTCTACCGCGCGCCCGGCATTTTTGCCCTGCCGTCCCGGTACGAACCCTTCGGCATGACAGCTGTGGAAGCCATGGCCTGCGGCACACCGACAGTGGTGACCATTCATGGAGGGCTGTTTGAGCAGCTGGAGTTCGGCCGCCACGCTCTTGTTGCCGATCCGAAACGCCCGGAAGAATTTGCGACCATGTTGAACATGCCGATGCAGTATTCTTGGGTGCGGGAGACATTGTCGGTGGAAGGCGCGCGGTTTGCCCGCCGTGTCTTCGGTTGGACCGGGATTGCCCGTCGAACTTTGCAGGTGTTTGACCATTTCAAGGGCCGTTACGACGATCTGCAGACGGACGAACTTACCTTGGCGAACTGACCGGACATAGCCTCAAGGTCTACTCGCTAGCTGAACCGCTTCTTGGTGTTCTGGAAAACGGTTCAGCTTGCGTTCAGCTTGGTTTGGTTACACCTTGCGCATCAACTGCTGATGTCTTGAGGATTCGACTTGTGAAAGTCTTTATGACCGCCCTGTTTTTGTTATTCGCCGTAGCTGGCGCTGCAAGCGCAAACTGCCTGTCGCAGGCTGAAGCGCGAGCCGTGGTCGCCAGCGGTCAGGCGCAGCCGCTCGGCGCGGTAGCTGGGCAAGCCGGCGGCGAAATCATCAAGGCGCAGTTGTGCCGCCAGGGTGGCGGATATGTGTATGTTTTGTCTGTTTTAAAGAACGGACAGGTGACCAATGTCACAGTCAACGCGAACCGTTGACTGGTATACTTAGCGTTTATCAAGCACCCGACACTCTCCCAGCCAGCAAATGAAGACCCATGCGCCTGCTAATTGTTGAAGACGACAAAGACCTGAACCGCCAACTCGTGACCGCCCTGGAAGAGGCCGGGTATGTGGTGGACAGCGCATTCGACGGCGAAGAAGGCCACTTCCTCGGAGACACCGAACCGTATGATGCTGTTGTCCTTGATCTCGGACTTCCAACGCTGGACGGCTTGTCAGTTCTGGAAAAATGGCGGCGTGACGGGAAGACGATGCCCGTTCTGATCCTCACCGCCCGTGACCGCTGGTCAGACAAGGTGGCCGGAATTGATGCCGGTGCGGATGACTACGTCGCAAAGCCATTTCATATGGAAGAAGTGCTGGCGCGCGTTCGGGCCTTGGTTCGCCGGGCTGCGGGCCATGCCTCCAACGAGCTCACCTGCGGCAACGTCCGGCTGGACTTGAGAGCTGGCCGGGTCACGGTGGATGGTTCTCCGATCAAGCTCACTTCCCATGAATACCGGCTCTTGTCCTACCTTCTGCACCATCAGGGAAAGGTGATTTCCCGGACGGAGTTGACCGAGCACCTTTACGATCAGGATTTCGATCGTGATTCCAATACGGTCGAAGTCTTCGTGGGCCGTCTTCGCAAGAAGATCGGGGCCGACATGATCGAAACCATCCGCGGCCTCGGGTACCGTCTGGGAGAGGCTGGTGACGACTGAGAGCGCGGAAGGTGCCGGTAAACCGGCTCCCGAGCCGGTAAAGCCGCAGCGATCCCTTGCGGGCCGTCTCGTTTTGGTGGCGGCAGTATGGTCTACGCTGGCACTTGCGATTGCCGGTGTGTTTCTTGTCAGCCTATATCAACGGGCCAGCGAGCGCTCGTTTGATGCTCAGCTTGAAATCCACATCAAGGCCCTTGTTTCGGAAATGCTGGAGACCAGCGACGAGACTGTTTTGCGCGCAACGCCTCTGGTTCAACAGCCGACCTATCTGGGCGATCCGAGGTTTTCCCTGCCTCTGTCCGGCTGGTATTGGACCGTCCGCCAGGCAGATACAGGAACGGTTCTTTATGCTTCTGAATCTCTGGTTGGAGACCCACTTGCAGTGCCTGCATTGGGGGACGCGGAGGCTGGGGCCGGTTTTGTTGCCGGACCGACAGGCGATGAAATCCGGGTCATGCAACAGCGCATCGCCGTTGGGGAGACCCCGTACGTCATCGCTGTTGGGGCTGCGACCGCGGGCTTTTGGGCCGATATTCGTGAGTTCGCACGCCTCGCCGCACTGACGCTACTTATCGTCGGGCTTGGACTGGTTTTGGCCACGTTTCTCCAGGTCCGTGTCGGGCTAAGGCCACTGGTACGATTGCGGTCTTCCCTAAGCGCCGTGCGCCAAGGGGAGACAGAGCGGATCGACGAGGCTTTGCCACGTGAGATCGCGCCGCTTGCTGTGGAACTGAACTCGCTTATCGGCTCCAACAAGGAAATCGTCGAGCGGGCCCGAACTCATGTCGGCAACCTGGCTCACGGTCTCAAGACACCCCTTTCGGTGATCTCCAATGAAGCCCGCGCATCGGAAGGCCCACTGGCGGAGAAGGTGATCGAACAAACAGAGGTGATGTCGACCCAGATCCAGCATCATCTGGAACGTGCCCGGATGGCCGCACAACGTCGGGTGATTGGCGTATCCTGCGAAGTGCAGCCGGTTTTGGACAGGCTCGTACGGGCGATGAATAAAATTTACCGGGAGCGGGATGTACGCCTTGATGGCCTTGAAGATGCCAAGTTGCGGTTTCGCGGAGAGGGGCAGGACCTGGAGGAAATGTCCGGCAACCTCATCGACAATGCCTGCAAATGGGCAACGTCCGCGGTGCTGGTGACGGCAACACCGGTGGCGGACGCATCCAGCGCGCGTGGGATGGTCGAAATCCGTGTCGAGGATGATGGCCCGGGCTTGTCTGAGGAGCAATGCGCGGAAGCCGTCAAGCGTGGCCGCCGCTTGGACGAGACTGTCCCTGGAACTGGGCTCGGCCTCTCGATAGTGGCAGATTTGGCAGCACTTTACGGAGGGCGCCTGGAACTTGGGCGGTCTTCGATGGGGGGATTGAGGGCGCGGTTGGTCCTGCCCTTGCTTGGCGACAGCTGATGCCCTGACGCAATGGTTTGCAGATTTTTAAATCGCCTGTGATCAGATGTGATGCAGGTCACAGGCAATGTTTCTATATCGTGGCCAAGTTCGGCCACAAAGTCACGTTACCACTGAGTCGCTATCCGGTGACTTGGTCCACAAAGCCGATTTGGAGACTAGGTGCATGAAATTGCGCAGCGCCCTTTGTTTGCTCACAGCCACTCTTTTGGGAGGATGCTCCATCGCATCCGGCGCAAATGGCGTGGGTGGATGGGGGTCGTCTTTTGGTGATCCGAGGGGCAACGTCTCGGGCACGGAAGCAAGCGCCGCAATCTCCGTATTGGTGAATAATGAATTCGGTGAAGCGCTGGAGCCTTCTGACAGGCGTGCAGCGGAACAGGCACAAGACCGGGCTCTGCGCGCGCGCGGTGTTGGTGTGTCAGTTGCCTGGCAAAATGACCGGACCGGCCGGAGCGGCCGTGTTCTTCCCGGGCCAGTCTATTCCGTGAATGAAACCGAATGCCGCGAATTCACCCATGAAATGGTTCTTCAGGGCCGGGTTCTGCAGGCGCGCGGCACAGCGTGTGAAATGGATCGCGGTGACTGGAAGGTTATCGGCTGAAAGCCGGGCAGTCTTTCCGAAACGCGCATCTGAATTCTTTCAATAATCCTGAAATAGCAAGTGTTCGCTGCAATTCGTGTCGCGTAACGGCATCGTGTTTTCTACATACTTGTTTAAGGATCGGCGTTTACCATGGCTAAAGAAACATTGGCTGCCGTAGATCTCGTGAATGACACAGCTGGACCAGCTACAGGCTAAAATCAGGACCTATCTTAGCAGCCTCAGTCCAAAGGCGATTGAGGCGCTTGTGCGTAATCTTGAGCGCGCGAAGGCCCAGGCCGATGCAGATCCGCACATTGAGATTGTGCTCAACTCAGCCCTTGCGATCCTGCGCAAACCATCGACACACCCCCTCGATTCAGAAGGCAATGAACACCGCCGCGGTCAAATCCAGCGCATGTTCTTTACGTCTCTGGACGGTTTCCTGATCGACGAGTTTTTGCCCAACCGTCAGGAAGGCCGCATCCATCGCGGCATGTTGAACAAGGTTTGGAAATGGCTCGGCCGGGACGTTATGCCGACGGACGTTCAGCTTGTGCTTGAGCAGGCGGGCAACGCAGCCGTCAGTGGTGAACGGGTCGACGGCTTGGTGCAAGCCCTCAGGACCCGGTCGGCGGATGCGATCGGAGAAGCCTTGAGACGCGGTGAAATCGACGAACGCGAACACCGCCGCATGGGGATCGAGCTTGGCGGTGAGCGCGGCATCTCCGAGCTGCGGGACATTCACAAGGTCTTTTCATCCGAGCGTTGGTTGATGCCGTTCTTGGAGGCCATGCCAGATCGGATCAACGAACGGCGCTTAAAGCAGGACCACGATGTCCTGCGCATGGTTGATAAGTGTTCGGAGCGTTTTCCGGACCATCTTCCGTTGGTCGCCGCCGCTCTTGTCGACCGCGCTGACAAACCTTCGGCCTTATGCGCTTTTGCCGGCCGGCTTGCTGGCGATGATGATCCGAAGGTGATCGCAGGGTCGCAATTTGCGCCATTTGTCGATGTGGTCATGAGCGAGGCCGAACGCCTGAATATTCTTGCGGTGGATCACCGCAACAACAATCCCGATCCGGTGGCCTTTTCGAACGCTCTTTCCGACTACAACTCGCTTGTCCGTGGCATTGAGCGTGACGTCGATTTGACCGTCACCGGCAAGTGGCACAGCAGACTTGCGGACACGAAGCGCAGTATTTCCGACGTGGTGACCAGGGAACTTCACAATGCGCATACGGCTGTCCGCCGGGCCCTACAAGTTCCAAAGCTGGACGATGACGGCAAGTTGATTTTGGACCAAACAGCAATCAATGATGCCGTGCGGGCTGTGCGGGTTGTCAATATGGTGCGCCATGGTTCTGAAACGTTCGCTGTCAATGACATCAGCAAACGCACGCGCCAGACCGTCGAACAGACACTCGAAATTGTAACCAGATCTCTAATTACTGATCTTGGCAAGGCAAAAAGCCCGCAACTGGAAGCGCATCAGGCAGCCGCCGACGTTGCGATCATGTTGTCGGAAATCTATTTTGGTGCGGAGTATGCCGAACAATTGCGGCGAAGCCGTCATGCCGCTCTTGCAAAGGCCAAGACGCGGGCAGGCGATGAAGCGGCTGCCGCGTCGCCGGAACGCCGGTTGATCAACAAAGCCCTGAAACGCGCATAACAATGGAGCTTTGAGTGGAGTGTAAGGAGCTGTTCGCGGCTTTTTGACCGCGACCGCCAGTCACACACGCATTTGCTTGCATTTCGACACATTCGGTTGTCTATATGCGCCCATGATTTTTTGGATCCTGATCTCTGCTTTGACCGCTTTGGCGGCTCTTTCTGTGCTTGTGCCGCTGACGCGGTCACGGGCCTCTGTGGAGGAGGCTGCAGCACAGGCTGATGCAGCAGTTTACAAAGAACAATTGGCAGCAATTGATCGAGACCTATCGGACGGCCTGATTGACGCGGAAGCGGCCGAAGCGGCCCGAACCGAAACAGCGCGCCGCTTGCTCTCCGTGCATGACCGGAAGGACGAGACGCGCCCGGCACCACTCTCAAAACTGCGGATACGTTCCGTACAACTCATTGCGCTTGTGGCGTTGCCCGCAGCCGCGCTTGGCCTTTATCTCGCGCTCGGATCGCCTGATCTTCAGGATCAGCCCCTTGCTGCGCGCTTGTCGGCTCCAGCTGGAGAGCAATCGGTTGAACTGCTGGTCGCCCGGGTGGAACGCCACTTGGCGGAAGATCCGGAAGATGGTCAGGGCTGGGCGGTAATCGCACCTGTTTACATGCGGATGGGTGAGCCGGATTCTGCGGCACGTGCCTATTCCAACGCAATCCGTATCCTCGGTCCGAGGCCGGACTGGCTGACGGACATGGGTGAGGCCATGACCGTGTCCAATGAGGGCGTGATCACCGAGCTCGCAAGATCCGCTTTTCAACAGGCCGTTGACCTGGAGCCGACAGCTGTGAAACCCCGGTTTTTTCTCGCCCTGGCACTGACCCAGGAAGGCAAGACCGACGACGCCATCAACTCTTGGCAGACGCTTCTGGAAGGGGCTGATCCACAGGCCGCATGGGTGCCTGTTGCGCGGCGGGAATTGGCCGGCTTGACCGGAGAGACACCAGAACTGCTTCCGGCGTTGCGCGGTCCGAGCCAGGCTGATGTCGAGGCCGCCGGTGAGATGAGTGACGATGATCGCCAGAAGATGATCACGACCATGGTCCAGGGCCTTGCCGCAAGGATTGAGGCCAATGGCGGAACGGTCGCAGAATGGGGCCAGTTGATGCGGGCCTATATGGTCCTAGGTAAACGGAACGAAGCGTTTGAAACGTACCGGCGCGCTGAAAAAGTTTTTGCGGAGAGACCGGCCGAATTGGCCAAGATCAAAGACGCAGCGGTCACTTTGGGGTTGAGTGGGTCATAGAGACAGCGGCAAGGTCCTAGAGGGGCGGGAGCTTGCGGGCAGGCAACGTTAGACGGAACTGAAATGACTCGGAAACAACGGCGTTTGACACTGATCGGATCTGCGGGGGCCGTTCTGGCGCTCGCACTTGGATTGATCCTGTTCGCGTTGAATGATCAGATTGTCTTCTTTCAAAGCCCGAGCGATATCGCGAGCCAGCAAATTCCTGATGGGCAGAGAATTCGTCTCGGCGGACTGGTCGAAGACGGGTCGGTCGAGCGTTCTGATGACGCACACGTGAAGTTCCGTGTGACTGATACCGCGCATTCTGTAGCGGTGACGTATCAGGGCATTCTTCCGGATCTGTTCCGTGAAGGGCAGGGCGTTGTAACCGAGGGGGTTTTGACGCCGGACGGGATCTTCGTTGCCGACAGCGTGCTGGCAAAACACGATGAGAATTATATGCCCAAGGAAGTGGCGGAGGCTTTGAAAGGTCAGGGCCATTGGCAGGGCGGAGAGGGCGCTGCCAACTAATGCTGTGCGGTTTCGGCCAAAGGCGCAGCTGAAGACATAACCCGAGGGACGGGACGCGGAATAATGTTAGTCGAACTTGGACACTACGCCCTTGTTTTGGCGTTTGCTTTGACACTTGTGGTGTCTGTGGTGCCGTTATGGGGAGCCTTGAACGGCGATGGCCGCCTCATGGCAGTTGCAACACCGGTCTCAGTGACCGTGTTCTTTCTCGTGCTTGTATCATTCGCGGTTCTGACTGGGGCTTACGTCGCTTCGGATTTTTCCGTCGTGAATGTGTATGAAAACTCGCACTCCGCGAAACCGCTTCTCTTCAAGATCACTGGTGTCTGGGGCAATCACGAAGGCTCCATGCTGCTCTGGGTACTGATCCTTGTCTTTTTCGGAGCTCTGGTCGGGGTGTTCGGCGGCAATCTACCGGATGACCTCAGAGCGACCACCCTTGCTGTTCAGGGCTGGATTTCCGCCGGGTTTCTGCTGTTTATGCTGGCGACGTCCAACCCGTTCAACCGGTATGAAAATCCGCCGATTGAAGGCAATGACCTCAACCCGATCCTGCAGGACATCGGCCTCGCGATCCACCCGCCGTTGCTCTATGTCGGCTATGTCGGGTTCTCGATTACCTTCTCCTTCGCTGTCGCCGCGCTTATCTTGGGGCGCACAGATGCGGCCTGGGCGCGCTGGGTCCGGCCGTGGACACTTCTGGCCTGGAGCTTCCTCACCCTCGGCATCGCCATGGGCTCCTACTGGGCTTACTACGAGCTCGGCTGGGGTGGCTGGTGGTTCTGGGATCCGGTTGAAAACGCATCCTTCATGCCGTGGCTTGCCGGTACAGCTCTGCTCCACTCCGCGATCGTCATGGAAAAACGGGAAGCCTTGAAAGTCTGGACGGTGCTCCTGGCGATCTTCACCTTCTCGCTGTCGCTGCTTGGGGCCTTCCTGGTCCGCTCGGGTGTTCTGACCTCGGTGCACGCATTTGCGACCGATCCCTCGCGCGGTGTCTTCATTCTCGGACTTCTGTGCCTCTTCATCGGCGGCTCGCTGTCTCTCTTTGCCTGGCGCGCACCGATGCTGAAACAAGGCGGTCTGTTTGCACCGATCAGCCGGGAAGGCGGACTGGTTCTCAACAATCTCTTCCTGACGGCTGCCACGGCCGCCGTTCTGGTCGGGACGCTCTATCCACTTGTTCTGGACGCAATCACAGGCGAAATGATCTCGGTCGGTGAGCCGTTCTTCTATTTGACCTTCGGACCGTTGATGGTGCCGCTCCTGATGGCTGTTCCGTTCGGGCCAATTCTGGCCTGGAAACGGGGGGACCTTCTGGCTGCGTCCCAGCGGCTTTATGCGGCGTTCGGACTCGCGTTGCTGATGACCCTCTTCACCTTCTGGCTCTGGGGCATGGAGCGGGTGCTTGCCCCTCTCGGTGTCGGCCTGGCGGTCTGGGTGATGGCCGGGGCGATTTCCGAAATCGTCACACGGGTCAAGTTCTTCGAAATAGGTCCGAAGCGCGGGTTTGCGCGTCTTTATGGCCTTCCGGGCTCGGCTTGGGGAACTGCCACCGCTCATTTCGGCATCGGCGTCACAGTGCTCGGCATTGTGACATCGTCTGCCTTCCAGGAAGAGCAGGTCCGGACAATGCGGCCCGGCGATACGGTGAACGTCTCCGGATATGAACTGACGTTTGACGGCTCGGTGCCGCGCCGCGGGCCGAACTTCGTTGAGGAAGTGGGGCACTTCACGGTTCGTGAAGGCGGTGCCTTTGTCGCCGAGATGGAGCCGTCCAAGCGGGTCTATACAGCGCGCCAGATGCCGACCACTGAAGCGGCAATCCATACGATCGGATTTTCTCAGGTCTATGTCTCCTTGGGAGAACGGCGCAATGACGGTGCGGTGGACGTCCGGGCCTATTACAAGCCGCTGATCACGCTCATCTGGATCGGCTGTGTGATCATGGCACTTGGTGCGGCCTTCTCCATGGCGGACCGCCGTTTGCGGGTCGGGGCTCCGAAACCGGCTGCCAAAAGGAAACAATCTGCCAGCGTTCCGGCGGAATAGGAGACTGATCCTGATGAAACGGCTCCTTGTTTGTCTTTCGCTGGTCTTGTGTGTCCTGTCTGGGCCTGCGCTGGCCATCTCACCGGACGAAATCCTGGAGGATCCAGCGCTGGAGACGCGGGCCCGGGCCTTGTCGGCAGAGCTCCGCTGTATGGTCTGTCAGAACCAGTCGATCGACGACAGCGACGCACCGCTCGCAAAGGACCTGCGGGTTCTGGTGCGCGAACGTCTGGTTGCCGGCGACACAGATGCGCAGGTGATTGATTTCCTCGTCGACCGGTACGGCGAATTTGTTCTATTGAAGCCGCGATTTGCTTGGCACACGTTCTTTCTGTGGGCTGCGGGTCCTCTTGCTTTGATCGCGGGGATCATGGCCATTGTGATCACTCTGCGCCGCAGGCAGTCAACGACTGCCGCCGCAGGGGCAAACCAGCCGGCACCGAAACTGTCGGCGGAAGAAGAAGAACGGCTGAAAGCGTTGCTGTCTTCAAAAGATCAGAGCTGATCCGAAAGACTCCCCGTCAGATCGTCTTGTGTGAACGCACTGGTCACGGCCTTGACACCAAGGCGTGACTTGTTTGCCCTTGAGCTCTCCTTACCTGTGCAGGGAAACAAGACTGGAGGTCCGGGCGATGGCACCACACGCACAAAAACTGGAATTTGAAGGATCGCAGGGCGCACACCTTGCCGCGCGGCTGGATCTGCCGGCCGGGCCCATCCGCGCCTTTGCGCTCTTCGCCCATTGCTTCACCTGTTCCAAGGACATCGCTGCCGCACGGCACATCGCTGGCGCATTAAGCGCAGAAGGCGTTGCCGTTTTACGGTTCGATTTCACCGGGCTTGGCGGCAGCGGCGGCGATTTTTCTTCAACCGGATTTTCTTCCAATGTTGAAGACTTGAAGGTCGCGGCGGATTTCCTGCGCAAGAATTATGAAGCTCCGCAGCTTCTGATCGGCCATTCGCTTGGCGGCGCGGCCGTTCTGTCTGTCGCCAAAGACATCCCCGAGGTGCGGGCGGTCGTTACGATTGGTGCGCCATCGGAAGCCGGTCATGTCGTGCACAATTTTGCCCATGCGATCAATGATATTAAGGAGCAGGGTGCCCTAGAAGTTGATCTTGCCGGTCGGCCCTTCACGATCCGGCGCGAGTTTCTGGCGGATTTGGAACGCCAAGCGGTGCTCTCGCACACAGCAGAGCTCGGAAAGGCGCTTCTGGTCATGCATGCGCCGTTGGACGAGACGGTCGGCATCGACAATGCCAGTGAGATCTTTCTCGCGGCCAAGCACCCAAAAAGCTTTGTGTCGCTGGACAAGGCCGATCACCTGCTGTCCCGCAGTCAGGATGCGGAATACGCGGCAAAAGTCATTGCCGGATGGTCCAGCGGTTATCTGGATCCGATTGTTGAACCGGCCGCCAGCGCAAGAGGCGACGGCGTGGAAGTCGTCGAAACCGGGCAGGGCAAGTTTCAGGCACTCGTCGCCAGTGGACATCACAGGCTGATTGCCGATGAACCGGAAAGCTATGGCGGTTTTGACAGCGGCCCGTCGCCCTATGGTTATCTTTCCGCGGCGCTGGGAGCGTGCACGGTCATGACGCTGCGCATGTATGCCGACCGGAAGGGGCTGGACATTGACCGGATCGGGACGACGGTGCTGCATGACAAGGTCCATGCTGCGGAGTGCGAGGACTGTTCAGAAGAGCAGAAGACCCGCGGTGGCAAAATTGACCGTTTTGAACGTTTGATCACTCTGGAGGGAGATCTCGATGCAGCAACCCGGACACGGTTGCTCGAGATCGCGGACAAGTGCCCCGTTCACAGGACGCTGGAAGCCGGGGCAGCTGTCGTCACCCGCGAAGTCGAAACGTAATCGTTGGACGCTTTTTGAGATCTATGCCGCTTCGGCGCGTTCGGTTGCCTTGAGCTTGATTTTCATCAGGTTCAACAGCCGGCGCGCGTCGGTATCATCCAGCATGTGGTAGTTGGTCAGCCATTTGCTGCCGGTGCTCTCCGGAAACTTCAGGTGCTTGCAACGCTCCTTGCAGATTGCCTGGAACTCCTTGGCACCGAGGCCCGTTGCCCGGCAAATGGTCGCAATCCCGGTGCTGTCGAACCGGACCATAAGATTGTGGACATACTTCATCTGCATGCCGGAGAAGAAGGAAAGCAGGGCGACCACATCGAAGAGATTGTGTTCCACGCTGCACTGGTAGACCGCCTTGTTGAGCGTGGTCTTGCCCATCTGGATGCCCATGACCCAGGCTTTCGGGCTGATTTTGGACGGACGGCGTTGAAGTTCGCTTCCGGCGGCGATTTCACCATCGTCCTTGAAGAGGTCTTCCACGAGCTCTTCGTTGGACTTGCGCAGGTGGCGGATCCGGTCGCCCATCTGTTTGGGCATGTCTTTGACCAGTGCCTCAAACTCCGGCATCTCGATCTCTGCACCAAGATTGCAGGCAACCGTTTGCTTGACGTCCTTGTCTCCACGCGAAATCAGGATCTTGGTCACGTCTTTACTGACGTGATCGCGTTTGGCGAGCGCGAGGAGAAAGTCCTGGCCCTTGGTTTGGGCCAGCTTGACGATATCTGCTTCGGACAGCGAGGTGGAGCGCTCCAGAACCGCCTGCGCAATAGGAATTTCCTCGTTCGCAAGGGCTGCAGCAAGGGTTGAGGACATGGCAGAGACGTCTGCCAGCTTGTCTGACATCTCTTGCTTGGCTTCATCGCCAAGAGACGTATAAACGCCTTCCAGCATGGAATTCAGCAACTTGGTCTCTTCGGAGGTGGTGGTAGCGTCATCACGCGCTGCGAGCAGCCCGGTCATATGAGCTGCCAACTCGTGCTTTTTCTGCGAAGAGCTTGCCTTGGCAAGTTTAAGAAGCGAATCGTCCATAGCAAATCCTACCAACAGCAAATATTGCTGGAAGTTGTAAAAAAAGATCTAAGCAAGCCGTTACGCATGGTCAAATGCGCGGGCTGCTTGACCGCGGATGGCGGATGCGCGATTGGAACGTATGATCGATCAGCCAATACTCTATTCTTTCCGGCGCTGCCCTTACGCGATGCGGGCAAGGCTCGCATTGATGTCCAGCGGATTGACCGTGGAATTGCGGGAAATTGTTCTGCGCGACAAAGCGCCTGAGTTTCTGGACACATCTCCTTCTGCAACGGTTCCGTGCCTGAAGTCGGGTCCTCAGGTGATTGATGAAAGCCTCGACATCATGGTCTGGGCATTGGAACACTCTGACCCGGACAATTGGCTGAAACCGGAAACGGGGAGCCTGGACGAGATACGTGCCTTGATAGCAACCTGTGACGGGCCGTTCAAAACCCACCTTGATCGCTACAAATACGATACGCGGTATGCAGATGCGGACAAGACGTCAGAGCGGTCCGCTGCGTCCGAGTTCCTGAAAGAGCTGGACCGGCGTCTTGATGGTTCAGCTTGGCTGTTTGGAGCGCAGCCTTGTTTGGCAGACTTTGCGATACTGCCCTTCGTCAGACAGTTTGCGAATGCGGACCGCGACTGGTTTGATTCTCAAGACTGGGATAACCTGAAAACTTGGTTGGTGACTTTCGAGAAATCTGACAGGTTCGCGGCCATCATGCCGAAGTTTTCCAAGTGGGAAAACGGCGATACGCCAATCCTTTTTCCTTGAGCTGTCAGATATTTAAGCTGGTTGTCACGCTGAGCCGCTAGCAACCTTACAAAAACGTAATCCATCCGACAGGCGCTTGTAAGGGAGCCTTTCCTATCTTCAGCTTCGACCAGGAAACGCACGTCCCCGCGTGGTCCTGAATGAATTGACCTCCAGTCAAACTGTCGAAAAAGGAAGAATAGATGGAAAATCGTCGGTCAAGCTCCCCTTTGCGGTCTCGCCGCGCCAAACTGCTGGCCGGTGCAGTCGTACTCGGTGCGGCCGGTCTCATGACCATGCAGACCATTGTGCCGGCGCAACTGGCACAAGCAACGCCAGTCCGGATCGATAACGCCGCACCTGCCGATTTCTCTGACGTCGTCGGAGCCGTGAGCCCGGCCGTTGTCAGTGTGCAGGTCAAACAGGCCGCAGAGCCCCGGATGATGAATTTCAACGGCGGCAACAACTTCCGCGACTTCTTCGAGGATCTGCCGAACGGGCACCCGTTCGAGCGCTTCTTCCGTGACTTCGGCGAACGTGGCGGCGAAGAAGGCCGGCCGCAACGCCGTGCGCCGCGCCAATACGGCATGTCCCAGGGGTCCGGCTTCTTTATCTCCGCTGACGGGTTTGTTGTGACCAACCAGCACGTGATCGACAAGGGCACTGAATTCACAGTGATCGATCATGAGGGCGAAGAGTATGACGCTGTCCTGATCGGTGCTGACAAGCGCACGGATCTTGCGCTTTTGAAAATCGAAGGCGGTAAGGACTTCACCTATGTCGACTTTGCTGATGAGGCACCTGAAGTCGGCGAGTGGACCGTTGCCATCGGCAACCCGTTCGGTCTCGGTGGATCGGTAACCGCAGGTATCGTGTCTGCACGCGGCCGTGACATCGGCGCAGGTCCCTATGACGACTTCATCCAGATCGATGCTCCGGTAAACCGTGGCAACTCCGGTGGTCCGGCGTTCAACATGAACGGTGAGGTCATCGGCGTGAACGCTGCGATCTTCTCGCCGTCCGGCGGCAACGTTGGCATCGCATTCGCCATCCCGGCCTCCACGGCTCAGGATGTCATCATGGAACTGAAGGACGGTGGCACGGTCGTGCGCGGTTGGCTCGGTGTGCAGATCCAGAATGTGACCGATGACATTGCCGAAAGCCTGGGTCTTGATGAAGCGCACGGTGCGATCGTCTCTGAAGCCCAGGAAGGCAGCCCCGCCGCCAAGGCAGGTCTGAAGACTGGTGACACGATCCTGGAAGTTGAAGGTGCGAAGGTCGATGGCCCGCGTGATCTGTCCAAGATCATCGCCGCCTATGACCCGGACACCACAGTGGAAATCACCGTTTGGCGTGATGGCAAGGAGCAGGACATCGATGTGACCCTCGGTCGCCTGCAGGATCAGCAGCAAGCTGCTGCCCAGCCGGAAGCTGTGGAACCTGAAAACACCAGCCTGGATGACATGGGTCTTGTCCTGACGTCCAAGGCAGATGCGGGCCTTGAAGGCAACGGCGTCCTGATCGCCGACATAGATCCGGACAGCCCGGCCGCCGAAAAACGCCTGAGCCGTGGTGATGTGATCCTTGAAGTTGCCGGCATGCCCGTCAACTCGCCGGAAGACGTCATCAAGGCGGTGAAGAAAGCGGAAGAAGATGGCCGCAAGGCAGTCTTGTTCCGGGTCGAAAGCAACGACAACACCAGGTTTGTGGCTCTGCCCATGAACCTGGCCTGATCAGGGCCGGTCCTGCACCGGCATCTGAGAGCAAGACCGGTCTGCCCTCTGCCCCCAACCCCGACGGGCCGGTCTTGCGAATTGATGGCTGGCAACAGTGTTCACATCCGCATTGTTGCCAGCCCTTTTCTTTATCCTCTCACTCGCGGTAAAAGAGAGCCATGTTGCAGATTCTTGTGATTGAAGACGACCACGAAGCAGCCAACTACCTTGCCAAGGGTTTGAGCGAGCTTGGTCACAGGGCAGACAAGGCAGACGACGGTGAGACCGGTCTGCAAATGGCGCT
>CALDSI010000108.1 GCA_937911395.1 uncultured Labrenzia sp.
GGATCTTTGTTTTGTATTGTGAAAGGTGCGATGGAATTTGGTTGCTTGGAAATCGCCCTGTTTATTCTGTGTAATAGGATCTTTTAGTGCACCCGGGATGAATAGCATTTACGGGAATGCTTCCATTGACCCGGTATCTCAGCTAAATTCAACGAACTGGACGCGGACGAACTCCAATTCCCCACGAGGTGTATTCGGGTGGAACGCGTACTCAGTTCTTACTTTGCCTTTATAGTCTCAGCTTTTCTTTGCCATACCGTTCTGTTGAGCGCGGCCGTTGTCTTGTCTTTGAAGCTATGGCCCTGGTTTGTCCTGCAATGGGTATCGGTTCTCATTTGCACGTGGCTGGGGTGGCGATTCCCGCGATGGATCCGTGTTTTCAACCTAACGCTGATCGATCACTACCAGGCATTCAGGCAAGACCGCCATGGCCAGCATGTGGAACTTCAAGGGGAGGAGTTCTTGAATATTTCGACGACAGAGGCGGAGGAGCGCCTTCGCTCTGAGATTCGCGAGCTTGCCGCATCGCCGCCGAATTCATAGCCGAGCTGCCTTGCACGAGGTTACAAGGTTCTCAGGCCGTAACTGGCAAGCATTCCGGATTGTGATTGTATTGGAAGTCTTGCGTATTTCGGCCTGGTCGTCTTCTGGCAAATTAATTCGGCAGTCGTCGTAGCTGTAAAACCGCTTTGAAGGACGGTTTTTAGCTTTTACAGCTGAAAGAACCGTTGATCAAAGCACACAAAGCCGGTCAATCCGGTGCCTTGGTCTGCAGCGCCAGGGCGTGCAGGGCACCGCCCATATTGCCCTTGAGCGCCTCATAAACCATCTGGTGCTGCTGCACGCGGCTCTTGCCCCTAAACGCTTCGGAGACAACATTCGCCGCGTAGTGGTCGCCATCGCCAGCCAAATCCCGGATCTCCACCTGAGCGTCGGGCAATGCCTCCTTGATCAGGGTTTCAATCTCATTTGCGTTCATTGGCATGTTAAGCGCGCCCCTTCATTGCCTGTTTCCCCCTCATGGCCGACTCACACGGCTGTCATGTAGTCAGGGAACCAATTTTCGTGTGCTTTTTTCAGCTTTGCAACGGATATGGTGAGAACACCTTGAACTGTCAAATCCGTTCCGCCGGTTGTTCCGATCCGCTCGACTTCAATGCCTGCATCGACAATGTCTTCCAGAACCGCATCGAGCCGGTCCGGGCTTACGGTGACGACATAGCGGCCCTGGTCTTCGCCAAAGAGTGCCGCGTGTGCCGGTCCGTTGATCTCGACGCTTGCACCGACGCCGCTGGCCATCGCCATCTCGGCAAGAGCAACCCCAAGGCCGCCGGAGGAGATGTCATGGACACCGGTGAGGCGGGCTGCGCCGATCAGCTGGCGGACAAGCGTGCCGCGCCGCTTTTCTGCAACGAGATCGACTGGTGGCGGAGCACCTTCTTCGCGGCCGAGGATATCGGCGAGATACTGCGAGGCACCAAGATGTTTGCCGCGGCCACCGATGACGAGGATCACGTCGCCTTCATTGGCAAACGCCGCACCCGCGCGCACGGTCACATCCGGCAGCAGGCCAACACCGCCAATCGCGGGGGTCGGAAGGATCGCTTCGCCGTGGGTCTCGTTGTAGAGCGAGACGTTGCCCGAGACGATCGGGAAGTCGAGTTCACGGCACGCTTCGCCGATGCCTTTGATGCAACCGACGAACTGGCCCATGATTTCCGGGCGCTCCGGGTTGCCGAAGTTGAGGTTGTCGGTGGCCGCAAGTGGCTCTGAACCAACGGCGGTCAGATTGCGCCAGACTTCGGCCACCGCCTGCTTGCCGCCTTCAAAGGCGTCCGCCTCGCAATAGCGCGGGGTCACATCGACGGAGAAGGCCAGACCCTTGCGCGTGCCGTCTACACGGATGACACCTGCGTCACCGCCGGGCGTTGCTGCGGTGTTGCCCTGGATCAGCGTGTCATACTGCTCATAGACCCAGCGGCGCGACGAGCCGTTGGCATTGCCGACCAGTGTCGTGAGTGCTTCGGCATAGTTGTCCGGTTCGGCAATGTCGCTGGCTGCCAGAACAGGGCGCTTTTGAGGTTCGATCCATGGACGGTCGTATTCCGGGGCTTCGTCGCCAAGTTCCTTGATCGGCAGGTCGGCAACAGTCTCGCCCTGGTGTTTGACCACAAAGCGCAGCGTGTCGGTCGTGACGCCGACGATGGCAAAGTCGAGCCCCCATTTCTTGAAGATGGCTTCTGCTTCTGCTTCCTTTTCCGGGCTAAGTACCATGAGCATGCGCTCCTGGCTTTCCGACAGCATCATCTCGTAGGCGCTCATGCGCTCCTCGCGCACCGGCACCTGGTCGAGGTTCAGTTCGATGCCGAGGTCGCCCTTGGCGCCCATTTCAACGGCGGAACAGGTGAGGCCGGCCGCGCCCATATCCTGGATGGCGATGACCGCGCCGGTCTCCATCAGCTCAAGGCAGGCTTCCAAAAGGCATTTTTCCGTAAACGGATCACCCACCTGAACGGTGGGACGCTTTTCTTCGATCGTGTCGTCAAATTCGGCTGACGCCATGGTCGCACCGCCAACACCATCCCGGCCGGTCTTGGCACCGAGATAGACCACCGGCAGGCCGACGCCCTTGGCTTCCGACAGGAAGATCTTGTCGCTGTCGGCAAGGCCTGCGGCAAAGGCATTCACAAGACAGTTGCCGTTGTAGCGGGCATGGAACTCGACTTCGCCGCCGACGGTCGGAACGCCGAAGGAGTTGCCATATCCGCCCACACCAGAGACGACACCAGAGACGAGGTGGCGGGTGCGCGGATGATTGGGTTCACCGAATCGCAGGGCGTTCATGGCTGCGACCGGACGGGCCCCCATTGTGAAGACATCGCGCAGGATGCCGCCAACACCGGTCGCTGCGCCCTGGTATGGCTCGATGTAGGACGGGTGATTGTGGCTTTCCATTTTGAAGACAACGGCCTGACCGTCGCCGATATCGACAACACCGGCGTTTTCACCTGGACCCTGAAGCACGCGCGGGCCTTTCGTCGGCAAGGTTTTCAGCCATTTTTTGGAAGACTTGTAGGAGCAATGTTCGTTCCACATCGCCGAGAAGATGCCAAGTTCCGTGAACGACGGCTCACGGCCGATCAATTCCAGAATGCGGTCATACTCGTCAGGTTTGAGGCCGTGGGAAGCGATGAGCTCGGGCGTGATCTTGATGTCGTTCGGGATCATGTCGGTCCGGAAATCTGCGGCGTTTAGAGCGTTTTACAAAATGCCTTTGTGCGCCTGGGCCAGTTTCGCGCCGGTTTAGCAGACAAAACCTCAAAATGGGAGAGGCCTCAGCTGATTCATTTGCATGTCGTGCGGAAGGGATTCGGCCGCGCGGTTTGCAACGTCATTCGAAGCTGTCGTAGCAGGCGCAGTTGTCGTTCAAAAGGTCGCGCACAGCCACAAGGCCCTCAACGGTCTGATCCCGGGTCAGCGGATTGCTGAAGCCGATGCGGATGCAGTGATAGACCTTGCCGGTGCGACCTGGTTTGAACTCGTCTTCATCATCCACCAGAACATTTTCCGCAGCCGCTGCTGCTTTGAAAGTTCCGGGATTCCAAGGTTCGGGCACCTTCAACCACAAGAAGGGACAGTCGGCCGCGAAGCGATACTCGAACGGGCTGAGATGCTGCCGCACGAGCGCGTGGCGGGCCGCGATCTCTTCACCGACTTTCTCGCGAAAGTCAGATGCTGCACCAGACAAGATCAGCCTGGAGGAAAGCTCTGAGAGAAGAAAGGAAATGCCGCCTGTCAGCATCTTGTGGGCGGTGTAAATGCGCTGGGCGTAGGACTGAGGGCTGGAGAGCCAGCCGCCGCGCACGCCGGCCGGCTCAGACTTTGACAACGATCCGACGTGAAAGGTCCGCTCCGGAGCCAACGAGACTATCGGCGGAACAGATGTGTCCCGCAGCGAGCCGTAGACCTCGTCCTCGATGATCCAGAGATTGTGCTGCCTGGCAACCTCGATAAGCTCATGCCGGCGCGTTTCGCTCATGAACCCCGTTGTCGGATTGTGCATCGTCGGCATCACAAACAGGATGCGTGGATGGGTCTGGGCACAGACGCGGGCCAGATCCTCGGGCAGGGGGCCTTCCTCATCGCGCTCGACCAAAACTGGCCGGCGGCCAGACAGGGCCGCCCCCCGCGCGATGGAGCTGTAGGTCAGATCTTCAAAGGCGATCCGGTCTCCAGGGGCTGTGGTCGCTGCAATGATCGACATGATTGCCGCCTGAGCACCTGTTGTCGGAACAATGCTGCCTTCATCAGGTTCCCAGCCGCCGCGTGACAACCAGATCTTCCCGGCGGTGCGCCAGTCAGGCGGGACAGCGCGGGTGTAACTGGCGATCTCGTATGGATGGTCGCGGGTGAAGTCCAACGTGATTTTAGCGATCAGCTTTGCCTGTCCGATGTCCGGCGCAGATGTGCTGTCGAACGGGATGGCGGATTCGTGGGGAATCACGATACGCGTGCCAGCGAACGCACGGTCTTTTGGCGGCTGCATTGCGCCTTGCACCCATGATGTCCCCTCGGTGCGTCGTCTGAGGGCTGGGGCGGAGGGTGCAGTGCTCCCCGCCGGGACTTCAAGGTTAGGTTTTGGGGATTCCTGAAGCTGGATCGGCTCCGAACTGCCAAGAACGTAGGTCCCGCGTCCCACCTCGCCGTTCACCAGACCACG
Source organism: uncultured Labrenzia sp. (assembly GCA_937911395.1). Classification (GTDB taxonomy): domain Bacteria; phylum Pseudomonadota; class Alphaproteobacteria; order Rhizobiales; family Stappiaceae; genus Roseibium. The sequence continues at coordinate 4,721 of CALDSI010000108.1, forward strand.
TTGACGGATGGTCGCATAGGCCCGGCCGATTGTGCCGACCGTGACCCCAAGATCATAAGCGAGATCTCGCTGTGGCGGCAGTTTGGTTCCGGCTGCGAGTGTGCCGGAGGCGATGTCTGCGGAGATCTGATCTGCGAGCCGCAGATAGATCGGGCCTTGCCCATCCGGGATCTGAGGAAGCCAATTTGTCATGGTGACAATTTAGTATATTGCCACCACTAAGGAGTCAATTCATAAGATTGTCACCGTGAACGACACAATTATTGTGTCGATTGTATCTCTTGGAGTATCGAAAATGAGTGCTTTGGAATCAATCTTCGCACCCAGCTGCACAGACCAGCCAAGAGTCTCGTTTCCGCGCTGGAACCTGGTGCGGTTGGTTTTGCAATGGATGGCCGTTGCCAGAAGCCGGCGCGAATTGGGAAGCCTGACGGATGATCAACTGAAGGACATCGGCTTGAAGAGATCCGATGTGCTGGTTGAGATCGAAAAGCCGTTTTGGCATGGGCCGGACTTCCGGTGACGTGGAAATGCGGCTTGCGCACCTTTTGAAACACCGCGCTGGTCATCAAATGTCCGGGGCCCGATGTCCGGCCTTCTTAAGCGGCAGCCATAGCTTTTGAGGCGAAAGGCCTCGGATTTCGCAGGCGCCCGACCTCCGCGGGCGCCTGCAATCCGTTAGGTGTCTTGGTTTAGACTGCGCCGGTGTACTCGCCACGTGCCGGGTAGTCGTTTTTCTTGACGAAATCCAGCGCACCGAGCATCTCCTGAAAATGCGGCCGGACAAACGGCATGGTTTGAACGGACGCAAAGTAGAGGGTGCCGTCGGACTTGACCAAGAACACACCTGGCTCTGAGAACAGGTCCGGCTCTTCAATCCCGATAGACGTCTTGCCGCGGCCGGTGGAGATGTAAAGCCCCCAATCCTTTGCCATCGTCAGCGGCAATCCATAGCCGAACTTAAGGTCATCGAACCCGACCTTGTCAGCCATTTGTTGTGTCCGCTCCTGATCATCGGATGACAGGGCAATAACCTCAACGCCGCGTTCCTTGAGGTCTGGCAGAAGACGGCCGAGTTCTTTCAGATATGTGGCGCAAATCGGACAATGCAGACCGCGGTAAAAGACGACCAGCGTCGCAAAGTCAGCGGTTTCCGCTGACAGGTCAAACGACCCGCCGCCGAGTGTTTCAACGGTCAGTGCTGGAACGGTCTGTCTGGGGATGAGCATGATGCTTCCTTTATCTTGGATAAATCGGATCGACTTGGGCTAGAATATCGAACGATCTCGATATAAAAGTACAAATAAAGAAGCCGAGAGTACGGATATGCAGGCGCCTTATCGCACAAACTTCAATGGCCGGCTTGACCGGTTGTCGTCCCTTATAGACAGGTTGCGGGTTCATGTGAGCGACGGCGGAGCGGGCGGCCCGGACGTGCAGCATGCCATGCTGATGATCTGCAAAGATCCACGCCAAGATCTCCGTCTTGTATTGCGCCCGCCGGAAGACAGCGCTTCAGGTGCTCTAGATCTTGTTCGCCCGAGGGCTGATGAAAGCATCATCGTGTCGACAAACATTGAGATATCTGGAGTTGGCAAACGGCTCTTTGCCGCGCTTCCCATTTGTTTGTCCGTCGACCTTTCAGACGATCCAAGTTTGTCGTCAGTGGTGATGCCGCTGGTGGAAGAGGTGATGCGGCCCCGCTGTGGTGGCCAGGCGGTCTTTCAACGCTTGTGCGAGGTGGTGGTGATTCGGTTGCTGCGCCATGCGATGGAAGGCAATGAGATTGATTCAGGGCTTTTGAACGGGCTTTCTGATCCGAGGGTCGCTCAGGCGCTTGTCGCGATTCACGAGGCACCGGGCGAAAACTGGACACTGGAACGGCTCGCGGAAATCGCCGGCATGTCGCGAACCCAATTTGCGGTGACCTTCAAGAGCCTGATCGGGATTACCCCAATGACGTATTTGTCGAATTGGCGGCTCGACATTGCACGGGATGAGCTCGCTGCTGGGCGTCAGGTCAAGGCTGTTGCCAATATGTGCGGGTTTTCCAGCCCGGCATCCTTTTCCCGGGCTTTCGCCAAACGCTATGGCGCTCCGCCACGCCGCGCGCGGCAGCTGGAACACAACTGAAAGCAAGTCAGCGAACCGGATCGTCCGGTTGCTCCATGCCGTAGAGCTCGTCGTTGATGTCGTCCATCTTCCGAGTGATCAGCGCCTGAGTATCCTTCAGACCGAGATTGTAGAAGCTCGCACCAAGGGATGAGGTCAGGAAGTCGATCAGGAAATCGGCTTCCATGTTGCCGATATCGGTATCCAGTTCGTCGCTCAGGTACTGCCGGATCTGCTGGTTCACGCGGGCGCGAGTGTCTTTGTCCAGTTTCAGGTTCGGCATGTCTGTTTGCCCCCAGCAATCAGGTGAAGAGATTGACCGGTCAGGCAGCCTTCGCCATAAGGCTTTCGAACAGCAGACGACCGTCGAGGCCGCCGTGAAGCGACTCAACCAGGTTTTCCGGGTGGGGCATCATGCCGAGCACGTTGCCTTTCGCGTTTGTGACGCCGGCAATGTTGTTGATCGAGCCGTTCGGATTTGTATCGTTGGCATAGCGGAACACGACCTGGCCGTTGTCTTCAACGGATTTGAGTGTTTCAGCGTCGGCAAAATAGTTGCCGTCGTGATGGGCAACCGGGCATCGCCACACCTGGCCCTTTTCGAACTTGGAAGAAAACTGTGTTGCGCTGTTGACGGTTTCCAGCATCACTTCCTTGCAAACAAAGGTCAGTCCGGCATTGCGCATGAGTGCACCGGGCAGCAGGCCCGCTTCTGTCAGGATCTGAAAGCCGTTGCACACACCAAGAACCGAAACGCCGCTCTCGGCCTTTGCGACCAGATCCTTCAGGATCGGGGACCGCGCAGCAATTGCGCCGGAGCGCAAGTAATCGCCATATGAGAAGCCGCCCGGGACGATGACCAAATCGGCATCGGGCAAGGCGCTTTCCGTATGCCAGACGCTGACAGGGCGCGTACCAGTGATCAGTTCCAGAGCATGAAACATGTCACGATCGCGGTTGGAGCCTGGGAAAACGATGACGGCGGTTTTCATGGAGCAAGTTCCGGAAGTTCAGAGCAGGTAAAACACAGCAACGAGGGCAATAAATGCGGGCAGCAGGATGAAGATTGCAGCTTTTATGGCCAGAAAGAGAACAGCTCTCTTTGCATCCTTATCCATCTCGCTCCCCTGCTTATGCGATTTCGATCGCGTAGTTTTCAATCACGGTGTTGGCGAGCAGCTTTTCACACATCTGCTCCAGTTCGGCTTTGGCGGCATCCTTGTCGGAACCGGTGAGTTCCACGTCGAACACCTTGCCCTGGCGGACAGAATCGACATCGCCGAAGCCAAGTCCGCCGAGCGCGCCTTCAATGGCTTTTCCCTGGGGATCGAGAACACCGTTTTTCAAGGTGACGATCACGCGAGCTTTCATGATTGTTGTCTCCATCAGCATCTGGTGGGCGTGTTGCGCGCTCCATACACCAGCTGAACCGCTTCGCAAAGGCAAAGACGGCTATTCAAAAGAAAAACCCCTGCCAAGTAAGATCAGGGCAGGGGTCTTTGAAGATTTATTGGACCAGTGTTGGGCCTGATCCGACCGGGCGCTCGTTCTGTGTCACGAGACCCAGACGTTTGGCGACTTCCTGGTAGGCTTCCAGCATGCCACCCATTTCGCGGCGGAAGCGGTCCTTGTCCATCTTTTCGTTGGTCTCAATGTCCCACAGACGGCAGCTGTCCGGAGAAATCTCGTCTGCGACCACGATGCGCATCAGATCGCCCTCAAACAGGCGGCCACACTCGATCTTGAAATCAACGAGGCGGATGCCGACACCCAGGAACAGGCCGGACAGGAAGTCGTTGACCCGGATGGCCAGGGCCATCATGTCGTCGAGTTCCTGCGGTGTTGCCCAGCCGAAGGCGGTGATGTGTTCTTCAGAAACCATCGGATCATCGAGTTCATCGTTCTTGTAGTAGAACTCGATGATGGAGCGCGGCAGCTGTGTGCCCTCTTCAAGACCCAGGCGTTTCGCAATTGAGCCGGCGGCAACATTGCGCACAACCACTTCCAGCGGGATGATCTCGACTTCGCGGATCAGCTGCTCGCGCATGTTCATGCGGCGGATGAAGTGCGTCGGAATGCCGATCGCATTCAGGTTGTTGAAGATGTACTCGGAGATGCGGTTGTTGAGCACGCCCTTGCCGTCAACGATCTCGTGTTTCTTGTTGTTGAAAGCAGTTGCGTCATCCTTGAAGTGCTGAACCAGGGTTCCTGGCTCCGGGCCTTCATAGAGAATCTTCGCTTTACCTTCATAAATGCGCCGGCGGCGGTTCATGGGCTTATCCGTCTCGTTATTGAGAGAAACCTTGCGAGGGATATCTGCGCCTATACGTCTTGTTCACTGGGAATTTGGCTTCGACCAGGTGGGGACCGTATGGCCGCAAATCCTCGATTGCGGCGCGGAACTTACCCGAAGCGGGGCGAAAGCACAATCTTATGTTTTGCGCGAATTCCCGGGGAATGTCATGCTTTTGGCCAATCCGTGTCGCTACTACGTTGATTTGCGAAGCGGTGGGGGATATTGAAAGAGCCAAACGGTCCCCATATTGGGGATGTGCACCGCAGTTCAGGAGACGTAGAAGCATGAGCACATTCGACAAGCGCGAGCAGGGATTTGAAAACAAATTCGCGCATGACGAGGAGCTGCGGTTCAAGGCAACCGCCCGCCGCAACAAGCTGCTGGGCCTCTGGGCTGCAGGGCTTCTCGGATATGAAGGCGAGAAGGTCGAAGAATACGCCAAGGAAGTTGTCCGGGCTGACTTCGAGGAGCCGGGTGACGAAGATGTTTTCCGCAAGATCCGCGCAGATTTCGACGCCAACAATGTCGACCAGTCTGACCATCAGATTCGCCGCACCATGGACGAATTGATGGCAACCGCCGTGGACCAGCTGCAAAACGAAGGCTGATCAGCCGTCCGAGCTGGTCTCTATCGAATTTGAAATGCCCACCGAATCCGGCGGGCATTTTTGTTTGTTGGTTGCACCCGTACGGATGAGGCACATATCCGGCTTGCGGGCGGCTTGAGATTCTTGTCTGATGGTTGCCCATCAGGAGGAGACGACCGTGACCGACCCTAAAACACTTGCCGATAAACTACGCTCCGGACAGCCGGTGATCACAGGCTGGTCCATGTTGGCGGCCCCGATTGTAGCGGAGCTTTTTGCAAGAAGTGGCTATGAGGCGGTAACACTGGACCTTCAGCACGGCATGCATGACTTCAAGTCTGCCAGTGATGGCTTTGCGGCTTTGGCGCTTGGCGGGGCTCACCGGATAGCGCGAATCCCAGTTGGCGACAATGCAACCGCCAGCCGATTGGCGGACATGGGCGCAGAATGCCTGATTGCTCCAATGATCAATTCCCGCGCAGATGCCGAAGCTTTTGTGAAAGCGGTCAAGTACCCACCTGTTGGAGAACGCAGTTGGGCACCGTTCCGTGTGGTCACGCTCAACCAGCAAACGCCGGATGCCTACTTGAAAACTGCGAACGAACAAACGCTGGCGCTTGCCATGGTGGAAACGCGCACATCGGTTGATGCTCTGGATGACATCTTGGCGGTACCTGGTCTGGACGGAGTATTTGTTGGACCAAGCGATCTGTCGCTTGCCCTGTCAAATGGCGAAAAACTGGATCCGAACGGCGAGGAGACTGCCCGGGTTTGCGGCGAAATCGCAGCCCGAGCGAAAGCGGCGGGGAAGATCGCCGGTATCTTCTGCATTGGTGCGGCAAAAGTTGAGGAGGCCATCGCCCAAGGCTTCAGGCTTATGGCCCACGGCACAGACATGATGATGTTCGATGAGGCGGCGCGCGCCCACCTTCGAGAGGTCGATGCGGCAACTGGATCAGGGCCCGCAGCCAGTTATTGAGGTAGACTATTGGCGAGGCAGTGCGGACAGACTTGCGGGCGAAGCGAGTTTAAAAGAACTCGGCCGATTTAGCCGAGCTTCTTCATAAAGTGGGCAAAGGACATCATGCCTTCCGGCCATGGGCCATGCCCGCTTTCCAGATTGATATGGCCAGCCTCGCCGGCATCCTGGAACGTCGTGCCCCAGGCGTTCGCAAAATCCTGGGCCCGTTCATAATCGCAGTAAGGGTCGTTCCGGCTCGCGACAAGATGGCCCGGGAAGGTGAGGGGATGAGTTGGCACTGGTTTGAAGTCACCTCCATCAAACTCTGGAACCAGGCCGTCGCGGTCCCAATCGGAGGGTGCAACAAGATAGGCACCGCGGACCTTGTCCTTTAGAGAATGCGCAGCATGCGCAACAAGAATACAGCCCAGCGAATGGGCAACCAGGACAACCGGGCGCTGACAGGCCTCGACTTCTTTGACCAGCGTGTCCACCCAGTCTTTTTTGTTTGGCCGATGCAGTTCAGCCTGAGTCACAACGCGTGCGGTTGGCATCTTGTCCTGCCAACGCAACAGCCAATGGCCCGGCAGGGTTTTGCCGTAGCCGGGAATGAGCAGAATGTCGGTTTCCGAAATCTTCAAGACAAGGCACCTGTGGGGTTGGGCAAAGATCTAAGCGCTGCGTGAAACCATATTTTGTTCGTGAGGTCCAGCCGAAAGCCTGCCGGTTGAAAACAGGTTAGGTGGTGCATATCGATTTCGTCTGAACTCTTGCGTGTAAAACTCAAGAATGCCGCATGTAACAATTCTGTCAGGCGCAGTTTTGACGATAACGTTTCGTATTTGTCAGTAATTTATTCAGGTCTTTGAGGCTTTCTGACTATGTCGAATTCATGAAGAGGGAAAAGCATGTCGCGGGCAGTAGTCTTTGGCGGCGCCGGATTTATCGGATCCCACCTGCTTCGTTCCTTGAAAGAGAGAGGCAATTTTGAGGAGCTGGTGAGTGTTGATCTGGTCGCACCGCGCGAAAAGGTCGAGACGGTCGACTATAAAATCGCAGATATTCGCCGACCGCTGCCCGTGGATCTGTGTCAGGCCCCTGATGTTATCTACAATCTTGCAGCTATCCACCGGACGCCTGGCCATGAAACGCAGGAATATTACGAAACGAACGTGGCTGGAGCGACGCATATCTGCGAATTCGCACGGGCTTTGAGTGTCAAAAAGATCGTTTTTACCAGCTCGATCGCAGTTTATGGTCCGGATGAGGCACCGAAAGAAGAGACCACACCCAGCGCGCCGCAATCCGCCTACGGATGGTCCAAGCTTTTGGCCGAGCAGATCCAACAAAGCTGGCAGCAAGAAGCGTCTGACCGTAAATTGGTGATTTCGAGGCCTGCGGTCGTCTTCGGTGCTGGAGAAAAGGGCAACTTCACCCGGCTCGCTGGTGCGTTAAAAAAGGGGTTCTTTCTCTATCCGGGCCGCAAGGACACGATCAAAGCGTGTGGTTATGTTGATGAATTGATCCGGTCTTTCGATTTCATGCTGGGGCAGGAGGAAGGGCAATCGCTCTATAACTTCTGCTATCCGCACCCGTATACAATTGAAGAAATCTGCCAGAGTTTTGAGCGAGCCGGCGGCCTGTCACAGCCCCGGGGCGTTGTTCCCTTGCCTTTGATGAAGCTCGCGAGCCTGCCGTTTGAGATCCTGAATGCGTTTGGCATCAGGAACGGGATCAATCGGGCACGTATTCAGAAATTGGTCGTATCAACGAACATTGTTCCGGCGAAGCTCAAATCATCAGGCTACGTCTTCGAGACTGATCTCGACAGTGCCTTGAAGAACTGGCGTGCAACGTCCCTGATTGACGATGGTTTCGCATGACTTCGATCGATTTGTAGGTCCCGACCCGTGATATCTCTGCAATCGTGATAAAAAAAGCCCCGCGGAAAACTCCACGGGGCATTTGGTAGCATTCAGGTCTAGGTGCCAAGTCAGGCACTTCGGTAAGTTTGCTAGACGTTGATCTGTCCGTAACGCAGAGCCTCAACCACCGTATGGGTCTTGTTGGACGCATTCAGCTTTACGCTGGCATTTTGCAAATGCGCATGGACTGTCCGCTGGGAGATATCAAGAACATCTGCGATCTCACCGGCGGTTTTGCCGTAGGCGGTCAGTTCGAGAACCTTGCGCTCGCGTGTCGACAGGGCGCCCGGGCGTTGGCCAGAGACCACGCCAAGCTCACGCAGGCGCGAGAACGCTGCGGCCGACAGTGCCTCAAGATTGGACAGATCGTATTTGCTGACCTGCAGGGCCGGTCCACTGGCAAAAACAAATGCCTGGAACGGGTAAAGCTCGGTAACAGGTACAACCACGATCTGACTTCCCTCTCCAGCCGAGGCCATGAGATCAGAATGCTCCATGTCGCCGGCAGTGATCGTCCAGATGCGGGCCCGGTTTGAGCCCAGTCCCAGCATCAAGGCACTGTCGTTTGCCGACAGAGACGTGCTCTCGATGCCATCGTTGCGTTGATCCGGCCAGCGGAAGCGCTGCACCAGGTTGTCGATCGGACGGTTGGGCATCGGCAGACCGGTTATCAGGATATGGGTTGCCCCCATACGCCGAAGGTTCGATTCCAGAATGTCCAGAACGTGATGGGCCGCGTTGGCCTCGGAGATTGCTCTCAGTTTGTTTTTCAGTTCGGTTTGATCAAGCATTGTGCACATCCTTTGCGGCTTAAAAGCCGCTTTTTTGGACACGCCACAGACACGCTGTTGGCGATCCTGATGGGTTAACTCGCGCATGGCACAGGTGATCTGCCCCCAGCCAAACTCGAAGCGTCGCGCATTTATTTGGTGGGACATTTGTTGTTCTTCCGTGGATAGAACTTCCCATGCGTCAACAAACTCACGCTACAATACAATTGATGATCGTACCAATATGGAAAAACCTGCAAGTTGGCTTTATATGCCATTTTGTTTGCATTTCCCCAGCGGGAATGGGTGTATAAATTACTGAATTGTTTATCAGGAGTTGTTTTTCCTCTCCTTGTATATTGTAAAAATTAACAATAATAATTGTTTTTAACCCCTAATTAATTATGTCAAGGAATCAGCTGCAAATGTGCTTCTGGGGGTCTGCGGGATCGCGGAGACTTGTGCTTTGCGGCTTTCTTCCCATTAGTCTTACCCTTTATGCTGAGTTGCTTAGGCTTAACCTGCAGACTAAAAACGCCGGCAAGGGAGACTGTATCCATGCCACTTAGTTTTTCTGGGCCAGATCATTTCTACACTGCTGATGAGGAGGTCTGGTGGTCTGCGGTCGACAAGGCTCTGAAAGGAGCCTTGAGGGATAGACTGACATCTCTCACCGATGACGGTCTGCCGGTCCAGCCGCTTTACGCCAACCGCACCGACCAGCCAGCCCGGGCTTTGCGAGGTAAGCCGGGTGCCTGGACCATTTCACAGCGGAGCGACCTTCCCGACGTTTTGGTTGCCAACACGCAAATCCTTCAGGACTTGGAAGGTGGCGCCAGCGGTTTGGATCTTGTCTTGGATCCAATTGGATTGGGAACCGGTCGAGGTATTCAAATAAAAACCGCGGGTGACTTTGCCCGACTTTATGCTGGCGTGCTTCCAGACCTGATCGAAAACCGCATCGGCGCAGGAAGCCAGACACTCGGGCTCATTAGCGAGTTCCTTAGCTATCTGACATCCGCCGGTATTGAGCCAGCGACCGTGCGTCTCACCGCCTCCTATGATCCGAATTCAGCTGCAGAGACTGATGGGGCTGACCTCTCAGCGCTGAAGGTTGTGGCAGAAGAAAGTGTAGCGTGTGGCAGTCCGCTGCGCCTGCTGACCGCGGACGGGCAAACCTGGCACAATGCCGGCGCGAGCGATGCGCAAGAGTTGGCGCTCGTGCTTTCCTCTGCTGTTGCGCACATGCGCGCTCTGGAGAATGCGGGGCTTGAGCCTGACGAATGGGCTACGCGGATTTCGATCACTCTGGTTGCCGATGCTGATCAGTTCGGCACAATCTCCAAGGCCCGGGCCATCCGGAAACTCTGGGCATCCGTTTTGGCAGGTGCCGGCGTGAAGCAAGGTCCTGCCGATCTGCATATGGTCACCTCCCGGCGAATGCTGACCCAGCGCGATCCTTGGGTGAACCTCCTCCGCAACACGGTGGCGTCTTTTGCAGCCGGCGTCGGTGGAGCTGACAGTGTTTGTGTATTGCCGCACACAGAAGCAATCGGTTTGCCGGATGCGTTCGCCCGCCGGCTCGCGCGCAACACCCAGTCGATGCTTTTGGAAGAAAGCAGCCTGGCGAAGGTCATGGATCCGTCTGCGGGTTCTGGAGCGATTGAGGCGCGCACGGATCAACTCTGCGCTGCTGCATGGGCATTCTTCCAGGAAATCGAGGCAGCGGGTGGATTGCTCGCTGCGCGCAAGAGCGGATTGATAGACAAGAAAATCGCCGAAACCAGAGCGAAAATCGAAAAGGATATCGCCCGGCGCAAACGCCCGATCACGGGCGTCAGTGAGTTCCCAAATCTTGGCGAGAAAACCGTCGAAGTGCTCGCTAAGACAAACTCAGACGACGGTTGGCGCTATGCCGAACCTTTTGAGGCGCTCCGGGCTGCCGCGGACGCACATGAACAGACAACGGGACAGGCGCCAAGCATCTTCCTGGCGACCGTTGGTCCGCTCGCGCAGTTCACGGCTCGTGCCACGTGGCTGGCCAGCGCATTCGCAGCCGGCGGTTTGAAGGCAAGTGAAGCTGCTGTCTATGGATCTGTTGAGGAAATGGCGGCCGCTTTCAAGGAAAGTGGCGCTGCTCTGGTGTGCATCGTGTCGTCAGACGCTGTTTACGAAAATGAGGCCGAAGCTGCCGCGAAAGCCCTTTCCGATGGCGGGGCCAAACACATCTACCTTGCAGGAAAGCCGGGCGACAAGGAAGCCGCTTATCGTTCTGCCGGTGTCGGAACCTTCGTTTTTGCCGGTTGTGATATATTGGAACTGCTTCGTGATGCGCACAGCCTCTTGGGGCTCCCAAGCGCTTCAGCAGAACAAGAACTGGAGGGCCAAGCATGAGCCGGGTTCCGGATTATTCCAAGGTTCCGTTTCAGGACGCGCTTGGCGCGGCCAATGTCGGGGACGAGGCGGCCTGGACCACTCCTGAGGGCATCGATGTTGCTGCTGCATACAGTGCCGGTGACATTGCCGACCTGAAACATATCGGCACCTGGCCGGGTCTTCCGCCGTTCATGCGGGGGCCGTATCCAACGATGTATGTCCAGCAGCCCTGGACTGTGCGTCAATATGCTGGATTCTCAACGGCCGAAGACTCAAATGCGTTTTACCGGCGGAACCTTGCCGCAGGTCAGAAGGGCCTTTCAGTTGCCTTCGATCTTGCCACGCACCGGGGCTATGACAGCGATCATCCGCGTGTGTCGGGCGATGTCGGCATGGCTGGGGTTGCAATCGATTCAATCTATGACATGCGCACGCTCTTTTCCGGTATCCCGCTGGACAAGATGAGCGTCTCCATGACCATGAACGGCGCTGTGTTGCCGGTGCTGGCGCTTTACATTGTTGCAGCGGAAGAGCAGGGCGTTGATCAGAAGGATCTCTCTGGCACCATTCAGAATGACATTCTGAAGGAGTTCATGGTCCGCAATACCTATATTTATCCGCCGAAGTCGTCGATGAAGATCATCTCCGACATCTTCGCTTACACCTCGCAGAACATGCCGCGGTTCAACTCGATTTCCATTTCCGGCTATCACATGCAGGAAGCTGGTGCGACAGCGGACCTGGAGCTTGCTTATACGATTGCGGACGGCATTGAATATGCCCGCGCCGGTGTGGCCGCAGGCATGGATATTGACCAGTTTGCGCCGCGCTTGTCGTTCTTCTGGGCGATTGGCATGAACTTCTTCATGGAAGTTGCAAAGCTGCGCGCTGCGCGCCTGATTTGGGCGACCTTGATGGAAGAAAACTTCCAGCCGAAGAACCCGAAATCCCTATCGCTACGCACCCACTCTCAGACCTCCGGCTGGTCGCTGACGGCGCAGGACGTGTTTAACAATGTCATTCGTACGTGTGTGGAAGCTATGGCAGCGACACAGGGGCACACCCAGTCGCTGCACACCAATGCACTGGATGAGGCACTGGCACTACCGACAGACTTTTCGGCGCGGATCGCCCGGAACACGCAGCTTTTCCTGCAGCAGGAGAGTGGCACCACCAAGGTCATCGATCCTTGGGGGGGATCGTACTATGTCGAGAAACTGACCGCCGATTTGGCCGAAAAGGCGATGGCGCACATCCGCGAAGTCGAAGAGCTGGGCGGCATGGCAAAAGCCATTGAAAAGGGTATTCCAAAGCTCCGGATCGAAGAGGCGGCGGCCAAGACCCAGGCGCGGATCGACAGCGGTGCGCAAACAGTTGTCGGCGTCAACAAGTTCAAGCCGGAGAGTGAACAGGCCATCGACGTTCTGAAAGTCGACAATGCAACCGTGCGGGCCGCTCAGATCGACAAACTGCAACGGCTGCGCGCAGAGCGCAACGAGGCGGAGACGCAGGCCGCGCTCGATGCCCTGACAGAATGCGCGAAGAGCGGCGATGGCAATCTTCTGGATCTGTCCGTCAAGGCTGCGCGGTCGATGGCGACCGTCGGAGAAATCTCGTTCGCAATGGAAAAAGTCTTCGACAGACATAAAGCGGAAATCAAATCGATTTCAGGAGTGTACAAGCGGGAGGCTGGCGCAATGTCCGGCACCATGGAAAAGGTACAAAGTCTCGTTGAAACATTTGAGGACAACGATGGCCGGCGTCCGCGTATCCTCGTCGCCAAGATGGGGCAAGACGGTCACGACCGCGGCCAGAAAGTGATTGCCTCGGCCTTTGCCGATCTCGGTTTTGACGTCGATATCGGTCCGTTGTTCCAAACTCCGGAAGAGGCGGCCCGGCAGGCGGTTGAGAACGATGTCCATGTGGTTGGTGTGTCATCTCTGGCCGCAGGCCATTTGACACTGGTCCCAGCGCTGAAAAAGGCGCTGGCAGATGAGGGTCGCGAGGATATCATGATCGTCGTGGGCGGTGTGGTTCCGCCGCAAGACTACGATGAGCTCTATAAATCCGGCGCCGCAGCAATCTTTCCGCCGGGAACCGTCATTGCGGAAGCAGCTGTCGGTTTGATTGAAAAGCTGAATGTTCAGCTTGGTTACGCGCCGGCCCAGGCTGCCGAATAAACATAATTGGCAATCAAAATTCAGACCGGCTGCGCAAAACGCAGCCGGTTATTTTGTTTTGGCTGACTGCTTCAGGCTAAGTTGAACGGGCTTTTCCAAATACAAAACCCCCAAATTGGAACCCACACGCCAGCGCACCTTCGCCAAGTTCACGGTCGCAAGCTTGGTATCAGCGACATAAAGCGTGTCAGGCAGAACAGCTTCGGCGTCCGGGATGACGACACCCGTCCCGCCGTTTTGAAGGTCGTAAAGTGTGCAATCACAAATGTCGGTCTTGTCGACTGTGAGGAGTTTTCCGTGCCTCAACCGTGTTCGGGAGGCTGGTGCCAGCCGTATTCCAGTATTGTCTGTAACTGACGGTGCATACATAAGAAATGAGCTCCAAAGGATATGATGCGCAATAATCCCGGAGCTTTTTAATTGTCAAAATTTGCGATGAAATTACAGTAATTCGTGCAATTTCATATGTATTTGATGAAATTTTGACGGGTTATGGATCTTTTGGCGCTTGGTAGATCAGAATGTCGCCCGGCTGACAGTCCAGAACTTCACAGATCTTTTCCAATGTTTCGAAGCGGACGCCTTTCACCTTTCCGGATTTGAGAAGAGACACATTCTGCTCGGTGATGCCGATCCGTTCGGCAAGCTCCTTCGACCGCATCTTTCGGCGGGCGAGCATCACATCCAGTTCGATAATGATTGGCATATTCGAGACCCTGATGCGTTGATGCTAGACGATTTGCCGGTTTTCTTCCGCGAGCAGGGCCGCCTCGCGAAAGATCCATCCAAACAACAACATAAGCGCCCCAAGAATCATTGTGAAAATTTCGCCGCCATCGAGGGAAACGTCAATGACTCTCTCCACTTCCGGATAATCAAGTGTCGCAACCATGATCCCGACCGGATCACTGGCCATATCAAATACCGCAAATGAAATCATCCATGCGCCGAGCGAAAAGACATTTTCCAAGGCCTGCGGGGAAAAGTAGTCCCCAGATTCAAAATGCCGGCATACCGATCGCAGCGCCCCAATGATTCCAAGAGCAAGCACAAAGTTGACCACCAGCAGCACTGCCAAGATGGACCGCTGTGCGAATGGGATTGAGCTCAAAGCCCTTTCGCCTTCGCCAACCCAGATCGTTTCCTCGATGCTCCACGCTGGCCCTTCAGGAAAAAAGAACACAAAGGTCAGGCCGATCCCCACCGTCAATGTAACGAACAGGGAAAGGGTTGCGATCCACTTGACCAGTCTTGCGACAATACGAATGCGCTTCAAGCGTTTGCTCTGTTCACTGATGGATGCGTCGACCATTATTATCCCTCGTCTCAAATCAGATAAATTGGCGGTTTTCATCGGCGATGAGCGCTGCTTCCCGCAAGATCCAGCCAAAAAGCAGCATCAAGGCCCCAAGAACAAAGAAGAACAGTTCTCCCCCATCTAGGGTCACATCAATTGACCGTTCGCCGGGTGGAAAATCATACGTCAAAAGCACCGAGCCAACTGGTTCGCTGATCAGGTCAAAAGTTGCAAAGGCAATGAGCCAGACCCCAAAGGAAATGACACTGGCGAGGGTTTGGGGCGAGAAAAACTCCATGCTTTGGAAACGCTTGAAAACCTGGCGAATATTCCAGCCGGCCAGCATCAAAAGCACAAATGCGATACCGGATACGATGGACAAGCCGAAGCGCTGGATTTGAGGGATCTCGCCCAGCGGGCGTTCAATGTCGGCAAAATCGATGGTTTCGTCAGGTGCGATCATCATTTCGTTCGGCAGAGAAATCCCAACAATAACGATAAGGCCGAAAATCAAGATCAGGAGCAGAATTCCGCTGACCATCCATTTCATGAACGCGGATACCCGCCTGATCCGTGTCAGTCGTTTTTCGCGTTCAGACCATTCCATCTCTGTCATGATTTCCTCCGGCCTTAATTGGGCAAAGGCCAATACACTTTGATAAATCAATTAGTTCTACGAACTCAGAGCCTTTGGGCCAGTGCATTCAGCGCGCGTTCATCCGCCAGTGGAAATGTTGGCTCGCGGGTGAGTGCTGCCCTTTGACGAACAGAGCCTCTAATTCATTTTGAAAAAAAACGCAAACTCAAAACATTGCAGTTGACAAAATAATCATCGTTGTGATTTTTAAAATTATCGTTTCGCAATAATTTTTGATTGTTGTGTTTCGGGTTTGACGAGATAACCGAAGTGAGACCTCCCATGGTAAGTTCCTTTACCAATCGCGATAGTTACGTTTTTTATGGCTGTTCGCCGCGGCCAAAACCGTTTTGGCGCCTCCGGAATTCCTTACCGAATACAGGGCATTGGCTGGTAAAGCCCTTTGTATTATGCGCAGCCCTGGCTGTTTTGGTCGGCGGAGCCAAGGCCGCCGACATGCCGGTCGCTGGTGGAAGTGATTTTGTTCCAATGGCTCCTGCCGGGTCCATTTGGGCAGGACCGTATCTCGGATTTGAGGCCGGTGGGTCTCAAACAGTCACGGATGTGAAAGCCGGCGGTCAGAAGAACGACTATTCCCGTTTCGATGCCGCCTTTGGTGTTTTTGGCGGCTACAACTGGGAAGTTTCCCGGGTGATCTTGGGTGTGGAAGGGGCTGCGACCTATATTGGTGACACGAAAAAAGGTCAGCATCCGGTACTTGGCACGATCGAGACCGGGTCCAAGTGGTCGGTGACTGCAAAGACACGCGTTGGTCTGCCGATCAACAACTTCATGCCGTATTTCAGTCTCGGCGTTGCTGCGACCGATCACAGCCTGAAGGCCAATGGCCGAACCGAAAGTTCGGTCGGTATTGGGGCGGTACTTGGCGCTGGTGTGGAAGTCGCCATGCACGACAACTGGCGCCTTCGCGCCGACTACACATTGACCGGGATCGCCGACACCAAGGACACCTTTGCCGGAACGCAGGCCAAACGCACCGCCGGGAACCATCGTTTGATGCTCGGCATTTCGCGTGCCTTCTAACGACCTCCATCCCTGAAAATTACCAAGGCTGCGCGTCGAAATACGCGCAGCCTTAGGTCTTTTTGTTTCAGTCGTTCCTAGCCATAGACCAGATTTGGCAGCCAGGTGATGATGCCGGGGAACATCATACAGAGCACCAGTCCGATGATTTGCAGTGCCAGGAAGGGCAGGGCGGACTTGAAGATGTCCGTCATCGGGATGTCCGGGGGCGCAACGCCGCGCAAATAGAACAGCGCATAGCCAAACGGTGGCGACAGGAAGCTCATCTGCATGTTGACGAGATAAAGCACCCCGAACCAAAGGACGAGATCGTCCGGGTTGTCGAGCCCGAAAGCCGCTGCACCGCGCGCTTTAACGATCGGCACGAAGATCGGCACACAGAGCAGCAGGATCCCGACCCAATCGAGGAACATGCCAAGGATCACCAGCACTACCTGCATCAGGATCAGGATACCCCAGGGGCCGAGGCCGGTGGCCTCCAGAGCGCCTTGCACAAACTGCTGGCCGCCTTCCAGGACATAGAGCCCGACAAAGATGGTTGCGCCGAACATGATCCAGATGACCATGGCGGAGGCCTTGAGGGTTGTCAGAGAGGCCTCGCGCAGTGTCTGCCAGTCAAGGTTCCGGTGAATGGCCGCCACAATGATAGCCCCGAAAGTCCCAATCCCGGCCGCTTCCACCGGCGTTGCCACACCGGTAAAGATGACCCCGAGAACGATTGCGATCAGTGCAATCGGCGCAGACATGCCGGACATGAGCCGCATTTTTTCTTTAAATGGAATGCGCTCTTCTTCCGGGATCGGCGGGCCTTTTTGAGGGCTGATCGTGCAGGAAATAATCACGTAGAGAATGTACATCCCTGAGAGCAACAGCCCCGGCACGACCGCCCCGATGAACAGCTCTCCGACGGATTGTTCGGCGACGACCGCATAAATGATCGCAAGGATCGACGGTGGGATCAGAATGCCGAGCGTACCGCCAGCCATGATCGATCCCATTGCGATCTTCGGATCATAGTGGCGTTTCAGCATGGCAGGCAGGGCGATGATGCCCATGGTAACCACCGCCGCACCGATCACCCCCACCATCGCCGCCAAAACCGTGGACGCAATGATGGTTGCGGCCGCCAGTCCGCCCTTAACGCCCCCGAGCACCTTGTAGATGACATCGAACATGTCGTTGATGATGCCCGCTCGCTCCAGCATCGACGCCATGAAGATGAACAAGGGGATCGCCGAGAGTTGGTAGTTCGTCATCAGCGGGAAGATGCGCGACGGAACAATGTTGAGCGCGCGTTCGTCGCCCAAAATGAACAGGAACACGCAGGCCAAGCCGCCGGTCACGAAGGCGAGCGGAAGGCCCGCCATCAACAGCACCAGCAATGATCCGAACATGATGAGTGTCAGCCACTCAATGCCAATTTCAAGACCCATCGATCAAGCCCCATTCACCAATGCGCGGAGGTCCTGCGCGAATTTCGATATGCCTTGAAGCACCAGAAGCAGCCCGCCGATGATCATGACCATTTTCATCGGCCACAAGGGGACTTCCCACTCGTTGAAGCTGATTTCGCCCCAGCGGATGTTCGGGTCAGTCCACTGGGCAAGGTTCCAGCTTGTGATGACTTCTCCAAAGCCGATCTCGCCCCGTGCCCAATCCGAAATAAGCGAATTGCCTGAGGGAACGGCAATCGCATCGAACGCGAAAATCCAGGACGTAACCAAAAGCGTGCCGGCAAAGATGAAGAAGAAGACTGAGGTCAGCAGATCCACGATCGCCTTGCGGCGTTTGGAAAGTGGCGCGTAGAAGATGTCGACCCGGACGTGAGACTCCGTCAACATCGCATAGGAGCCCGCAATCAGGTATTGCATGCCGAACATCAGGTACATGGCTTCATGCGCCCAGTTCGTGGGGCTGCCGAAGACATAGCGACTCATAACCTCGAAGTAGTAGACAATCACCGCGATCACGGCCCAATAGGCCACAAACTCGCCGCAGAAAAGGGAGAGGCGATCGATCCATCCGGTCCAGCCGCTCGACACGTAACTCGCGTCGTCTTTCCGTTCTGCCTCTTCGAGGGCTTTCAGCTTGAGCTCGGCTTCGCTGAGCTCCGGTTCCGGCGGCAGGTTGGCGTTGGCCTTGCGCACAAGACCGGGCAGAAGGATCGCGTCAATCGCTACCCCGGCCAGGATGAGCCAGAAGGCATATTTCGCGATGTTTTGCCAGAATTCCAGATTGGCTTGCGATTCTTCAGCAGCCGGCCGTGCAGTTTCCAGGTCCGCTTCGGCCTCGGCCATGCGTTCGCGGCCTTGTTCGATCCTCTGTTCGGCTCTGCGGACATCGCGCTGGGCCCGCCGTTCGGCGAAGCTTCCGGCTTCAGCTTCCGCTAGCTTTTGGCGCATTTCCGGCAGTTCAGCTTCGGCAGAGCTGACCCGGCCGCCTTCACGGTCAAGTGTCCGTTCTGCCTGGCGGACGAGGTTGGACATGTCGGAGGCGACCGACCGGGCATCCTGCCCTTGGGAATTAGCAAAAAGAATGACAATGAAGACCGGGATATAGAGCAGGCCGATCATGCTTTTGAGGTAAAGCCTGTGCAGTCCTAATATGCCGCCGGTTACCAAGATGAAGTAGCCCAAAACGGTTGAATATGTCCGTTCTTTGGGTTTTGGCCGCTTGGCCAGAGTTGCCGCGATGATCGGAAACAGGATCAGGCCGAGCCAATAGGCCCAGTGCGGCAGAGTGAAATCCAATTGAGGCATGCCTTGTCCTTCCCCCGGGCAGTCGCAGTCTCCACGCGAAGAGGCGTCTGTCCTGACACCTGTTGCCGCCCGGCTTTAAGAAAAGCCGCACAGCTCAGGGTGGCGTGCATTGTTGTTCGGCGAACCTAACGTCGAGGTGAGATGTCCGCGCAGTTTCCTGCGCGGACTTGGTGATATCCTACGTAGCCAGTTTGCAGCCTAGAGCTTCAGCTCAAGGCCTTCCGTCAACGACGGATCCACATAGCCCAGCGAGCCGGACATCATGTAGTCGAGCTGCATTTTGAACACACGGGCGCTGTCTGCGTCGCGGTTTGCATAGTTGAACCAGATCGGAACAGCGACCTCGGTCATCAGCTCGACGTCGTCCTGAGTCAGGCGGGTAACTTCCGTGCCGTCGGCCTCGAACTTTGCCCAGGCATCTTGGTCGGCTTTCTGGATCGCAGCATGGTGTGCGTCGGAGTAGACATGTGTTTCCATCTCGACGAACTGCTGCATTTGCGGGCTGAGCTTGTTCCAGGCGTCCATGCCGACGGTGATGTCCATGATGTCGACCGGCTGGTAGAGCGACATGAACCCTGGAGGGCCCATGACGATGTAGTCGGTAACCTGGCTGAATCCGAGAGCATAGTTGACCGCCGGACCGACATAGTCGGCAACGTCGATCGTGCCTTTTTCAAGGGCGGGGAAGATCTCGGACCCGGGCAGAACCGTTGTTTCTGCACCAATCTCGGTGAACACCTCGGCAACCATGCCGCCCGGCAGGCGCATCTTGCGGCCGCGGAAGTCATCGATAGACCGGATCGGAACCTTTGAGTGGATGATGTTCGGGCCGTGGTGTACGGGGCCGACGAATTTCATGCCTTGTTTCTCATATAGCTCACGGGCGATATCGATGCCGCCAAGGCCGTAGTAGAAAACATCAAATTCATGCGGGTTGCGCAGACCAAGCGGGATCGATGTCAGGAATGTTGCTGCCGGAATGATGCCCTGTGCGTAAATCGTGAACGGGTTCACGGCGTCCAGAACACCGTTTTTCACCGCGTCATAGAGCTGAAAGTCACCCACCACGTCGTTCGCGCCGAACGGCTGGAATGCCAATTCGCCACCCGTTTTCTCAACGATTGTTGCGCACCAGTCTTTAAAGATTTGCAGGCCGGCGCCGCCTGGCCAAGAGGTCTGGATTTTCCAGGTGGTCGTTTGCCCTTGGGCGGTCGCGATGTGCGGGGCAGCAAGAGTTGCGGCACCGGCAACGCCAGCACCCGCAATGCCGCGAAGTGCGTCGCGGCGGGTCGTAAGCTTCGTCATTTATTCCTCCCAATTCGCTTGGGAGAGATCATCTGAAGAGCGTTTCGGCAGGCCTCCCAACCGTGCCGTGGAGTGTGCCCGTTTTTGTATTGTTCGAAGCAACGCTGCGAATGTTCAATAAATCTAACGGGTTAGTAGATCGCTCCCAGTTTTTTATCTCCCAGCAAGATAAAATGATAGGACAGTTTCAAACTTCGGCAACTATGCGATCTAAGATAAATATTTTTTCTTTTTCGGAAATAATCAGTTCGACTATCAATTAAGTTGAGCGTAATGGAAACTATTCATTTTAAAAAGTTAACTGTCAGGAGTTGCAGCCTGGTCAGCCCAAAGCTGCCAGGCCGGTCAGATCTGCAAGAACTGCCTTAGGGGCAAGGTCAGTGTATTCATCCGGCATTCCGGTGCGGTTCATCCAGACCGTCCGGAAGCCAAACGCTGTTGCACCGGCAACATCCCAGCGATTGGAAGACTGGAAAGAGACTTCTTCAGGATAAATGCGAAATTGGGTCGTCACCATCTCGTAGGTTTGCGGATTTGTTTTGAAGGTTCGCAGCTCGTCAACGGAAAAGATCTCATCAAACAATTCGGTGAGACCCGCTGCTTTGGCCGCTGCGTCAAGCATGGCCGGTGACCCGTTTGACAGGATAGCGATTTTGGCACCCGTTGCTTTCAGGTCGGTCAAAACCTGCGGGACTTCCGGATAGCAATCCAGTTCCCAGTAGGCATTCAGCAGATCGTCTTTCATCGATTTGTCGGCCGTGGGAACCAATGCAAACGCGGTGTCCAAACCCTCCTGGGTCAATTCCCAGAAGTCCTTGTACTGGCCCATCAAGGCCCGCACCCAGGAGTATTCTAGCTGCTTCTCACGCCACAGAGAGGACAGCCGTTGCGCATCAGGACCCAGTTTGGCTGCATGTTTGCGTACAGCGGCATGCACATCAAACAAAGTTCCATAAGCGTCAAAGACATAAGCGGCGTGAGCCATAACGGATCCTTCAGAATAAGAAATTCACGAACGCGGCAGAGAACCTTGAGTCTGAACCAAGGTCAAGCAAAAGCCGTTCGAATAAAATCAAATGTCTATCGAAGTTGCCATCCCGTCACGGCTGGGCTTCAGGCAGCAGCACGGAGCCGTCGTCGTTGACGGTCCAGAACGGATTGAATGCGATTTCCAGTAAATGCCCGCCGGGAACTTCCACGTACGAAGAATACCCTCCCCAGAACACTTCCTGGGGTTCTTTGATCGAGCGGGCACCCGCAGCGACCGCCTTGGCGAACATAGTGTCGACGTCATCGCGGGCCTTGGCGGTCCATGCCAGGGTCATGGCACCAAATGGCGCAGTGGTGACCTCAGAGCCTATTTCGTCCTCAAGTGCGCTGCGATCATAGAGTGCAAACACGCCGCCGTGTATCTGGAAAAAAACGACATGCGGGGAGGGGGCCGCATTCACGTGCCACCCCAAACCGGTTTCGAAAAAGGCCCGCGCTGTCATGATATCGGGAACAATGAGGGTGATCATTGAAATGCGCTGATCCATTGCGAGTTTCTCCAAAATATCGAACAAAGAGAGAACAAATTATCTATGGCACGGTATTCCTGCAAGCGCTGATCGCAAATTCGAACCTCATAGAAATTGTTCATTGGCGTTAAGTGGGACGCCAATTCTGCCTAATTGCGATAAATTCGTCAGGAAGAAAAATCCTTGTTTGTAGGCTTTAGGATCAATTCCAATCCTAAAAAGTCAACTGAGGGAATAATATAACTTGCGATCCAGATGTTGCGGGTAAGCTATTGACCCGCAAGCGGTGGCGGTGTTCTGTCCGGTCACGCAAAAGAAATACCCAGAGTGATCGAAAGGGAGAACGATGAGCGGCTGGAGCGATACCTGGACCTGGATTGACGGGACTTGGCACGAGGGGAATCCGCCGATCATGGGCCCGCGGACCCATGCTTCCTGGCTCGGGTCAAGCGTCTTTGATGGCGCGCGTTTTTTCGATGGCGTGATGCCGGACATTGATCTCCATAGCCAACGGGTGAACGAATCCGCGCTCGCTCTTGGCATGAAGCCAACCATGAAGGTTGGGGAGATGGTGGAGCTGACCAAGGAAGGCTGTGCCAAGTTCGGCAGCGACAAGCAGATCTATGTAAAACCGATGTACTGGGTGGAAGGTGACGGGCCGGGTGTCATCAGCGGTGATCCGGACAGCACAAGGTTCTGTTTGTGTTTGTTCGATGCGCCCATGGCACCGAAGGATGCAGCGTCCAGTATCACACTTTCTCCGTTCCGCCGTCCGACCATGGAATGCATGCCGGTAAATGCAAAAGCCGGGTGCCTTTATCCGAACAATGCGCGTGCGATGCTGGAGGCCAAAGGGCGGGGCTTCGACAATGCCGTGGTCCGCGACATGCTCGGCAATGTTGCCGAGCTGACGTCTGCGAACATCTTCATGGCGAAGGATGGGATAGTTCATACACCGGCGCCGAACGGTACATTTCTGAACGGGATCACCCGCCAGCGCGTCATTCATCTGCTGCGGTCTGCTGGATATGACGTCTTTGAGCGTACACTGGGTTATGACGAGTTTTTGGAAGCCGATGAAATCTTCTCAACCGGCAACTACAACAAGGTGACGCCGGTCAATCGGATCGAAGAGCGCGATCTGCAGCCAGGTCCGATTGCCGCTCGGGCACGTGACCTTTACTGGGAGTTCTCCCACGCCTGATTGAGGGCGCTCGATTGAACAGACAAAAGCCCTGCAATGCGTCCATTGCAGGGCTTTTTGTTGAGCTGTAGCGCCCGCTCAGTTCTTAACGCGAACCGGTTGAACCTTCGGGGCAACAAGTGTCGTGTTGGCACGCTTGGCTTTTGTGAGAGCGGAGCGTTGCATGGACTTGACCTTGTATCCTGAGAGAGTTCCAAGGCTTGCGCTGTGTACGCTGTCGCAATGGTTCAAAACTTCATCGTAACAGCTGTTCGGATAGCCTGGTGTGGTTTGGTTACAATGGGAAATCCAGTTGTTGTAGCATTCGCCAAGTGTTGATCCGTCACTTGGTGGTGCAGCAAACGCTGCTGTGGCGCCGAATGAAATAGATCCTGCAAGTGCTGCAGTTTTAATAATTGAATTTACAAGTTTCACATCTTTCTCCTAAGTCATTTGCAGTCGTTATTGACTGTGACCTGGAATGTAATGGCGGATTTCTGTCTCTGACGTGTTCTAAATCACACGTTGTCAATTTAGATAAAATTTGATCATTTTTTGGTGAGTGACGCTTTGCAGTAGCTCACAGCCCGGCAAGAGCGGCCGCGATTACAAGAGCAATGGCTGCGGCAATGGATGGTGCCTGAAAGGAGCCTGTCACGCCATGCAATTGCCCGGCGAACCATGGCCCGGCCGCCTGACCAAGGCCGAAACTGGCTGTCAGGGTCGCCAGCATCTGGCGAACTGCGGCCGTCCCGGCTTCTGCCGTCAAACGGCGTCCTTCGGCAAGACCAAGGGCTGTGATGCCCATAAAGGTTCCGCCCAGTAGCGCTGCTCCGATAAGAAAGATAGTTGGCGAGGTGCTGACCGCTGTCATCGCAACGCCGCCAGCTTCTACTAGGCATGCCAACGCGAAGGCCCGGCGGGCACCGAGTTTGGCGGCGATCAAGTTCCAAACATAGATTGATGGCGCTGCCGACAGACCAACAACCAGCCAGACATAAGGCTCGATCTCTGTCAGAGACGGGGTCGTGCGCGCCATTACCGAGACAAAGGTCGCTGTGATGACATACCCGAAGCCGAACAGGCCATAAGCGGCAACCAGACGGATAACCGTTGGAGACCAGGTGCGCCTGCCGTCTTCTGCGATGCGATTGTCATCAGCTGGGGCCGTCGGTGAAGCGTTTGATCTTGCCGGAACGAGAACAATGGCCCCGGCCAGAAGGATTGCGGTCGCCAGTCCGCTTGCAAGCCACAAGGTTTCCCAGTCCGCAGCGTTGTGATTGAGAGCCGCGATCAGGACAGCGGAGAGGGCAATGCCAATGCCAACTCCAGAAAAATGCACTGCAGACAGGGCGCTATGACCGGCTGTGGTCAGCCGTTCCAATATAAGAGTGGTCGAAAAAACAAGAACGAAGGCGCTGGCCAGGCCGCTGATGAAGCGAACTATCATGAAGAACCACACCTCACTGGTGAGGGCCATGGCTGCACTCGTCAGAGCACTGAGCGCGAGCCCAGCAAGGAACCAGGTTCTGGGTGTTCCGCCCAAGAAACGGGATGCGCCGATCAGTGCGCCGGTCAGATAACCAAGAAAATTCGCAGATGCGATGAGCCCGGCCGCACTCGGCGTCAGCGGGATTCCCTCGGCCATGTAGGGGAGGATCGGGGTGTAGACGAACCGTCCAATGCCCATGGCCGCGGCTAGCGCCAGCAACCCACCAAGCGCGAGGCAAACCGAACTCCAAAAGGACTGTTTCATG
>CALDSI010000109.1 GCA_937911395.1 uncultured Labrenzia sp.
ACTCCGGCCTCACTTATGAAGACGTGATGGCGTGCAACAAGGATCTGAATTTCGGCATCGGCGATCCGAATTCCACGTCCGGTTTTCTTGTCCCGTCCACCTTCGTTTTCGCTCAAGAAGGTGTGAACCCGAAGGACTGTTTCAAGACCCTGCGCAACGCCAACCACGAGACCAACCTGATTTCGGTTGCAACCAAACAGGTTGATGCAGCTGTTGCATCCTCCACCGGCATGTATTCCCGCTTGAAAAATGCCAAGCCGGAACTCTTTGCCGAACTGAAGGAAATCTGGCGCTCTCCGCTGATCGCGTCTGATCCGATGGCCTGGCGTCCGGAGCTCGATGAAAGCATCAAGTCGAAGATCATGTATTTCTTCATGACCTATGGCCGTCAGGGCACCGACGAGGAAGTGGCCAAGGCGCGTGAGAACCTCGCCATGATCGACATGGGACCGTTTATTCCGTCCTCCAACGCCCAGTTGTGGCCGTTTTACGAGATGGATCAGATCCGTCAGCGCATGTCCATCGAGGGTGACGACACCTATTCCGACGACGAGCGGACCGCGAAAATCTTGGAAATCAACACCAAGATCGAAGAAATCCGCGCAGCTGCTGCTGCCCGCCCGCGCAAGTAATCAGCGCAACGCATCGGCATGAGGGGAGGCATCAGGGCATTCCCTCATGCTCTTGTTTGATCTCCGCACAGGACACTTTCCATGACCAGTACTGTAAACGTGCTCAACACGGGCGAGCCCGTTCTTGAAGTCCCGGGTCGAACCACTCAGGAGAAGGTCTTTGACGTTCTGATCTGGGGCGGTTTGATCGTCATGCTGGTCTGGAGTTTCCATCCGGCGGACATGCACCGCATGGGCCAGGTATTCACCGGCGGTGGCAACATGGCCATGCTGCTGGAAGACTTTCTCAAGCCGAACTTCCGGTATTGGCACAGCTATTTCGACTTGATGCTCGAAACCGTTCAAATGGCGGTTTGGGGATCCTTTCTGTCGGTGATCCTTGCGATCCCGTTCGGATTGCTGTCCTCGTCCAATATTGCGCCTTACTGGATCGTGTTCCCAGTGCGCAGGCTCATGGATGCCTTCCGTGCGATCAATGAACTGGTGTTTGCCCTGATTTTTGTGGCGGCTGTTGGTCTTGGACCGCTGGCAGGTGTTCTGGCGCTGACGATCCACACGACAGGCACGCTCGCAAAACTCTTTTCAGAAGCCGTGGAGGCGATCGATCCGCGTCCGGTTGAGGGCATCAAGGCAACGGGCGCTCCGGCCATTCAAGAGATCGTCTACGGTGTCGTGCCGCAGGTTCTGCCACTTTGGATCTCCTATTCCCTTTACCGGTTTGAAGCCAACGTACGCGCTGCGACCGTGCTGGGCATTGTCGGCGCGGGCGGCATTGGCATGTCGCTCTCAGAAGCCCTGCGCGGCTTTGACTACTCGGCTGGCGCTGCGATTTTATTGATCATCCTCGTAACAGTCTCCTTGCTGGATATTTTCGGGTCGCTGTTGCGCAAGGTCGTGATCGATGGCACCGACCACGGCCGGTTTGCTGCCTATTTCCTGTTCTTGACCCTTCTCGTGATTGGCCTGGAGACGTTGCTGGCGCGCTGATAAAGCGCTCCAAACATAAGCCGTCGTTGCGAATCTGCCGGTCTGGTGCCACTTTCGTGGCCTCAAATGATAAATGCCCGACCGGCGGGTTCTAACAGGCTTCTCCATGACACCCGGACATCTCCATATTCTGTGTGGCAAGATCGCCTCTGGAAAGTCAACGCTTGCCGGTGAACTCTCCAGCCAACCGGCAACGGTTTTGATCAGCGAAGACATTTGGCTGGCCGAATTGTTCGGGCCCGAAATGTCGACAATCAAAGACTATGTGCGTGTCTCGGCAAGGCTACGAGCCGTCATGGAGCCCCATGTCATTGGGCTTCTGAAAACCGGCGTGTCCGTGGTTCTCGACTTTCCGGCCAACACGCCGGAGACGCGCGTCTGGATGCGGCGTGTTGCGGAAAACAGCGGCAGCGATCACACGCTCCATTACCTCAATGTTTCCAACGAGATCTGCAAGGAACGGCTGCGGGCGCGCAATGCCAGTGGTAGCCATCCGTTTTCTGTGAGTGATGAGCAATTTGAAGCAGTTACCAAACACTTCGTCCCGCCAACTCCGGCTGAAGGCTTTGACGTATTGGAACGCTAAGTCTCCGGATATTGGCCGACATGTTTTCTACCCGCTGAAGGGAGTGAAGCCCTTATGAGGCCGACAAATGCATCGCCAGCACGTGCCCACGGTCTGATCTGCGGGACCATGCAACCCGGGCCCCGAAACCTGATTACGGATGTCGCGGGCATCACGGTTGGGCACAAGACTATCATTGATGGGGACCTTCGGACGGGGTTCACGGCCATTGTCCCGCATCCGGGCAATGTGTTTTTGGAAAAGTTGGCGGCATCCAGCGACGTCATAAACGGCTTTGGCAAAAGCGCTGGCCTGATCCAGGTTGAGGAACTCGGGAACCTGGAGACACCGATCCTGCTCACCAGCACTTACGGGGTGGCTGAAGGCATTCACACCTAGATCCGGCGGGAGCTGAAACAAAACCCCCAGATTGACCGTGCGAAAGGGACCGTCAATCCGGTCGTTATGGAATGCAATGACGGTTACTTAAGCGATATCAATGCGATTGCGCTGACTGAAGAGGATGCCAACGCGGCACTTTCGGTTGCGGCTACAGACTTTGAGCAAGGCAGTGTCGGAGCCGTAACCGGTATCAGCTGTTTCGGTTTCAAGGGCGGGATCGGATCCGCATCCCGCCAGTTTGAATTGAATGGGCAGACCTTCACACTGGGGGCTTTGGTGCAGGCGAATTTTGGCAGGGCCGGGGACCTCGTGCTGCCGGATGGGCGCAGGCCATCTCCTGCGGGAATGTTGGCATCGGAGGAACGCGGATCTGTCATCATTGTCCTGGCAACGGATGTGCCGCTGGAAAGCCGGCAGC
>CALDSI010000110.1 GCA_937911395.1 uncultured Labrenzia sp.
GAACTGTTTCCCGATGATTTTCGGTTACTACACGGCTTTGGAGCGCACGCTGTTCTGCGAATATGCTTCCGATGACCATTTGAAGCTTTGGGAAGTGAACTGTCATGTCCACCGTGAAGGACTGAAGCTCATCAAGCCGGGTGCGCGCTGCCGCGACATCGCGGCGGAGCTGAATGACATCTACCGCAGCCATGATCTTCTGAAGTATCGCAGTTTTGGATATGGCCACTCATTCGGGGTCCTGAGCCACTACTATGGCCGTGAGGCTTCTGTTGAGTTGCGGGAAGACGTCGATACCGTCTTGGAACCGGGAATGGTTGTCTCCATGGAGCCAATGATCATGATCCCGGAAGGTGAACCGGGTGCGGGCGGATATCGCGAACATGACATTCTGATCGTAACGGAAGATGGTGCGGAGAACATCACCGGTTTCCCGTTCGGTCCGGAGCATAACATCATCCCGAAACGATAGTTGAGGTAGCCGCCGGGGCATCGTGGGTTCCGGCGGCGGCCATGCAGGACGAATTGTGCTGCAATTCGAATTTTGAAGCCATTGGCTCAACGCGCATGACCGGGCATTATCCAGCCGCCACAAGAAAACGACATCCAGTTTGGGAGACAGTTGAAAATGATCAAGATCCATGGCCGCAAGACCTCGGCCAATGTGCAGCCCGTTATCTGGTGCCTGGACGAGCTGGGTGTCGACTATGAACGCCTTGATGTCGGGGGCCCGTTTGGCGGCACGGACACCCCAGAGTTCCTGGGCATGAACCCGTTGGGTCTTGTGCCGGTTCTGGAAGAAGATGGTCAGGCGATTTCGGAAGCCGTCACCATCCTGCGTTATCTGATGAGACGTTTTGGCGGGCATCCGAGCGACCCGATGGCAGCCGCGCAAATCGAAAAATGGGCCGACATGTCCCGTCAGCACATTTATGTGCCATTGATCCCAACGATCTTCATCCAGATGGTCCGGGTGACTGCAGAAGACCGCAACGGGGCTGCTGTTGCCCAGGCCGAAGCTGCCCTGAAGCAGGCAATGGCTATCTTCGAAGCAAACATCAAAGGCCCGTTTTTCGGCGGTGAGGCACTCAATCTCGTCGACTACCAGGTTGGCGGCCTTTTGTACCGCTACTACGAGCTGGACTTCGATCGTGCGGATCTGCCGCAACTGAAAGCCTACTATGACCGGCTGTGTCAGCGGAAAGCCTATCAGGAGAACATCATGATCGACTTTTCCGCCATGAAGGTTCCTGGCGCTTGAGTTCCGAAAGCGCCTAAACTCAACGAGGCTTCAGGGAAACCTGGAGCCTTTTTTGTGAGCCTGATGCAGGTCCTTTTTGGCGCTACTGCACTTTTCGACTGCGCTTGAACATGCAATCACTTGGGCAAAACCAAATAGGTTGTTGGGCGACGGGAGATATAGGAATGAAGTTGTTGCGGCATGGGGCCCCAGGCGCCGAAAAACCCGGTCTTCTGGACAAGGACGGTAAGATCCGCGATCTCACGGGTATTGTACCGGATATCGCAGGTGCAGTTTTGTCAGATGCCGGTCTTTCGGCCCTTCGCGGCATTGACGAAGAGAAGCTTCCGGAAGTCACGCCAGGAACCCGACTTGGCACCTGTGTTGCCGGAACAGGCAAGTTCATCTGTATCGGCCTGAATTATGCAGATCACGCAGAAGAGGCCGGCATGGATGTGCCGCCTGAGCCGATCATTTTCATGAAGGCAACCAGTGCGATTTGTGGTCCGAACGATCCCACTCTATTGCCGCGCGGCAGCGAAAAGACCGACTGGGAAGCAGAACTTGCCGTGGTGATCGGCAAATCTGCGAAGTATGTCGATGATGCGGACGCAATCGATCACGTGGCAGGTTATGCGGTGGCCAATGACATCTCGGAACGCAGCTACCAGATCGAGCGGTCCGGCCAGTGGACCAAAGGCAAGTCCTGCGACAGTTTTGGTCCGGTCGGGCCGTGGCTGGTCACACGGGACGAAGTCGCCGACCCGCAAGATTTGAACATGTGGTTGACAGTGAATGGCGAAAAGCTTCAGGACGGGTCGACCCGGACGATGGTCTATTCCGTGGCGTATCTCGTCTCCTATCTCAGCCGGTTCATGACGCTGCATCCGGGCGACATCATTTCCACTGGAACACCTCCGGGTGTCGGCATGGGCATGAAACCGCCGCGCTATCTGAAAGCCGGTGACGTTGTGGAACTCGGCATCGAGGGGCTCGGCTCCCAGCGGCAGGAAGTCGTTGCGGACTGACGTTTCCTGGTTTGCACAGGCTCGGTCTAGAGCTTCCGGAAGTAGCTCAGAGTTTCTTTAAGACGCTGGAGCCGGGCACTTAAAAAACCGGTTCCACCTTGTCTCGACATTTCTTCGGTATAAGCCGGATAGGCGATCTTGAAGGAGGTCGGCACCTTCTCCGTGCAGTTCTCGCCGAAGGTCGGCATCTCGGTGCGATATGCCGTCATAAAGTGATTGGCAACGTTCTGAAGGGTTGCAGCCTGGTCACCGGGCAGGTTTTCAAATTCTGTCTGCGGTATGGGATTTCCCGAAAGTGTGCCGTAAACAACCGCTGCCATGAACGAGTTGCCCAAAGGTGTCAGGTGGACACTGTCACCGAACAATGCGGTAAGGATTTCCTGCGCAGACATGTCCTTGAAGCCTGGGAGTCCACCGGGTGTTGAGACCAGCTGGTCCACGAGATCGGCCAATGCCAGCGAAGCCGGGATCAGCATCATCCTGTCTTCCCGGCCGTCTCGTGCGAGGCCAGCGTTAACACCCGCCACAGCACATTGCCAGACTGGCCAAGCCTCCCGTTCATAAGCTATCCATGAAGTTGGGTCTTTAAGGTCTGCAACGTCTAACCAAGGCACATAGAAATAACTCTGCCCGTTCGGA
Source organism: uncultured Labrenzia sp. (assembly GCA_937911395.1). Lineage (GTDB taxonomy): Bacteria > Pseudomonadota > Alphaproteobacteria > Rhizobiales > Stappiaceae > Roseibium. The sequence continues at coordinate 2,908 of CALDSI010000110.1, forward strand.
TTGTGCGCATGAAACACATCCTGATAGGCGCGCAGAAACCGCGGGGTTTCCTGCCACAAAAGAGAATCGAGCAGACGGTGCTGTTCGGTGACCAGCA
>CALDSI010000111.1 GCA_937911395.1 uncultured Labrenzia sp.
GTAGCTCACCCGACAGATCGGTCAGAGTTCCGCCAGCTTCCTGCACCAAAAGATCGGCGGCTGCAAGATCCCAATCGCTTGGCCCACCCCGTGCCGCTCCGACATCCACCCGGCCACACGCCACCATGGCGAGACGGTAAGCAAGAGACCGCAACACATCCGTTGCCTCAAAACCGGCCGCTTGAACGTCTTTGTTGGCGGCAATCGAATAGGGGCCGGTTAACAGGGCTCCTGCCGTTTCGGTTCTGTTTGAGACCGCTATCTCATCCTTGTTCAAGGACGCCCCACCGCCTTTAGCCGCAAGGAACATTTCCTTTCGTCTTGGACAATAGCCCGCGCCCGCTACAGGCCGCCCCTTGTCGACAACTGCGACGGATACAGTCCACTCGTCACCGCCCGCCAAAAATGCCCGGGTTCCATCAATCGGATCCACGATGAACACCCGGTCATGCTGCAGCCGGATCGGATCATCAGCGGTTTCTTCCGACAGCCAGCCGTAGTCCGGCCGGGCCGCGCGCAAGGTTTCGCCGAGAAAACGATCGACGGCGATGTCGGCCTCCGATACCGGAGACTTGTTGCCCTTGAACCAGGTTTCTGGATCGCGGCCGAAATAGGTCAGCGCCAGTTCGCCGGCCTCCAGAGCTGCATCTTCCAAAAGCGCCAGATCGGCTTCAAACGCGGCATCATCAATTCCCGGCAAGGGCCATTCCTTCAATCATGATTGAGGGGGCCGCAGCCGCATAACGATTGTCCAGATCACTACCCGGCACCATGCGCTTGAACATGTCCTTCAAATTGCCTGCGATCGTGATTTCGCTGACGGGCCTGACGATCTTGCCGTTTTCGAACCAGAAACCGGCAGCTCCGCGCGAATAATCTCCAGTGAGGCCATTCACCCCGTGACCGATCAGATCCGTCACAAGAAGACCGTCGCCTGCGTCCGCCATCAGCTCTTCCAGAGACTTTTCTCCCGGCATCAAGGTCACGTTCGTGGAGCCCGGAGACGTACCACTGCCGGCGCGCCGGGCGCGGCCGTTCGGGGTCAACCCGAGCTCTCGTGCCGACGCCCCATCCAAATACCAGTGTTGCAAGACACCGTCTTCAACCATGTTCAGAAAGCTCGCTTCGGTTCCCTCACCGTCGAACGGACGGGTTGCCGCGCCGCGGTGCGTGAACGGATCGGCAACAACCGTCAGGCCGGGAGCCAAAACCGGCTCACCCATGTGATCCATCAGGAAGCTTGTCTTCCGGGCTACTGATGCACCGTTTATCGCACCGACCAGATGTCCAAGGATGCTGCGGGCCGCCCGCGCTTCATAAACCACATTGGTGGTGCGGGTGGATAACTTGTCCGGGTTCAGCCGGCGGACCGCCCGCTCTCCGGCACGGCGGCCGATATCAGTGGGTGCATCGAGGTCTTCAAAGAATGTCCGGCTGTCAAAGTCATAGTCCCGCTCCATCGCTGTGCCATCACCAGCAACAGCCGTCATGGACATGCCGAAACGGGAAGAAAGATAAGCCCCCTGAAATCCATGGCTGGTGGCCATCACAACACCGGCCAGGCGCGAGGACGCCGACGCACCACCGGATTTGCTGACCCCCTCCACACTGAGGCCCGCAGTTTCTGCTTCGAGCGCGATGTCAGTGAGTTCGTCGGCGGACAATTGTTTGCTGTCCAGCAGCTCCAGTTCCGGCAGTTGCTTGACCAGCAAATCCGGATCAGCAAGGCCGGCAAACGGGTCTGCCGGCGCCACCTTGGCCATGGCGACAGCGCGTTCCGCAAGATCTGACGGATTGTCCAACTGATTGGCCGACACCGCTGCACTGCGTTTTCCGACGAAAACCCGCAGCGTGACGTCATCCCCCTCGGCCCGTTCGGTCTCCTCGACCTTACCGTCCCGGACTTCAACACCCAGAGAAACGCCGGTGACCGCGATGGCGTCGCAGGCATCTGCGCCTGCTTTGCGGGCTGCAGCAACCAAACGTTCGGCTCGGGATTGGAGTTCAGTTTGATCAATCAATTCGGACATTCATACCGCCTTCGTGTTGGCATACCGCCTTATGTTGGGCTGTTGTTTACGCTCCGGAGGATAGAGCCGCAACCGTTGGAAGATAACTAACGACGTGCGGTGGAACGAAAACCGATTTGCATGGAAATTGGGGCTGCATGCCGCTATTGCCAAGCTATTATACTCAACAGAGTGTTAGCGGGCTCGTTACACTCCAGTAACCCTTTTTAAAATCACAGTTTTTTAACCGTGTCTCTTAAGCAGATCACGACTCTTTGGTGTGTAGAGTAACTTCATCAAGAGGCCAAAAGGCCCGGTGGAGAAGTCACAGTGAAGCGTCAAACAGAACAACAGATGACACAAGCGGCCGGGATCGGCACCGAGCAGGTGCTGCATCCCGGTTGCCTCCCAATCCAGTTCCAGCAACGCCTGGAAGCCCGGCCAGGAACAACCTCCCTTCCGGCCGACATATTTCTTGATCGCGAAAAAGCAATCATCAAGCGCCGCGTCGGCGGCCTGCCGGTCACAATTGTCGTGCCAATGCACGGTTTTGACGGCGTGATGGTGCGCATTATTCCAGGCAATTCGCCGGGAGAGATCCTGGCCAGTTTGATCCTGAAACATCCCGACAGCGCACTGTCGATCACACTCGTGGAAACACATTCATCTGACGAGCTGGCATCGCATTGGAGCCGCTGGGCGCAAGTCTTGTCCTTGCCCATGCTGGTGTGTGATCTCGG
>CALDSI010000112.1 GCA_937911395.1 uncultured Labrenzia sp.
AAGCTGCGTGGCTGCCCTGCATCTTGTTGGCTTCAGCGATTGCTGACACGGCTACCCGAGGGTCTTCTTCCTGTGCCTTTGACGCAATATCGCTGAGCATCCTCAGGCGGTCAGCAGCTGTCCTCTCGGCCTTTTCAGCGGCTCGCTCACCTAATTCGTCAATTCTGCGCCGGATTTCGTCTTTTTTCGTCAGCCGGGTGGAATTGCGCGGATCGGCATACCCGGCTTCTTTCGTTGCCTCGGTGGCGTTCATGCCCTTGGCTATCGCCTGCGCGAACTTCTCGTATTTGGCGTTTTTCAGAACAGGCATGATTACGACGGGTCTGAGTTCTGAACGGAAATTCTGTGAACCAGCTGCTGAGCAGCGCCAAGCATGGTGTATCCACCGATCCGGCCGCCAAGGCTGTATGCTGATGGGTTATCGGGCCAGAGCAACACAATACCCACTCCGGCAATTTGACCTGCACGGGCGCGTTCCAGCGCCTCTTCAAGCGCCTTGACACAAGAATCATTGACTGCACCCGGTTGACCGACTGGCTGCCCTGTTAAGGAAACGATCTTCTCATTGTCACTCATCGGCTCACACCTCTATCCGGGCGGTCCAGGCGCCTTTGACGACGGTTATGGTGCCTTCTGCGGTCTCGACAAGGGATTTCCAGCTGTTTGAAAAACACTTCAAGCGCTGACAATTTCTTCAGAACATTGCAGGAAAAAATACCACCTGCCCCATATTCAAACACTGTAGCGAAGCCGGAAATTTTTTGCTTAGCAATCCGGCACTTACTTCCATCTTTGGATTTAACGCACTGTGTGCGCATACAACTTTGCCGGTTAAACAGAAACCTAGTAAAATCGGCACATCACTTGCGAAATATAACTCCAATGACCAGCCGGTCAGGACAAAGACCCTAAGTAGGAATCGCTAGAAACGAAATTGATTACATTGGAATAGAAAATAACAAAAAGGGGAGACGTGGCTACACGTTTGAATATGAAAGGCCGAGAATACTCCCGGCCTCCATACAAGAAGGTTAAGCTAATGAAGGATTTAGCCCTCTTTGTGCTCGTCCTCGAAGTGGCGGTCATCATCCTAAAAGCCATCAAGGATGATATCCTCAAATAAAACATCCAACGCCCCGTCACCTCTCTCGTGATGGGGCGTTTGGCTTGTCACAACTGCTTCAAGCTAGTGCAGACCATACCTGAAAATCCCAACACATTCACAATCATATCAGATCTGTCCCCAGTCCATTTTTTTAGATCATTTCGTCGGCGCACCGCTGTGCTGATCTCATGAGCCTTGCTGGTCTCACTCCAGGTTGGCCCATTCGGTAAAGTCCCGATCGACTATATGTCGTGGGGCGGACCAAATAACCAGGGCGGGCATGTTTTGACTGCTTTCCAGACCGATAACGTCAAAACGAACGGACACTCGACAGATCGACACCCACATCGATGATGGCAATTTTATATAAAATTATCTTGTGACCTCTGCCGACACCGCACCCACTAACAAAAGACAGCCAGCCAGCCCAGATCCCCGTTTAAGATGTCGATTGGTTAGGATACAGAAAAGCCCGCCACCGGTCAGGGTGACGGGTTGATTTGAACTTGGCGCTCTGTTTTGACCGAACGGCGCTTAGCGAAAGCTGGTCATCAAAGGCTCAGATGATGGACTTGCGACCAAACAGTCCCACAGTGTCCCACAAATTCCCCTGATCACCCCTGAAGTACCATAAATTCCCATTATTTTTCAGTTACTTAAGTTTCTTTTAGGTTTCAAGTGTCTGAGAATGATGTTATTTGGTTAGGAGTTCACCAACCAACGAAAGGGGGTGGTTCCTCTGAGCGATCAAACCTACCGCTTACTAACTTTGCTGCTGATGATGGTTGCTATTGCCGCAACAGTTTCGGCATAAGAAAACCCGTAGACAGCTTGCACCTGTCTACGGGTCCTTTTCGTAAGAGGGCTCTAAAACGAGCGCCTACCGCTTACAGTTTTTGTTACCCTTTGCAGAGATTATGGTCAATCGCTATCGGGCTGCTCCATCCTGCCTGATTAGAACGATGGCCTTCCACCATCTCGGACGCCGGGTGACTGGATCCGATCACTGATTGAACAGCGGGGCTCGGCGTCTTCCCCTCATATTCCGTTCAAGCTGCACTGGCTGCGATGTTACGTTGTTGTATAGCCTGATTTGGCCGAAAGTGATGCACCAAATCTTCGTCTGCCGGGTCGGGTAAAACGCTTGTTTTACAAAACCTTGTCATCAGTTCCTCCATTCCCGCATTATATCTGCGGTTTAGGGTCACTCTATTGATCCCCATTTGCCTTGCAAGGGTGCTTGTCGAGATTTTATGAACCCAAGCAAACACCTTGATCGCCACGGCTTTGCGGGCGTTTTCTGATCGGATCCCGGCCAGCCAATCCCACGTTTCTTCCATGCGAGAGATAGCGGCAGCCGGTGGCGGAGCGCGGCGAGGCTTCAACGGGTCATCGGTCTTGATGCCGTCGATAAGCTGTTCCTTGACCACCTGCCAGAGCTCGCTTTCGTTGGTTTCTGTCTCCGGCCAGAAGGTTGACGGCAGGCTAGGGCGAACGCCGGTCACCCGCAAGGAGCGCATGCAGACCTGAGCTTCAAGGAGCCGGTCGAGGATCAGGGATTCAAGTTCTGCAAGTGTCATCTGGTCAACCCTTCCCTTGCCGGTACTTTGCCGCGTACATGGCTATCTTCAGCCCCACACCGGACAGCCTCCACACCCGGGATTTCAAACGAAACCTCTCTGTCCAAAGAGAATAAGAAAGATAAAATACGAACGTCGCAGGCCCAGTAGCGGCGAAAGCACGTAAGTAATCCTTTGTTTCTATATCACCAGCTGAAATAAATATATCACCTCTCAACGCCATAAAAGTGATATATGAAAATGATAAGAATATTGATCCGATAAATAATATTCTAGCTATTCTTGGTTTTATTAAAATTTCTTCACTCAATACATTTTCCGCGACCAACTTTTCAATACTATATATTTCATTCTCAAGCACTTCATTTAGATCTTTATCCCACACACGGTTTCGTTGCCGAAATCTCCCTATTGTCGCCAAATCATCGGCATTCAGTTTTTTTGCAACTTCAATAAGTTCTTTCTGATCGGAGTTCCCAGTAAGGATTTCATCCAGGATACCCCTCCATAGATCAGCCTCGGGATCCCTAGCTGAATAATTGCCCGCAGGCTCCTCCCAGGCGACCAAGTTTTCTAACGCAATTGCATTCGGCTCGCGCTCTTGCTGTCCAATCTTTGCGCGAACCGCCTCAACATGAGCTTGGTTGTTTTCCTTCTTCCCCTCGACAATTCGGCGGGTAACGTCTTCAAGTTTTTTACCAAGGATTTCTGCTGAGGGCGTAAACAGTGCCGATAACGGCCCCTTAGAGGCCGATTGGTTCGCCTTATCAATTGCCTCAAGAGGGTTTACACCGTCGCCGCCAGGCTCATTTTCGCTCATGATAAACCTACTTTGATATTGTAATTCTATTTGGAGTAGCATGTCCGGCTTATGCCGCAAAGAAAGTGAATACGTTGACTGGAATGGTCGGGCTCATTGTCACGCCACCAACTCCTTCTGAGCTTCCATCTCCATCAGATCCCACAGCAACACCTGCAGATAACCGGCCAGCAGAATCCGCTGCTTCGGGGACCGGCCATCAATCCCCGGCCCGCGTCGGGCGATTTCCCTGAGGCTTGAGAGATCCACGATATCCAGCGCATCACAGAACTCACCCAGCCTTTCGCGCCATTCCGGGAAGCGACAGAACAGGTCGCTTATGGCCCCGATCATGTCCCGGGTCAGATCGCAGTGGTGGTTCTCGCTCTGCGTCAGGGCGTAGAGAACCGCCCAAGCATGCTGTTCCCCGTGAAGATTGATCATCTTCTGAATGGTCACTTCCGCGTTGGTCTGGGCACCAGAAGTGGGCCCAGTCCTGATCGGCACGTTCCCGGGCAGACAGGTGATGTCCAGACTGTCGCACAGTTCCCGTGCCTGCCTCGTGTCCGTTATCTTTTCGGCCGGCATTTCGTAGCCTCCGCTTCAACTCTGTGTTTTCGGCCTTCAGGAGTTTGTTTTGGGCTGCGGCCAGTCGGTTGCGCGCCCGTTCAAGGCTCCACTCGTCTTCAAGGGTGGCTTCGGGCTTGCTGACCTTCCGCTGGTGAATGGCGAGGATGCGTGTTGCTTCCTCGATCTCGTCCTCAAGGTGCAGGGTCATCGGAAATCCTCGTCAAAGTCGCCTTGTGGATCATCGTCCAGGTCGAAGAAGCTTGTCCGCGGGCCAGACCAACCAACCTTGAGAGTGCGGCCATCCCCGCCCCTGCGGCGCTTGGCACAGATCACCTCAGCCTTGCCCTTCCATTCCTCGTACTTAGCGTCGAGCTTGTCCCGCTCGGGCTGAGAATTCGCTGACTTGTAGAGAACATCGGACATCTTCTTTTGAGGCCGGTGCATTAGAAGCACCCAATTCGCCTTGTTCCGGACGGCTTGGCCGCCGTAGGAATCGGACAGCCTGAGGCTGATATCGGGGCGCTCGTTGTAAATCGTCTTGACCTGACCCAACCCGATGATGGGCACCTGCAACTTGGTCGCCATCTTGTCGAGCATCCGGCAGACAAGCATCACATTCTCAGCCATTGAATGTGAGCCTTTGACCTCCGGGTCCACATCATCGATCGTATCAATGAAGACCGCGCCGCAACCGCCATTGGTGTGCTTGAACGCCCGGATGCAGGCCTCGATGTTCGAGATCCGCATATTGTCGGTGTACTCAAAGAAGGAAGGCAGGCCATGTTGTGCCTGATTGGCAACGGCCAGGGCCTCAACCTCTGACGGGTTCACAGTGTTGTTTTCCAGCCGCTCACTCAAGATCCCGGTGCGGGCAATCAGATCCTTTGCCGCGATGTCTTCCGGCGCTTCCTCTGCCGAGATTGTCAGAACCGGTTCCCGCTTGGCGATGTGGTTCGCAAGGTTCCGGGCAAGGGCTGACTTGCCATGACCGGACGGGCCAATGATCAGACCAAAATCCCCCATCACAATGCGGCCCATGAGGTCATCAAGTGTCCTGATACCCCAATCATGCCCCCGAGGTTCCCCGTTAACCTGTGCCTGTCGCAGCTGCTCCATGTAGGCCTGTCCGGCTTCATGGATGGACTTGCCGACACGGGGGCGTCGGGCCGCTGCAAGGTTGGCAAAGGCGCCAGCAGCTTCGAGGGCGATGTCCTCGGCCCCTAGTCGGCCCTCATTGACCTTTTTCACCAGATCGCCGGCAAAGGCCGTTATCTGCGTTTTCAGGGCGCGCTCGCACAGGATCTCGGCCAGATCATCAAGCCCGAGCTCGCCTGTTGCTTGCGTCATACAGGCCATCAGGAATGACGGGACATTCGGAATACCGGCCTGCTCCACGTCCAGCTTGACCACTTCGCGCAGCGCCGGGATGGAAACATCAGTTCCGGCCCGTCCAAGGCGCAGCATGCCGTCCCAGACCGCCCGTGTGGTCATGTTTGTGAAGGCATCCAGCGGAACCCGCACCCGGTAGCCGTGAAAGCTGGCAGGGCCCTGAAGGATCAGGCCCAGAAATTCACATTCGTTTTCGGGAAACCCGGTGATCATGCGGCCAGCACTCCATGCTTTTCATAAAAATCATTCCAGACCTCGAGCGGGTCCGTTCCGTTTGCCATTGTGGGAAAGGTGCCGGTGGCGACATGCTCGGCTCGCATGCGTTCCTCCAAGGACCGCCACGCCTTGAAACCGGGAGGCTCCCGGAAGGTCTTGTTCTTGGCGTCGAAGTCCCTGTCACCATCGGGGAAGCCGACGACACGGGAGACACCAAAGGGCCGTTGGAAGTTGACCATTCCAGAGGTCGCAAGCATCGGCCAGATCGGGAATTCACGGGCAGCAAGGTTCCATGCCCCGTAACCGGAATCCACGCCCTCACAGGCCCCAATGGTGCCGTCTGTGACCGGGTGAAGCCGGATGGCCCCGCCAAGCTCCATACAGGGGCCGAGGCCCTTCTTGACCTTCTTGCCGGTTTCATCCCGGTAATTGGTGCCGTCTTCGTTGAGATAGATCCGCCAGACACCGACCGGGGTGCCGTCTGGCCCCGTGACCTGGCACACAATGCAGGGCAGTTTCAGATCCTTGGTGTAGAAGGCTTCTGGGTGAAACCGGATCTGATCGGTATGAAATCCATCCCAACCCTTCACCCGGTTCCTGAAATAGATCTCTGCAATTGTATCCTCGGGGGCAACGGCATGTTGCCAGAGCTCCGCGGCCAGTTCCTCGCGATAGACACG
>CALDSI010000113.1 GCA_937911395.1 uncultured Labrenzia sp.
GGATACGACCGGTTTGATTTCGCCCCTCAAGGCCCGCAAGACAAGTGCGACACAGGCTTCGCCCGTTTCGGCAAAATCCGTATGCGGGAATTCCTTGAACACCGTGATGATGTCCGCATTGTCGACCCGCTTCTGACTAAGGTGACTGTGCGGATCAAACGTGACACCGATAATCGTTTCTGGTCCGACAATGCCCCGAACGGCTTCCAGCAGAGCACCTTCGCAATCGGTGCAGCCATCTGCGATCATCGCGCCATGCAGGCCCAAAACAACGGCATCCAGCGGCAAGGCTTCACGAACCTGCTCCAGGATCTCGTCACGCAAATAGACCCAGGTTCCGGCGTTCAAAAGCCCCCCAGGCTCGGCCCAGGTGGCAGTGCCCTCGATAAGGTCGAAATCAAGGTCCTGAGATGCCCGGCGAAGCGCTGGGAAAACACCGCTGCACAGAGTTGGCGTTTCCGGATGAGCACCGGGAGCTGCATAAAAACTCTGCTTGAAGTCAGAAAAATCGGTCCGCAGGGGCGAAAACGTATTTGTCTCTGTGGCGAGCGATGCACAGAAGATCCGCATGGATTGGGTCCTGTCCGGGTTATTATTATATGCCGGAGACCATTTGGCGGCCTCCGGCAAGTTCTTCAGACGGCCATCCGGCCGTGCCGATCAGTTCAGATAGGAGGCTTCGTTTGCCTTGTTGACTGCATCGCGGAACTTCACCAGCAGCTCATTGGCCTTCGGGTCGAGATTTTCCGCAACATGCGTTTCGAATGCCGGCTGTGTGGCTGCTGCCATCTCCGCCCGCTGGTCATCGCTGAGCGCGGTGACCTTGATGTCATCGGCGAGCCCTGCGAGACCGCGGTCGGAAGCTTCAATGATGCGAGAAATACCCCGGCTGGCTGCAACACAGTTCTCGGCTGCAGTATGCACGGTGGCTTTCTCGCTGTCGGACAGGCCCTCGTAGAAGGCACGGTTCATCAAGAACGTGTACGGCGAGAACAGGTGATTGGTTAGCGTCAGATATTCCTGGACCTCTGCGAAATTGGCGAAGGAAATGATCGGAACCGGGTTCATCTGACCATCAATCACGCCGGTTTGCAGGCCGGAATAAACCTCGCCCCAGGACAGCGGATAAGCTTCTGCTCCAAGCGCCTTGACGATGGTCTGGTGTGACGGAAGGGTCATCGTTCGGATGCGGATGCCGTCAAAATCGGCCAGGTTGGCAATCTCGCGCTGCGAGTTCGTAACGGCAAAGAAACCGCCAGTGTCGGGGAAACCGAGCACTACAACATCTCCAAGTTCAGCCTCAATGTCTGCTGCAAGCGCCTTACCGAAATCTCCGTCGAAGACTTCATAGGTGGCGGCATTTCCGTTGAAGGCGAACGGCAGGTTCAGGACGTCAATGCGCGGATAATAGCTTGCAAGCGCTCCGGTAGACGTCAGCGTCGCCTGAAGCAGGCCATCGCGCACCTGCTGAACGTGTTCCGCTGCCGAACCAAGCTGGTTGGAGCCGAAGACTTCGACAGAAACACTGCCGTTGGTACCGGAGGTGACGAGGTTGTCAAAGACGGCAGTGCAAGCATGAGCCGGATTTTCAAACGGGTCGGTCTTGTTGTCGTGACCGAAGCGGATGACGCCTCCGTCCGCATAGGCGGTGCTGGCGATCAAGGTGGCGGCAAGCGCCGCAGATAGTGCAGTCCGTTTCATGTGATTACCCTCTCTGGTGTTTGTTTTGGTTAGTTGGCAAAGCCAAGGAGTCTGGGCAGAAGCAGGGCGGCGTCCTCCCAGAAAGCGAAGATGAAGAGAATGGCGACCTCGGCGATCAGGAACGGCATCAACTTCACCGAGATGCGTTCCAGACGTTCTCCGGTCACGGAGGAAAGAACAAACAGACAGGCACCGACAGGCGGCGTCATCAGCGAAATGTTCAGCGCAAGGACGAAGATGATTCCGGCATGGATCGGCTCGAGACCAACCTGCTCGGTCAAAGGCACAAGCACTGGCGCAAGGATGATCAGGATTGCGGTGATATCCATGACCATGCCGACAACCAGCAACAGGCCGATGATGATGGCGATGACGGCATACCGGTTGTCGGAAAGGCTCAGGACCGTCTCCGCCATGAGCTGAGGAATACGTTCAAAGCTCATCCACCAGCCCAGCACGCTGGCAAAGGCAATGATGACGAAGATAACCCCGGTGATCCGTGCAGTGCGGACCAGCATCGAATAGAAATTCTTGAAGGTCAGCGTGCGGTATACGACGGCCCCGATGAAGAGCGCATATGCAACGGCAATGGAAGCTGCCTCTGTCGGCGTAACGATACCGCCAAGAATTCCGCCAAGGATGATAACCGGCATGGCGAGTGCCGTAAGGGAGGACACGAATGTCTGCCAGACTTCCTTGAGGCTGGCCCCGCGCAAGGCTTGCGGCAGGTTTTCCCGCTTGCCCCCAACTACGATGACCCCCATGCATACGGCGCAGATCACGAGACCCGGAAGGATGCCAGCCGCAAACAGCCCAGCGATCGAGACCCCCATAAGCGAACCATAGACCACCATCAGACCGGACGGCGGAATGGTTGGCCCAATTATCGAGCCGGCGGCGGTGACTGCACAGGCGTAGTCACGCTTGTAGCCTTCCTTGACCATGGCCGGCACAAGCGTCCGCCCGAACGCTGCAGCATCCGCGGTTGCAGATCCGGTCAGACCGGCAAAGAACACGGACGCCAGCATGTTGGTGTGGGCAAGACCACCGCGAAAGCGACCAACCAGGACCTGAGCGAGTTTCACCAAACGGGTTGTAATGCCCGTTCCGTTCATGATCTCACCGGCCAGAATGAAAAACGGCATGGCAAGGAACGGAAAGATGTTCAGTCCGTTGAAGATTTTGCTCGGCCCAATCGCCAGGAACGAGCCGCCGCCCATATCGATCAGACCGATGACACCGGCAAGACCGATGGCAAATCCGATCGGCATGCCAAAAAGGATCAGAACGACAAATGAGATGGCGACGATCATTGTCCGTCCTCCAATACAGGTTCGGAAAACACGGGTTTGTCGAGGTAACCACCGAGGTCCCGCAACAGCACGAGGACAAGCTGAACCGAACACAGCGCCGCGGAGACGGGTATCGCCGCATAAAAGGGCGCCAGACTCATGCCGAAGATCATGGCGTGCCGTGGAGCACCGCTTTGGGCAAAAGCTATTCCGTACCAGGTGACATAAAGGAAGAGCGCCAGCGACAGCAGATCAACCGCGATCAGCACCAGACGCCGGACGGAGACCGGAAAGATCATGACAAAGGCCGTGAGCCCAATATGATCGCGCCGGGCGATGCCGGAGGACACAGCGAGCATCGCTGCCCAGATCATCAGATAGCGGGCCAGCGTTTCCGGCCAGGGCAACTGCCAGCGTAGATAGTAGCGGTCGACGACGCCAAGCCAGACATCGAACACAAGCGCGAGCATCACGCCCGCAACAACGAACTCGCCGCCCTTGTTCACCCGCTCGCTTGTTCTGGCAGCCCAATCCTGACCCAACATCTTCCTCCCAGAATGCGGCCTGTAACTAAGTTACGCTTATGGCATCGAATGGCCTCAAGATCAACGCAAAATGAAATTTAGTTACAAATTCAGTTTCATTTCGCTTGATTATTCGGAGTTTCTTGATTGTTTAGACAGAGATATGTAACTTAGTTTCATGACAGATGACACTGAAGTTACATTTAAAACTGAAACACCTGATGCGGCAGGCACTCCCATGCGGCCACCTCAAAAAGGCGGACCGGGTGTTTTTGACGTGCTGTCCGCACTGAACAATCTGGATGGGAACTTTGCCGCCCAGGAGCAAAGGGTCGCGACCTATGTCAAGAACCATCTTGATGCGATCAGCAACATGACAATCGGTGAATTGGCCGATCACTGAGAGGTAAGTACAACGACGGTTATCCGGTTATGCCGCAGTCTGGTTTGATCAGGTATCCGGGACTTCAAGCTGCGCCTGGTGCAGAACCTTGCTGTGAGCGCGCAATACATGAGCGCGAACACAATACCCGACGTTCCAGACACCAACACGGCCATCGACCAGGTGATCGGCGCACTTTATGCCTCGGTCGACACTCTTCGGAAGCAAGTCGAGACGGGCATGTTGGATGCAGCCAAGGACGTTATCCTGAATACACGGCAAATCCTCTTTGCCGGTATCGGCGGCGGATCGTCCATGATCACTCAAGAAGCGGCAAACCGGTTTTTCCGGCTTGGTATACCGTCCTTCCATGTAAGTGACAGCTATCTGCTCCAGATGCGGGCCGCAACGCTCGGCCCCGGCGATACGCTCTTTCTGGTCTCGGCCAGCGGTGAAGCAGACGCCATCGTCGGCGCTGCGGAAATTGCAAATGGTTATGGCGCGACCACCATTTGCGTCACAAAACCGGGAACCCGGCTTGCAGCCGCAGCCAAAGTTCCGGTCCTCATCAACGTCCCCGAGGATCGTGCGATCTTCAAGCCAACAGCCTCACGATATGTCCATTTGGTGGTGATCGATGCATTGGCGACCGCAGTGGCGCAGGAATCTGCGGACACGACGAAAGAAAACCTCCGCCGTATCCGCGCCTCCCTCACCGCCTATCACGGCCGCACCGGACCACAGCCACTTGGCGACTAAGGCAAGACCCAACGTTGTTTATGGTTCTCCAGAAGTCATCAGTCAGCATCTGGAATTATAGCCCACCAGACGATCGTATCACGGCTATTTTCGAAACGATGGATCCGGCTTTCCGGAATAGCAATTCATGATCCAAGGGTATGATGAGGTGACGTAATAGCCATATTGCCCGTCAATCGTCATTCCGTTGCATTCGTCAAGATCACCATTTCCGGTGAATTCGTAGTCGTCAATGTATGTACCGTCAGGCTTTCCGCCTGGACCATCTGGAGGCGACGGACGCGTGGCTGTCTTGAGTTCGTATCCTGAAACAGCGGCACGGATTTTACCGTCCTTGTCCTGAAAAATGCTTCCGTAGATTGGAAAACCATCGGAAGCAAACCCGATTACAGGTGATGGCTTGTCGAATTGGCGATCCTCAAAAAGCGCATTCGGGTTTGAATGATAGTGGTAGCGTCCGTCCGGCTGTGTGTGCGCGTTGTGTAGATCCACTCCGAAAAACTTATCATAAGACGGTGGGTCGATCAGCCATGGATCCCGAATTGTGCAGCCAGCCAATACATTCCCGTTTTGGTCAGCACGCGGAGCATTGGGCCGGTAGCACCCCGCAGAGAGCAAATCGACAGGCGCGCCGTTAAGCAATATTGCGTTATAGGCTTGCTGCCCGAGCTCTGTTCGCTGGTTCGTTTTTTGCGGATTTCTGGGGACAGTAAACTCACCACGCAATGGCTTAAAATCGTTGGCAAACCTTGCTGTTGCTCCGTTGAAATCATGGTTTGGCGTGCCATTAGATGAGATCGTGCAGGTTTTTTCATCCGCAGTTATCTTCACCTCTGCCTGGTACGTCGCAGCCTTCTGAATATCCTCAACATCGGCTGTGTAGCGGCCAACATAATCGGCACAATCACCTGACCTCTCGGTCAATATGATATTCCGGATATCGGTGCCAGCCTCACCGTGCGCGAAACCCGGCGTAGATGCTGTCGCTAACGCCAAAAGACAAACATATCTAACCACATCCCATTCCCTTGGCTTTCTCGAACTGAGCAAATCTTTCCATAGAAAATCATCATATCCCCCCACTAACAATACCAGAGGGAGGATTTCCTGAAGGAACTGCTGAGAAGAGAGAGTTCTCTGTTTTTGCTGTCAATTTAAAGTATGTTTTAGAGGCACTTAACGCACAAAGTTGATCAGATGCCAAAACACCGGTCGTGCGGATGAGAGCCGCTCTTTTGACAGGGTTACATGTCTATCTCACCGCCTATCACGGCCGCACCGGACCACAGCCGCTTGGCGACTAGGGCACGGTTTGACGTTTCGCTTCCAGAAATCTGCAAGATTTCTTCAGAAAGCGGCAACTGGAGCTGAAGCTTTCTTCCCCGCAGCTGACATTGGGGACGCGCGCCAAAACGCGCTCCCAATCAGCCGCGAGCAACTAAGATATCGATCTGTATACAAGTGTTCTAAATCCCGCGAATGCTGCCGCCGTCAATCCGGATCTTGCTGCCCGTCACATAGGACGCACGCTCTGAACAGAGGAAGGTAACGACATCAGCAAATTCATCCGGCCGCCCATAACGCCCCGCCGGTATGGCGGCTGCCGACTGTGTTGCAACGTCCTCGACGCTCTTGCCAAGGCGTTTGGCCGCCGCTGCATCCAACTCATCGACTCGGATCGTATGAATGCGCCCGGGCATTGCGACATTGACGGTGATCCCCTTCGACGCGACTTCAGTGGACAGTGTCTTGGACCAGCCGACAAGAGCCGACCGAAGGCCATTGGACAGCGCCAGGTTCGGGATCGGCTGCTCAACACCGGACGAGGAGATCGTTACGATCCGGCCCCAGCCGGCCTGTTCCATTCCCGGCAGACACCGGTTGGCAATATGGATCAGGTTGGCGACCATGGTTTCGAAATGTGCCATCCAGTCGGCGCGCGCCGAATCCGTGCTGCGTCCCGGAGGTGGGCCACCAGCGTTATTCACCAGAATATCAATATTTCCGGCTTCCAGCAGGCTGTCCAGCACCGCATCGACTTCAGCGGCATTCGACACGTCCAGCTTTTGAGCCGTGACAGAGCCATCTGTCGTCTTTGCCCACTCTGTGATCGCATCCGCATTCCGGGCCGCGGCGATCACATCGGCGCCTTCTGCCGCCAGGCTCTTGGCAATGGCAGCCCCCAAACCACGGCTAGCACCAAGAACAAGCGCCCGTTTTCCTTTGATCCCAAGATCCATCAGTTTAATTCCTTCAGTCTTTCTTCTTGACGCGCCAAGAGCGCATCGACTTCGGCCTGCGCCGCTTTGGTGAGCCCGGCACCTGGCCGCCGCAAGGCAGCGCTGCCAATCACACCCCGCTTGGCAAGCACGTATTTCCGCACGGCGAGGCCAAGACCCGGCTGCTGCTCGTAGCGGGCCAACGGCAGATAGGCGTTGAACAGATCCCGCGCCCGCACATCCTCCCCGACTTTGGACATGCGCACGACGTCCCGCATCATTTCCGGGTAGCAAAACCCGGTCATGGCACCGTCTGCTCCACGGTCCATTTCCTCGGGCAAGAACAAACCGCCATTGCCGCACAGGATCGAGATCCTGCGGGCAAGCGCCCCCTCTGCCCGCAGTGCAGAGATCTTTTCAAGGCCAGGCCAGTCCTCATGTTTGAGACACACACAGGTCGGGACGTCTTCAACGATCCTGGCAATGGCGCTTACCGGAATAT
>CALDSI010000114.1 GCA_937911395.1 uncultured Labrenzia sp.
AAAACAGCCAAACCGACCCTCCGTCTGGCAACTGAGACTGCCGGATCTCAACAATATGGCCGTTAGGGTCCACGAACTCTTCAAATCCACCTCGATCAAGATCATCATCTTGCCGTTCAAAAGCTGACTTCTGAATGAGCTCAGACAGAGTGACTTTTTCTCCCTCGCCTGCTGCAGGAAGCCTTAAGAGTTGCCGGACCTTGTCGTTTTCCGCCTCGATGGTGCCATCGACTGCAAGGATCGCTACACCGTCGTGAATATTGCGAAAGACCCGGGCAAACAACGCGTTCTGCCGGTTGATCAGGGTGGTGTGACGCTCCAGTTTGCGAGCATTTGCACGAAACACATTAAAGGCTTCGAACAGCTGGCCAATCTCATCGTCCTGCTTGGTGTTGTGCTGCAGGTCCGTGTGCAGGTCTCCCGCCGCAAGTCGGCGCATGGCCTCGGCAATCCGGCGCAGGTTCGCCGCTACATAGCGGGAAACAAACAGTGCAGAACCGATGGCGATCAGGGAACTTAGCAATGCCAGCCCGAGCACCACCCTTTGGGCGATGACAAGGTTCCGCGTCGTCTGGGCCTGCGCGAGGGTCAGCCGACCTTCCGCCTCTTCCACCTGTTTGTCCGCATAAGATGTCAGCTGGTTGGACGCCCGCCTGATCCGGAAAAGTGTATTTTCCGCATCGAGAGCCGATGTAAGTGCCCGGTGTTTGACAACAAACAGATTGTCCGGGCCATACTCCAGGACACTTTTCAACTCGCGTAGGCTGTTCTCCATAGCGGTGTTTAGCGACTGAGGAAGACCCGACAAGATATTTTGATATCGATAGCTGTATTCACCAACGGAGATCAATTCGCGGGCGCGCGCTGCACCAATTGCCTCAGCGGTCAGCTGTTGCAGCTCAGCCCAATAAAGCCGTTCGTTCAATGTAGTCTGCGTCATGCTCGCCCGGCGTTTGAAGCGATTTTGCAAGCGCACCAAATCCCGTTCAATCCGCGATATCTCCGCGTCCAGGCCACTCTTTGGCGACGCGGCTCGGTTCATGTCCAAAATAGCCACCCGCATCCGCGACAGCGGAATGGACAGTGCGGGGTCATCTCCCGCCAGTTTCTCGATCTCGGTGATGGTTTCCAAGACAGAGGTGACTTCGGCATCCAAGAGAGCCGGGTTCTGGACCGAAATTAGAAAGGGGGCAGACGTTGCAAGATCGGCCGCGCCACTGGACAGCTCCAAGGCTCGGGAAACCTCAGCAAGTGTGTCACGGTGGACGATGTCCAGCCAGCCTTCAGCGTCGCGCAGGGTTGTCAGCGCAATCGACGAAATCAGAAGGATTACCAAAAACAGAACCGCGATTGCCGTCGACAAACGCAGCTGGACACTCTGGCGGAACATGACGGCGGCCAACCGATTTAGGGACTGTTCAACTGGAAGACATACCCCTGTGAGCGGCGTGTCTGGAGGTGCACCGGCTTTGATGGAACGGCTTCGATTTTCCGGCGCAACCGCAGGATCAGAACATCGATGGTGCGGTCAACATAACGCTCCATGTCGGCGCCCAACTCCTGAAGCAGCTCCGGACGCGTGATTACCCGGTCAGGATTTTTCAAAAAATACTCCAAAAGCCGGTATTCGCCATTGGTCAGCGGAATTTCACCCCCGCTATGATCCATCAGCTGCCGCTGCTTCAAATCCACCTGCTTGTCACCAAACTTGATCGTCAAATCGGACGGGGCAGAGAAACGGGCAGTTCCACTTCCAGAGCGACGCAAAACGGCGCGGATACGGGCCACCAGCTCACGTGGATTGAAGGGCTTGGTGATATAGTCATCCGCACCGGTTTCCAGGCCGATGATCTTGTCGATCTCATCACCGACCCCGGTCAGCATGACGATCGGCAAGGGATAACGCTCGCGGATATGAATAGCGAGCTCAAGTCCGGATTCGCCGCGAAGACGCAGATCAATTAAAGCCAAGTCGATTGGTGGCGGGTCTCCCAACGCCAGGAAATCAGTAATACTGGAGCATTCCACTGGCGAAAAACCGCCCGCAGCCAACAATTCAGATAGCGTTGCGCTCATATCCTGATCGTCATCGACAATTGCGATTGCCGGATGGTGCTCAGAACCGCTCATTTGTTCTCCCGGAGGTTTATATTTAGCAAGGTTAGCACAAGCCGCTGCGGCAAAGACTTCTGTTTTGTTACAATTGTTACCAACATCCCAACCCTCTGTAACACTGTTAACATAAAGCCCCGGATCGGTTGCTTTTGTTAATACATCGTCGCTGTCAACACCGGGTGTCGCAGCAATAGGCTTCAGGTTGCGTAATCCAAACACCGCCGGGACGTGCTCGAGAGCGGTGGTAAACACCTTGGGAGGAAATTATGCAAACTCAACTGATCCGGACCGCTGCAGCGGCGTTTATTTTGTCGGCCGCCAGCGGTCCGGTCATGGCCGCTGATGACTGCAAGAACCGCGGTGCGCTTGACACTCTTTACTGCGATGCCAACGGCGACATGGTTGCGGATACACCAACCGATCCGTCCAAGCTGAGCGATCCGGACACGCTTGTCTTTGCCTACACTCCGGTTGAAGATCCGGCGGTTTATGAAGACATCTGGGAGCCTTTCATCCAGCACCTGGAGAAAGAAACCGGCAAGGACGTTCAGTTCTTCGCGGTTCAGTCCAACTCTGCCGAAGTTGAAGCCATGCGCTCCGGCCGCCTGCACATTGCCGGTTTTTCCACTGGCCCGACTCCGTTTGCCGTCAACCTTGCCGGCGCCGTTCCGTTCGCCATCATGGGCGCGGAAGGTGGAAAGTTCGGTTACAAGCTGCAGGTCTTCACGCAGGCTGATTCCGACATCAAGACCGTTGCCGATCTGGCAGGTAAGCGCGTTGCGCACACCTCCCCAACCTCCAACTCCGGCAACCAGGCTCCGCGTGCGCTTTTCCCGGCTCAAGGCGTGACACCGGACAAGGACTACGAAGTTGTCTATTCCGGCTCCCACGACCAGTCTTTGCTGGGTGTTGTCGCCGGTGACTATGACGCTGCTCCAGTTGCTTCTGAAGTGGTTGAGCGTATGGCGGCTCGTGGTCTTTACGACACCAAAGATGTGCGCCTCGTTTGGGAAAGTGATCCGTTCCCGACCACGTCTTACACACTGGCGCATGATTTGGATCCGGAATTGGCTCAGAACATCAAGGACGCCTTCTTCTCCTTCGACTTTGAAGGCACCAAACTCGGTGAAGAATTTGAAGGTGTAAGCCGGTTCATTCCGATCACATACAAAAAACAGTGGGCTGTTATTCGTCAGATCCAGGCGTCCAATGGTGTAGAATACACACCGCAGGGCCTGGCCGGAAAATAAGCTTTTGACCACTTGTCTGCCGCTTCAGCCCTGTGCTGGAGCGGCATCTTTTTTCGGCGGATATCATGCTAGAAATCACTCATCTCATTAAGAGCTACGGCGATGCTGCGCCTGTTTTGAAAGACCTGCACCTGAAGGTGGAGGGCGAACAGGTCGTCTCCGTCATTGGCTCTTCCGGCGCCGGTAAAAGCACGCTCCTGCGCTGCATCAACCGTCTTGTGGAACCGACTTCCGGCTCCATCGTTCTCAATGGCACGGAATTCACCACCCTAGGCAAGCGCGAACTGCGGACTGCCCGCCGCCGCATCGGCATGGTATTCCAGAGTTTCAACTTGGTCGACCGGTTGACCGTCATGGAAAACGTTCAGTCCGGCCGTCTAGGTTATATCTCCACATGGGCTGCCCTTACCCGCAACTATCCGAAGGACGACATCCGCCGCGCCTTTGAATTGATGGAACGGGTCGGCATTGCCCAATACGCCAACAAGCGCACCGATGAACTGTCCGGCGGCGAACGCCAGCGTGTTGGTGTCGTTCGAGCCCTGATGCAGCGTCCGGAAATTCTTCTGGCCGATGAGCCGACTGCCTCCCTCGATCCCAAGACGTCCGAACAGATTATGGGCCTCTTGCGCGATCTGGCGAGCGAGTTGAACCTGCCGGTGATCATCAACATCCACAATGTTGGCGAGGCAAAGGAATACAGCGACCGGATTGTCGGCATGCGTTACGGCAAGATCATCTTCGACGACCTACCAGCAGCGCTTGGCACCGAAGAAATGGATGCCATTTACTCCGGCACTCCGGCCGACGAACGCCCAAGCATGGGTGCTGCGGCATGAGCACGGTGCAAGACCACTGGCAAAAACCGCCTTTTATAGAGAACAAGCTGCTGCGTTATGGTCTCTATATCGTGGTTTTCGGATACCTCAGCGTGACGCTGGTGACCTTGCCTGTGAACTGGCAGCGTGTGGCTGAAGGCATGGAACGGGCCAGCCGGATATTCGGCGGCGCTTTTCCGCCCAGCTTTGAACGGTCCGGATTGTTGATCGACGGATTTCTGGAAAGCCTGAAGATCGCCATTTTGGCAAGTGTCGGCGGCATCTTGCTGTCTGTTCCACTGGCCTTCATGGCCGCCAAGAACATCTCGGCCAAACCGATTTATTTGCTGGGGCGCGGCCTCATTATTATCGCCCGCAGTTTTCACCCGGTAATTGTGGCGATCATCTTTGTGAAGGCCGTGGGTTTCGGCCCGCTCGCCGGTGTCCTCACTTTGATCGTCTACTCCATCGGATTTGTCGCCAAGCTGCTTGCGGAAAAGATCGAGGAGATCGACTTTGGTCAGGTTGAGGCGATGAAATCGGCCGGTGCACCGTTCCTGTCGACCATTGCCTATGCGGTATTCCCGCAAGTGATGCCGCGCCTCGTTGGCCTCAGCATCTACCAGCTGGACAGCAACCTTCGGGCTTCCGCCGTGGTCGGAATTGTGGGTGCGGGCGGTATCGGCGCTACGCTGGCAAACGCCTTTGGCCGCTACGACTATGACTTTGCGCTTGCCATCACCATGGTGATTGTCGGGGTGATCCTGATCTCCGAAGCCTTCAGCGGCGTGATCAGAAAGCGAATCTCATGACCAATCAAACCACACTCGACAGCTGGGCACGGTATACGCCCCAGCAGCGCTTCCAGCGCTACGCGGCTTTTGCGCTTGCCGCGCTCACCATTTCCTGGTCGCTCAGCAGCATTGATGTCATCTGGGCCTGGGTCTGGGACGCTCCGGAGCAGATGCTCGATCTCTTTAGCCGGATGATCCCGCCAGATCCAAGAAACCTGCCCTCCATCCTGGAAGCCATCTGGCAGACAATCAACATTGCAACCCTGGCGACCGCCATTGCCGTTGTTGTCTCCCTGCCGGTTGCCTACATCGCTGCGCAGAACACCACCCCGAACCGGCTGGCACTTTGGCTTGGGCGTTTCATTCTGGTGTCTTCCCGCTCGGTCAACACAATCATCTGGGCGCTGCTGTTCGTTGCGATCTTCGGCCCGGGCATCATTGCCGGTATCGTTGCGATCATGTTCCGCTCCATCGGCTTTCTCGGAAAACTGCTGGGTGAGGCGATTGAGGAAATCGATCCCAAGCCGATCGAAGCCCTGGAAGCCTGCGGCGCATCAAGGTTCAAGGTGGTGCTTTACGGCATCGTTCCGCAGGTCGCACCAGCGTTCTTTGCCATCGCCATCCTGCGCTGGGACATCAACCTGCAGGAATCCACCGTCCTTGGCCTGGTGGGTGCTGGTGGGATCGGTGTAATCCTGCAAGGGGCGATCGATACGTTCAACTGGCCGGAGGTCGCCATGGTTCTATTGACCATTCTGGCGCTTGTTGTCCTTGGTGAAATGATTTCATCCAAGCTGCGCAGTAAAATCCTATAGCGGACAGAAAGGGGCGGGTTGCCGCCCCTTCCACCTTGAGGCTTATCGGTCGAAAGTGTTCCCGAACAGCGTTTAATCAACAGACCGGTTTTCTGTGGTGCAGAGCTCCCCACAGACGTAAAACGGATCATCTGCCCGCTGTTCATTCTGAATTAAAATTGTACCTGCATTAGACGGAAGAACCTTACTCGCTTTGCTCAAACCTAAATTGAACCATGCATAAGCTTCCGGTGTAATCGAACCAGAGCCTTTCTTGCCAAGAAGCGAGGACGCTACCGGAAAGTGTCCAAATTACCTTATCGAGCGCTGCTTACCGGTTGCTAAGATTTGGTATGTGCGATGATCGGATTGATGCATTCGATCACTCTCAATCAGACTGACAATATCATTGGTGTATCGCGATCTTACGACCCATAGTCGTCCCGTTTGGGAAGCGCCTTCTTCCGGAGAAACCGAAGTTCCAACGACAAATATTTCTGGTCTTGCTGCAAAACAGGCATAATGATCTAAAACGCGCCTCTCAAAAATGGCAAGCAAAACCGAATTATCCAGTATCATTCACGCACTTGGTGGCGCATCGCTGGGCCAACATCTGATACCCCCGAAGGCAAGTCGGCAGCCTGGGGGTTAGGGCATGGTTGGAAAGCTGGGTATCGTTGGTCTTTTATGGCGCTTAGATATTTGTACTGCCTCCTCCGCTTCAGTATCGCCGAATAGCTGGATATAGGCCCTCGCCGGGGTCTTCTCGACGGCCACCCTCGGATGGTCTGGATAAATCGGGAGGTCCAACCTCGTGGCCGCCGTTCCACCCAGCACAGGATCAGATGCAGAACGGGATTAAAGCCGCGCTTCATGAATTGTCACGGATATCTGCTATGCAGAAATATGGGTGAGATTCACGGATTGGAGCATTGAATTCTAAACTTCTGTCGACTAAGTGTCCCGAAAGTTCAGGTTAAGGCACACGGGTGGAATCGGAGACGAGCATGACCCGGGATGATCTCATTCGCGAATACAGACAATACAGCGGCTCTTGGCAGGCCGTGGTCGGTGTTTATGCGCTGCTCGTGGGCGCGATGCTGCTGTCCGGCTACATGATGGTTGGCTGATCGGGCAACTTCGAGTGCGCTATGACTTATAGATGCCCCGGAGCAAAGCTGCTCCGGGGTATTTCTATTTAAGCTTGCCGGTTGTCACGCTGGTCAGACATTGGCCGCTTCGCCGATCGCATCCGTTCCGCGCTCGTCGAGCAGAGTGGTCAGCCAATTCGGGTCCATTTCAGGAACCGAAGACAAGAGTAGGTCCGTGTAAGGGTGGTGCGGTGGCGTGAACATTTCGTCTTTCGGGCCCTGTTCGACCACCTTCCCCTTCTGCATGACCACCACCTCGTCAGCAATCGACCGGACTGTCGCCAAGTCATGCGTGATGAACATGTAGGCGAGGTTGAATTCTTGCTGCAGCCGGTCAAGCAGTTTCAGGATCCCTTCGGCAACAAGCTGGTCAAGCGCGCTGGTCACCTCATCGCAGATAATGAATTTGGGATCGGCCGCAAGAGCCCGGGCGATACCAACCCGCTGCTTTTGGCCGCCTGACAATTCGGGCGGATAGCGGTTGTAGAACTTGGCCGGGTCGAGTTCGATCAGATCGAGAAGTTCATCAACGCGGCTTTTGAGTGCTGTGCAGTGAAGACCGCTGTAGAACTGGGCCGGACGCCCAATGATGTCGCAAATACGGATTTTCGGATTTAAAGCCGTATCCGCCATCTGATAAATCATTTGGGCCTGGCGAAGTTGTTCTTTGGAGCGATCCTGATAGCGCGGCGGCAGAGCTTCACCATTGAACAGGATTTGTCCCTTGGTCGGGGGCAAAAGGCCGGTGATACAGCGGGCCGTCGTCGATTTGCCCGAGCCGGACTCGCCCACAACGGCGACGGTCATGCCGGGATAGATGTCGAAAGCCACGTCGTCCAGAACCTTGGTCTTGCCATAAGCTGCATCAATGCCCTGAACCGATATGATTGGGATGGCGGCTGCACCCGTTGGACGCTGTTTTTGGGGGCGCTTGAAACTGCGCACGGCCCAAAGGCTCTTTGTGTAATCCTCCTTGGGCGAATCCAGCATTTGCGCGGTGGGCGCTTCCTCGACTTCCTCACCCTTTAGGAGCACCTTGATGGTGTCCGCCATCTGCGCAACAACAGCAAGGTCGTGGGTGATGTAGATCGCAGCGGTGTTGAACTG
>CALDSI010000115.1 GCA_937911395.1 uncultured Labrenzia sp.
GATTGAAGGCACCGTCAATGCTGCCGTCATTGCCGGCAAGGAAGCCATGATCGACTGCGAGCATTTCTTCGACGGCTACAAGGCCAATCCGGATTATGCGCTTGCTTGTGCCCGCACTGCCTATCAGGCAGGAGCCCGTTGGGTTGTCCTTTGCGATACCAATGGCGGCACTCTGCCCGAAGAAATTCATACGATTGTGACGAAAGTTCAGGACGTCGTGCCCGGAAGTCACCTTGGCATTCACACGCACGATGACACGGGTCATGCGGTGGCCAATTCCCTGGCAGCAGTTGATGCCGGAGTGCGTCAAGTCCAGGGCACCTTGAACGGTCTGGGCGAGCGTTGCGGTAATGCCAACCTGATCACATTGATCCCAACCCTGAAACTGAAATCACAGTTTGCCGACCGGCTGGAAATCGGTGTTAGCGAAGACCAGCTTCAGGACATCACCGCTATCTCCCATGCCTTCGACGAGATTCTCAACCGTTCGCCCAACCGGCATGCGCCCTACGTTGGGGAAACGGCTTTCGCCACTAAGGCTGGTATTCATGCGTCTGCGATTCTGAAAGATCCGCAAACCTACGAGCATGTGGCCCCGGAAACGGTTGGGAACCAGCGCCGGGTGCTCGTTTCCGACCAAGCTGGAAAGAGCAATCTGCTTGGCGAGCTGACGCGTGTCGGCATTAAAGTCGACAAGGCCGACCCCCGTCTGGACCGGCTGCTGGCCAGGGTGAAGGAGCGGGAGGCACTGGGCTACGCCTATGAGGCAGCGGATGCATCCTTTGAGCTGCTTGCACTGCGTGAGCTCGGCGAAGTCCCGGACTTTTTCCAGGTTGATTCCTTCAAGGTCATGGTCGAGCGCCGGTTCAATGCCATCGGCGATCTGATCACGGTCTCCGAAGCGGTGGTCAAGGTCAATGTCGATGGGGAGACGCGCATGTCCGTTTCGGAAGGCAACGGCCCGGTAAACGCGCTTGACATGGCGTTGCGCAAGGACCTTGGAAAGTATCAGGCCGCGATTGAAGGGCTGGAGTTGATCGACTATAAGGTGCGCATCCTGAACGGTGGCACCGATGCGGTGACCCGGGTTCTGATCGAAAGCCATGATGCCAGGACCCAGCGGCGCTGGTTCACCATCGGTGTCTCCTCCAATATCGTCGATGCGTCCTTTCAAGCGCTGGTCGATTCCATCACATTTGCGCTTCTCAAGGCTCAGGAGAGCTAAGGTCCGGCGCCAGAAAGGCACGCGCTATGTCTCAGCCCGTGACACGCACCGAGGCGGAAAACGAACTCCGCCGTGGCCTCCTCTTTGGCCTTGCGGCTTACGGCATGTGGGGGTTCTTTCCGGCCTATTACAAGCTGACTGATACTGTTTCAGCAGACCTCGTCGTTGCGCATCGGATTGCCTGGTCCGTGCTGTTTGTTGGCGGCTTTTTGTATCTCCGGGGCCGCTGGCAGGAAGTGCTTGATGTCTTCGCCGACCCGGCAGTCTTGAAAAAACTTGCGATGTCGGCGTCGTTCATTTCGGTCAATTGGCTGGTCTTTGTCTGGGCGATTGCGAACGAACAGGTTCTGGATGTATCCCTCGGTTATTTCATCAATCCGCTCGTCAGTATTTTGGTGGGGCTGATCGTTCTACGCGAACGCATGAGCAAGGGGCAGTACATTGCCGTTGCCATGGCCGGATTTGCCGTTGTCTTGCAGGCAGTTCTGGCGGGAGGTCTGCCGTGGGTGTCCCTGGTTCTGGCATTTTCGTTTGCCGGTTACGGCTACATTCGGAAGGTGACACCGGTCAAGGCAACTCCAGGCTTGTTCGTCGAGACTGTTCTTCTATTTCCGATTGCCATGGGATACCTGCTTCTCAGCCTTTCATGGGGTGTCGATGCGCTGATCCTGGATGATATTCCAGTTCTCATCGCTCTTGCAGGCACAGGCATTGTTACGGCGTTGCCATTGATCTGCTTCAGTTCGGCCGCGCGCCGGCTTCCGCTCTTCATGCTTGGCTTGATGCAGTACATTGCGCCATCGATACACTTTCTCATGGCGGTGTATGTCTGGGGAGAACCGCTCGATCAGGTGAAACTGCTCGGCTTTGTCATGATCTGGATTGCGCTGGTGGTTTTCACATTCGACAGCTGGCGGAATGCACGGAACGCGAAAAGGGCACAGCAGGCAACAGTCTGAGTTTTTGGTGTCATCCGTCGGCGACGGCAAGCATTTCAAACCCATTCCGCTTTGAGGCATAAAGGTGTTTGTCGGCAATGCTAAGCGCGTCGGAGATCTCTCCGCCGTCAAGCTTTGCAATGCCGACACTTGTTTGACACATAAGGTCGGTTCCCGAATGCCGGATCGGATGTGTGCTGAGGCTCTTCATAAACCCGGCCAGTTTCAGGGTTAGGCTGTCACGTGTTTCCGACCGGAAGATCATACAGAACTCGTCACCGCCTAGCCGGATGATCATGTCTTCCGGTGCGGCGAGCGCTCGAAGTTGGCGCGCAAAACCGAGAAGGACACTGTCGCCAACATCATGGCCGTATTCGTCGTTGATCTGTTTGAATGAATCGAGATCGAACACCGCGATCCACGATGCCTTGCTCCCTGAATGGGTCCAGGATTCGATTTGCTTCACGGCCCTTGTAAACAGGAAGTGCCGGTTGTGAACCCCGGTGAGCGCATCCTGCATGGCAAGCGTATTCAATTCCGCGATGCGGTCCATCATGTCCAGATTCAACGAAATCCGCAGAAGGATTTCTTCCGGTGCATAGGACTTGTCGATGAAATCCGCGGCTCCGTATTTCAGAAAGCGGATACGGTTGTCTGAGTTGGACAGCGACGACATTCCAATCACGCTCAGGCGCTCGCGGCTGTATTTCCGGCGCACCGTCTTTAGAAATGCAAATCCGTCTTCGTCCGGCATGTAATAGTCTGCAAGCACCAACCGGATGTGCGGGTGATCGCGCAACATCTGCAATGCTTCGGCCGGCGTGCTGGCTTGGTAAGTCTGATAAAGGTGGTGCGATGTGATTTGGGCGATCCGCTCCCGGTCGACAGAGGAATCATCCAGAATCAAGATGCCGATCTTGGGATTGTAGGACAATCGCTTCAGCAGCTCGGCTACATAATCGAGGCTTGCGGGGGTGTCCTTGAGAACGTAGTCGATCACCCCTTTGGCAAGGGCCTTTTCGCGGACTTCGTTGTCGAATTTGCTTGTGAAGATAATTGTCGGGATGTTTCTGTTGCGGCAAAGATCGACGATTTCTCCATTTGGCGCGTCCGGCAGAGTCAGATCCACCAATGCAAGATCCGGTTCGCAGATCGGCATGTCGAGACAGCTTTCCGCCTCACGGAAGTTCCGCGCGACCATAATCTGGTGCCGTCCGATATCCTGAAGCCGGTCAACGATCGCCTTTTCGAAAAACGATGCGTCTTCCACCAGAAGCATAGTGCGCATGAAAGCTGATCCGCCCGTGTGATTTGCTCGGTAAATCTACAAGGGAAGAAGCTTCCAAGACCTTAACCCGATGTTCAAAACATACCCACAAGACCTGCGAAAATCGTCGTCCAGTCGCTGAACACCTAACGTTTGGAGAGTTTTGGTTTTTTTGCTGGCTAAAGATCTGCCGCCGCCGCACCACCTTCAAGAGGCGCACCAGAACCATCGCTTATACTTTTCTCCAGCATAGGGATGATTTGATCCACTTGTTTGGCAATCAGGTACGGAACTTCGGTGTCTGGCCGGATGTATCCTTGCGCGCGCATGTGATCGAGCAACTCAAGAAGGGGAGACCAAAAGCCATTGATATTAGCAAGAACAACAGGCTTGCGGTGCTGACCGAGCTGAGCCCAAGTCATCATTTCAACGGCTTCTTCCAACGTGCCAATCCCGCCTGGCAAAGCGATGAAAGCATCTGATTTTTCGAACATCAGATGTTTGCGTTCGTGCATGTTCTGGGTGATTACCAGATCTTCGACGGTGTCCAGCATTACTTCGCGTTTTTCAAGAAACTGCGGAATAATTCCGGTGACCTGCCCGCCGCACTCCATTGCGGCGCGCGCGACAGTCCCCATGAGGCCAACCGAGCCGCCGCCATACACAAGACGCAATCCGGCTTCGGCAATCAACTGGCCGAGCCGAGCGGCCGCCGCTTCATGTGCAGGGTCCGACCCGAAGCTGGAGCCGCAATAAACACAAACGCTTTTGAGATGCTTAGGAGAATTTGTCGTCATAACGACATGATGTGGCATTGCGTCCTGCATAAGGTCAAGCATTCTGTTCGAAAGGCCGGTTGGTGATCCGCGGTTTTCTTGCCGCGGCACAAAAAGGCCGTTATGCATGGATGAAGAATATCCAATGGGGCAAGCAGACAAATACTGCCGTCTGCCAAGGGGAAGAGACGAAAGCAGTGGCTGGTAAGCCGCATTGCTTTCGATAGGAAGAGCAATGAGCAAGCAGACCCTGATCCGGACTTTAATAATTGCCGTGCCTGTTGGCGTGGCGGCATTGATCACCGGTTACTTCTATCGTGACAGCGGCGAGATGCCGGTAGAGCAGGAGCGCGCAGACAGCCAGGTTCCTGGAACCACAAACGAGTCCTCCAAAGGCGATCAACAGGCAGGTGCTGCGCCAGACCAGCAGGCTGTCACATCTGAACCCGCAGTTCAGCAAGAAGAAAGCTCGACCGCCGCACCTGATGAACCCGAGGCGTCTGAAACTGCTGTGGTGTCAGACAAGCCGAGCTTCGACGTGGTGGGTGTGGAGCCAACCGGCGAGACTGTTGTCGCGGGGCGATCGGAGGCTGGCGCCATTGTTGCGCTGACCGCAAATGGTCAAGTGGTTGGCAAAACCATTGCCAATCCGGCAGGCGAATGGACCATTATTCTGGATGAGCCGTTGAAGCCTGGCGACTATGACGTTGCTCTGGAAGTTCACGATCAGGGCGGAGAGCAGCTGTCTAAGTCCGACGAACGGGTTGCCATCTCCATTCCGGACGGTGGGAAACAACAGCCGCTCGTGGTCCTGAATTCGCCTGATGGACCGTCCAATATATTGCAGAAGCCGGAAGCGCCGGTTGCCGTAGCTGAAGCGCCAAAGGTTGAGGAAACTGTTGTGGCCGCGGCACCGACCTCTGAAGCAGCAAGAGACACCCCGAGCTCTTCGGCTTCTGAGGACGTGGCAGCTGAGGCGGGCGATTCTGAGGGAGCTGCTCCGGCAGCCGCTGAAACGACTGCGTCTGCGGCTGGATCGAGCACTGACGCTGACACTGCTTTCAACGAAACGTCGACCGCAGACAAACAGCAATCAACTGCCGATAGCGGATCCCAACCCTCTGAGCAGACGGCAGAGGTGGCTGCGACAAGTTCAGCGCCTGAAACAGAACAAACCACAACGTCTGCAAAAACGAGAACAACCGCCGCTGCAGACGAAGCGGAAAGTTCTGGTGATGCGGCTCCAACTGAAACAAATCAGCAAGTAGCCACAGCCTCTCAGGCCGGGACGAGTGCATCGGCTGAAACAGGTACGGAGGGCGGTAACCCGCCTGTTACAGTTGAAGCCGTGGAGTCGGAAGAAAACAAGGTTTACGTCGCCGGCACTGCAGAACCTGGATCTTCGGTTCGTGTCTATGTCGGCGATGATTTCCAGGGCGAGGCCACAGCGAACTCCAGCGGCCGGTGGCTCCTTGAAGGCGACAAGTCGGTTGCGGAAGGCAATGTGGAAGTCCGGGCTGACATGATTGCCGAAGACGGCAAATCAGTGGATGCACGGGCAGCCGTGACATTTGAAAAACAACAAGATGAACAGATCGTCCTGACGAAAGTCGTCGCGAGCGGAACTTCCGGCTCGGCAGAAGGCGATGGCGCGGACGTCAAGAAGGCGCTGCCTGTTGTGATCATCCGCAAGGGTGACAATCTCTGGCGGATCTCCAGACGCCTTTATGGAGACGGCATACGCTACACCACAATCTACCAGGCCAACAAAGGCCAGATCCGCGATCCGGATCTGATCTATCCGGGACAGGTCTTCCTGACACCGGAAGGGGACTTGAACTGGCCGGCACCTAGCGCGGATACCGGCCGAAACGGCTGATAATTGTAGAATTTTCAAAGCGATTGTAGGGGCGGGCGCCAATTTGGTGTCCGCCCTATTTCGTGTTGGACCTTGTCTTTCTAGTAATTGATCGCATATTTACGATTATTGGCGACGCCCGAAAGGAGTTCCCCGCATGAGCGATCAGGTTTGTCCGCACACAGCACGCGGCGAAAACGCGTCCGGTCTGTCCGGATGTGAAAGCCTGGCTGCACAGTTCCGGGCGCTTGGGCACCCGGCGCGCCTTGCGATCCTGCGGCGTTTGGCCGGTGAAAAAGAGGCTTGTTGCGGTGAAATCGTCAGTGCGTTGCCGCTCGCTCAATCGACCGTGTCTCAGCACCTTCAGGTCTTGAAAGAGGCGGGGTTTCTGACCTGCGACACCCGTGGGCGCAATTGCCATTATGTTTTGAATTGGGATCAGATTTCAAAGACGCAGGACGCATCGGACGCATTCTGGAAGCTTTTGAATTCCCAGCAGGACCAAAGTCTCGTTGGTTCTGCAAAAGCGCTGGCGGCAAACGAATAAGTCACCGGAACGGCCCGCAAAGGGCATCGGGAGAGTATACTTGACGCAATCACATGAGACGGTGGCCGGTTCGGCCCCGTCAAATCCTGCTCATGAACAAAAAAGCCCGTCCGCACAAAAGGCTGTCAGTGCGGATGAAGGCGACACGCTTTCTACGCTCAAGAACCTTTGGCCATATATCTGGCCGTCCTCACGACCGGACCTGAAAAATCGGGTCATGCTGGCAATCGCTGCGCTCATTGTAGCGAAGTGCATCACTGTTTTATCACCCTATTTCTTCGCTTGGGCAACGGATACTCTGGCAGGCGAAGATGTTGGATTACCAGCGTTCTTGGTGGCCCCAGTGATGCTGGTTTTGGCTTACAACGCTGCCCGTGTGCTGGCTGTTGCATTCAATCAGATGCGCGATGCCTTGTTTGCTCGTGTCGGCCAGTATGCCGTACGGCAGCTTGCAAATCTGACCTTTCACCATTTGCACAAACTGTCCCTACGCTTTCACCTTGCCCGCCGCACTGGTGGGTTGAGTCGTGTTATTGAGCGTGGGGTTAAAGGCATTGAAGCGATCGTAAGATTCACGATCTTGAATGGCGTACCGACGTTCTTTGAATTTGCTCTGATGGCTGGTGTGATCTGGTACCAGTTTGGTTTCGTTTATGTCGTAATCGTCGCCACCATGATCACGGCCTACGTCTGGTTCACGATCAAGGCCTCCAACTGGCGGATTGCCATCCGCCGGGAAATGAATGACAGCGACACGGATGCCAATTCGAAAGCCATTGACAGCCTGCTGAATTTCGAAACGGTCAAATACTTCGGCAATGAGAAGATGGAAGCCGAACGCTTCGACGTCTCGATGGCCAAGTATGAAAAGGCGGCGACAAAAACCTGGACGTCGCTTGCCTGGCTCAACTTCGGTCAGGCGGTGATCCTGGGGCTCGGAATGGCAGCCTGTATGGGACTTTCCGCCCGCGCTGTCATGGCCGGCGAACAGAACATCGGCGATTTTGTTCTGATCAACGCACTGCTGATGCAAATCTCCATGCCGCTCAATTTCATTGGTTTTCTCTACCGTGAAATCCGTCAGGGGCTGGCCGATATTGAATCGATGTTCGATCTCCTGCTTGTGCCGGCCGAGATTAAGGACAAAGACGGGGCAGCTCCGCTGCAGGCCGTCGAAGGGACGATCCGCTTCAAAGATGTCGAGTTCCACTATGATGCAGACCGGCCAATCCTCAAAGACGTGGATTTTGAGGTCCCGGCCGGCAAAACAATTGCGATAGTTGGCCCGTCCGGTGCGGGCAAATCGACGATCTCAAGGCTATTGTTCCGCTTCTATGATGTGACAGGCGGTGCCGTTGAGATTGATGGTCAGGATGTTCGTGATGTCACCCAGGAGAGTGTGCGCCATGCGATTGGCATGGTCCCGCAGGACACCGTCCTCTTCAACGACACCATCGCGTATAACATCCGCTATGGGCGCCCGGATGCAAGCGATGATGAGGTGAGGGAAGCAGCGCGCATGGCGCAGATCCACGACTTTATCGAAAACCTGCCGCAAGGTTACCAGTCTGAAGTTGGTGAGCGCGGGCTCAAGCTCTCCGGTGGCGAAAAGCAGAGGGTCGCAATCGCCCGGACAATCCTCAAGGCACCGCCGATCCTGATCCTAGATGAAGCAACATCGGCGCTGGACACCCATACGGAACGGGAGATCCAGTCGGCTTTGGATCAGGTGTCGAGGAACCGCACGACGCTTGTGATTGCTCACCGTTTGTCAACGGTCGTGAATGCGGACCAGATTATTGTGCTTGAAGCCGGTGAAATTGCAGAACGCGGCACACATTCTGAGCTTCTGGCCAATGGTGGGCTTTATGCATCGATGTGGGCGCGCCAGCGTGAAGCCGACGAGGCAGAAGAGCGTCTCCGCACAGCGCGTGAAAATGATGAACTGGGCGTCGTAATTCGCGGGCAACCGGCAGACTATATTCCTGCAAAGTAGCCTTCGGATGGGGATGCGGCAGCGGCCAACAAGTGTGTTGCAATCATCAAGTCACAAGAACTCCCACGCTTAAGCGGCGCGGGAGGTTTGGAAATCCTTGTCATTGGCGCTTGTGAGCCTGTTCGGCATCTTGGCGGCTGTCTCGACAGTCTTGCCGAACAAAAGGCCGGACAGGGCATTTCGCAAACGGCGCAGCTCATAATGACGTTCAGCGCGGGCGCGGTTTTCAAATTCATCTCCGGTGTGGAACATGGTGGTCTCCTTCGTTTCGGTGGAGATGTTGTCCCATATTGCGTTTGTTTGAAGAATATGGCTTGTATCGTAAGGATATTTCGAAAGATTAGTATAATGCGTCTGGACGATTTGGAGTTCTTTATCAGGGTCGCCGAGCTTGGCAGCTTGTCAGGTGCCGGCCGGGAGATCGGATTGTCGCCGTCGGCAGCGAGCGCGCGGCTGACCAATCTGGAAAAGACGTTTGGAGCGCAACTTTTTGCAAGAACAACCCGGAAGACAACACTGACTGAAGCCGGCCGTGTCCTTCTTGATCATGCGCGGTCCGCGATCAATGAACTGCGGCAGGCACGTCAGGCGCTTGAAGCGACGCAGGATTCTCCTCAAGGCGCGTTGCGCATTTCGTGCAACACCTTCTTCGGCCGGAAACACATACTTCCGCATCTTGTCGAATTCCGGAGCCTTTACCCGGATGTCCAGATCGAGATGGATATCTCAGACCGGATGGTCGATGTGGTTCAGGAAGGCTACGATATGGCCATCCGGGGAGCGCCTCTTGCCGACAGCTCACTTCTGGCCCGGCGGCTGGGCGGAAACCCGAGAGCGTTGTGCGCATCGCCTGATTATCTTGCCCGGAAAGGCCGGCCCAAAACTCCTGAAGACCTGAACAACCACGATTGCATCAGCATGGCCTCCGTCCCGGTTTGGTATTTCGACGGTCCGGACGGGGAGGTCGGTTTTGAGCTGAAGAACCCGGTGATCAAGGGTGACAGCGGTGACCTGACTTATGATGCTGCGATCCACGGCCTTGGACTGAGCCTGAAATCGCTTGCTCATGTGTGGGAGGATTTGCGGGACGGGCGTTTGGTGGCCGTCATGGAAGACTATCCGGTTGCCCGTGTCGGTGCGATTTGGGCAGTTTATCCGCCGACACGCTTTGTGCCGCCCAAGGTCAGTGTGTTTGTCGATTTTCTGATCTCCAAATACGGCAAACCGGCCTACTGGGAGAGCGATTACCGGGATGCCGGGGCAGCCGGGATTGGCACTGCTCCGGCAAAAAGCGCTTGGACTGCCCCGAAAACGGTTCTCATTGAGAAAAAAAGCTTTTAGAAGCGGGGGCAGTGGCCCTGCGCATTAGGTGCGCTCGGCGACCAATGAGCAATTTGCGGTGAGATCTTCGCCGCTTTTAAATGATCCTGCCCGTTTGTGGATGCTGAAAGCAGAACTATGTCGATTGTCGATTCCGTAACGAAATCCCTGGTCCCGGTTCACCGTGAAGGCTGGCCTTTCGTGGTTATTGCGCTGGTTGCGACCCTGGTTGTCGGCTGGTTCGTGGATCCTTTGTTTTGGATCGGTCTCTTTTTCACGGGCTGGGTCTGCTATTTCTTCCGGGACCCGCAAAGAGTGACACCGGTTGGCGACGGCTTGGTGATTTCCCCGGCAGATGGCGTCGTAAGCCATGTGGGTCCAGTTCGCCCGCCAGAAGAGCTTGATCTGGGCGCCGAACCTTTGGTCCGTGTCTCGATCTTCATGAATGTTTTCAACTGCCATGTGAACAGGGCGCCGGTAGGCGGCAAGATTGTTCGGGTCGCATACCGGGCGGGCAAGTTCCTCAACGCGGAGCTCGACAAGGCCAGTGATGACAACGAGCGCAACGGTCTGGTGATCGATCACAACGGCACGAACATTGGTGTTGTTCAGATTGCAGGCCTGGTCGCGCGCCGGATCGTCTGTTTTGTGAAGGAAGGCGAAAATCTTTCCGCCGGCGAACGCTTTGGTTTGATCCGCTTCGGCTCCCGGCTCGATGTCTACTTTCCTGCAGGAACTGTGCCGAAGGTCGCGCTTGGTCAAACCATGATTGCGGGCGAAACAGTCCTGGCAGACCTCAACCAGCCGCAGGCTCCGGCATCCACACTAACCCGGGTGAGTTAAGGCGCGATCGTGATCGAGGATACTGGCCCCACATCCATCAAGACCAAGCGGCAACCGCGTTTTCGAAGGGTGCCGCTGCGGCTGATCGTGCCGAACATGGTGACGCTCCTGGCATTGTGTTCCGGGTTGACGGCAGTCCGTATGGCGTTTGAGGGCCGTTGGGAGTTTGCCGTTGGCGCAGTTTTGATTGCCGCAGTTCTCGATGGGCTGGATGGACGAGTTGCGCGCCTGATGAAGGGCACGTCAAAATTCGGCGCTGAACTGGATTCACTGGCGGATTTTGTCAATTTTGGCGTCGTGCCGGCGTTGATGCTCTACATTTGGATCCTGAATGAGGCTGGCTCTCTCGGCTGGATTTCTGCTCTAATTTTTGCCATTTGCGCTGCTCTGCGTCTGGCAAGGTTCAATGTGGCCTTGGACGACCCGGACAAACCAACCTGGGCTTCTAGGTTCTTTACCGGCGTGCCAGCTCCCGCCGGTGCATTGACCGTCCTTTTACCGCTTTATTTTGACTTTCTTGGCCTGTTTCCGCACTGGTTTGCAGACAGTGCCGTGGTCGCGGCATACACCATTGCAATTGCTTTCCTTCTGATCAGCCGGTTGCCGACATTTTCCGGCAAAAATTTCGGTACGCGGGTGCGCCGGGATTATGTCCTGCCGCTGTTCGTTTTTGCTGTTCTGATCGTTGCGCTGACAGCCAGCTATCCGTTCCGGATGTTGGCGGGCGGGTCAGTGCTTTATCTCTTGAGCATTCCCTTTTCCTGGCAGCAACACCGCAAACTTGTACTCGCCGACACAGGCAAGAGTATCGATGAAGATGGTGACGAAAGCGACACCGACCTCGATAATATTGCAGACCGTGACAAGGACCACGGCAGCTGACCGCGATACGGTACAACCGATATGATTCTTCGGGAAAGCACCAAAGAAGATCAGCAGAGCTTGGAGCGGATTTATCCAGCTGCGTTTCCGGATGAGGATCTGCTGCCGTTGGTCCGGTCTTTGTTGACTGGGTCCGTCGATGTTCTCTCACTTGTTGCGGAAGACAACGGCAAAGTCGTCGGCCATGTCGCGTTTACGATTTGCAATGTTGGCGATGTGTCTGTCGGCCTCTTGGCTCCGCTTTGTGTGGACCCGGCTCAGCATAGCCAAGGGATCGGCAGCGCGCTTGTTCGCGATGGGTTCAAGCGTCTTCAAGAGCGCGCGATCGACAAAGTCCTGGTGCTTGGAGATCCAAAATATTACGGCCGTTTCGGATTCGCGACAGAGCGCGCGATCCGCCCGCCTTATCCAATGCCTGAAGATTGGGCGGATGCCTGGCAGTT
>CALDSI010000116.1 GCA_937911395.1 uncultured Labrenzia sp.
GCATGATACTGCCTGAGCAAGGTCATGACCTGTTCTGGTTTGTGCCGTTCGGCGAACTCGGTGAAGCCGACAATATCCGTGAAAAGAACAGCGACGTCCTGTGTTCGAACGGCACCGATATCGCGGTCTGATGAGGCCAGAACATCCACCAGGCTTGAAGGAAAGTAGCGAGACAGGTTGGCTCGTTCTGCTGCGATATCCGCTTGCCGCATGAGCAGCTGGTTTGACCGCCATCCCTTCAACGCCAGTATCGCTGCGACCATGAAAAAGACTACAATCTCCTGGATCCTGACACCGGGCTGCACGCTGTTTGGATCTAGTTCCCCCAGGATTATGGGGTTTGCTGAATACGCTTGGGCGGCCAGCGCGCTGAGTTCTGGCACCTCGTGGCCGAACAATGAAACACGGAGTATGCCGAGCACCCAGAGAATGGCAACCCAAGTTCCGATTGCCCAAACCGTGCGCCATGAATAGGCGAGTGTGCCCACGGCCAGAATAATGAAGAAATAAATGAAGTTGTCGAACCGGTAGGTGATTGCGGTCGGTATGTCCTCGCTTACGAAAGGATTGGCTGTCGTAAAGAGTGCGGTGAGCAGAAAAAGGTCCAGGAAAATCAGCAGTAGTTCCGCTCTGGAGTATCCGACGCTCGCCAGGCGAAGTTGCAACCATCCAAGTGCAATGAAAACCAAGACCCAAGCCTGGTAATAAAGGACACTGAGCGTGGGATTCAAAAACGGGATTAGGAGAATGACCAGGCCAAGCGCGACCGTTCGGGCAATGACGGCAAGGCGGTGGCCCTCCATTTTCTCCTTTTCAAGCGCCTGAGACAAAAACAGGTTGGACTGTGCTTGTTTGCGTTCTTCGTCCCGCAGTTCGCGAAGCCTTGCGAAGATACGGAATGGATTTGTAAGTTTGAGAGCCGACATGTTTGCTCCGTCGCATTGCGGTAACAGGGACAGTTATCAACCATCTTTGTCCAATTAAAAAACGCCCGAATGCGGCTTTCTCATCTAACTACCTGCCGACACGGAAAGAGGTCCCAGAGACCAGCAGGAGGCATTGTTCTCGGGATTGGTTCTTGACATGAATACTGATTCAGGTTTCATATATTGCAGCCGTAGGACGGACCTTCACAAACTGGCTGTGAGACTAGCGCTTGCCCCGTTTGGTGTCCGATACTGCGCAAATGGGAGGAAATTTTTATGACGATCCGCGTTTCACGCTGGGCCGCTCCGCTTGCGGCCGGGCTCGGACTACTGGCGGCCAGCACCTTTGGTGCGGCGGCCGAGGACATCAAAATCGCCCATGTTTACGGCAAGACCGGGGCTCTTGAGGCCTATGCGAAGCAGTCGCATACAGGGCTTATGATGGGGCTTGAGTACGCCACTGACGGGACCATGGAAATCGATGGCCGCAAGATCGTGGTGATCGAAAAAGACACCCAGCTGAAGCCGGATATTGCCAAGGGCGCACTGGCGGAAGCTTATGGCGATGATGAGGTGGACATCGCTGTTGGTCCCGTGTCCTCCGGTGTGGCACTTGCCATGCTGCCGGTTGCTGAAGAGTACGAG
The DNA here is from genome assembly GCA_937911395.1 of uncultured Labrenzia sp. Classification (GTDB taxonomy): domain Bacteria; phylum Pseudomonadota; class Alphaproteobacteria; order Rhizobiales; family Stappiaceae; genus Roseibium. The sequence continues at coordinate 1,572 of CALDSI010000116.1, forward strand.
AAGATCCTGATTGTGGAACCGGCTGTTGCCGACTCTATCACCGGCGCGAACTGGAACCGCTACATCTTCCGGACTTCCCGGAACTCGTCCCAGGATGCAATTGCCAATGCGGTTGCTCTTGGTCAGGAAGGCGTCTCCATCGCAACCCTTGCACAAGACTACGCCTTCGGCCGTGACGGCGTTGCAGCTTTCAAGGAGGCCCTTGAGGGCACCGCGGCTAATCTGGTCTTTGAAGAATATGCACCGACCGATACCAAGGACTTCACCGCCAATGCGCAGCGGATCTTTGATGCGCTCAAAGACGAGCCGGGCCGCAAGTTCCTGTTCGTGATCTGGGCCGGTGGCGGCAACCCGATCTCCAAGATCAAGGCGATGGAGCCGGAGCGCTTCGGGGTCGAGATCGCAACGGGAGGCAACATCCTGGCGGCCATGAAGGCGTATAAGGAGCTTCCGGGCATGGAAGGGGCAACCTATTACTACTATGAGATTCCGCAAAACCCGGTGAATGACTGGCTGGTGGCCGAGCACCAGAAGCGTTTTAACTCACCGCCGGATTTCTTCACCGCTGGAGGCATGACAGCTGGGCTTGCAATCGTCGAAGCAATCAAGACGGCTGGCTCCACCGACACGGAAGACATGATTGCAGCAATGGAAGGCATGGAATTCGAAACGCCGAAAGGCAAGATGATGTTCCGCCCGGAAGACCATCAGGCGCTGCAGTCCATGTACCACTTCAAGATCAAGGTGGATCCGGACGTCGAATGGGGCATTCCGGAGCTGGTCCGCGAACTCACGATCGAGGACATGAACATTCCGATCCGCAACCAGTGATCTGATCGGATCAAGGCGGGTTGCGGCCTGCCTTGATCCCTGTTTCCTTTCTCTCACTGCTAGAGTTTTGATGGCTGAAACCCAAACGTTTCAGTTGATCTGATCCTTTTGTCCTTGAGCTCGGAAGTCCTCGAACCGTGACCAAAGAACATCCTATTCTCGAAACGAAAGACCTGACCATTCGCTTCGGCGGGCACGTTGCTGTCGATCACGTGTCTTGTGCCTTTGACCGTGGCACATTGACCGCCATCGTCGGGCCGAATGGAGCGGGCAAGACCACCTATTTCAACCTGATGTCCGGGCAACTCAATGCGACCAGCGGTACGGTGCTTCTCAATAGCGAAACCATAACCCGGATGTCGGTTCCCGAGCGCACCGCCAAGGGGATCGGCAGGGCGTTCCAGCT
>CALDSI010000117.1 GCA_937911395.1 uncultured Labrenzia sp.
AGATGTTGCCTCCTTCGACGCGGCGAGCTTCGTGCAAAAGTATTTAAAAATTGATTCCATTTGTCTATTTGCGACATCCAATCCTTATTCGCTCACTAGTCAGGCAAATTAGCGGTATGCGTCCCACTGCAAACCAACCCCAAAGATGCGGCCGGTCTCACAATGTAAACATTGATATCAACGGGATTGCGTACCGGGTCGCGCTGTAGAGTTGCGAACAATCCTTAATACCGCAAGCCTCTTGATTTCACGTCCCTAATACCGTTCACTTTAAGAAACGTCGCAGTTGTTTCAGCGGCATAATTTAGCGAGGCAAGGCATGGCTTTGGACCAAAATGGGGGGACAGCGTCCGGAGCTGCAGCTTCGCAGCCTAGCAATTTAAATTTCGAAACACTTTTGTCTCTCAGCGGCGACGCAATCCTTCAGCTGGGCCTCACCGGAACCTTAGAGTATGCCTCACCGTCCGCTGCCCGCTTGTTTGGCTGGGACTCCGAAGAATTGCCGGAACATTTAAGTGACCTCGTCTACCTTGGCCCTCCCAATCCGGAGGCGGAGACGCTTCACAAGATCCTATCCGGAGCGGCAACACCAGACGTAAGCTTACCCCATGCCGATCTGCAGCTTCGCTCGGCACATGGCTCGCTTCTTTGGGCCGAAGTGACCGCGCACCTCATCGAAAAAGACGGAAAACCAACTGCTTTTGCGGTCTTCATTCGGAGCATTGCGCGGCAAAAGGAACTTGAAGGACTGCTGGAAGCGGCCACCCAGACGGATACCTTGACCGGTCTCTTCAATCGCCGCGCTTTCGAAGACACATTGAACCGGGAGTGGGCCATCGCATTGCGCGAAAATACCCATACCACCCTCATCAAGGTTTCAGTCGACAAGTTTGACGCGATTTCCGAACAGTACGGACAGAGCGCAGCAGACGACTGCGTGGCGAAAGTGGCGGACGTTCTGAAAGACACCGCGCGGCGGCCTGCCGATGTCGCCGCCCGGGTTTCGATGTCGGAGTTTGCATTGCTGTTGCCTCGAACACACGAGATGGGCGCCGAAACCATCAGCGCCTATATACAAGTCGCTATTCAAGACTTGGGGATCCCAAACCCGGGAAACACCATGCATAACGGTGTTGTCACCGCTTCAGTCGGCACAGCCTGCGCCGTTGCCGAACATAAAGGTGTGCTGGAAAGCTCTGAGTTTCTGTTAGCTGCTTCAGAATCTTGTGTTTTTCAGGCCCGTCAGGAAGGTGGAAACCGTGTCAAATTATCAATGAGCGTCCTTGGCGGATGAGCTTCCGCCCCTTGCCGGTTCCAGTGATTTTCTTATTTCTTAGTCGGTACAAAGCCAGGAAAAGACAATGAGCGACGACACCGACACAAAAATCAAAAAATCTACGGCTGAATGGATGGCTCAGCTCACGCCCGAGCAGTTTTATGTCACCCGTCAATCGGGCACGGAACGCCCCTATACCGGGCCCTACTGGAACAGCTTTAATGCCGGCCGCTATGATTGCGTCTGCTGCGGTGCCGAGCTTTTTCATTCGGATACCAAATTTGATGCGGGCTGCGGCTGGCCGAGCTTCTTCGAAGCAGCGCATCCAAATGCAATACGCGAAATTGAGGACCGGTCCCACGGCATGATTCGTACGGAAATCAGATGCAACAAATGCGATGCCCATCTTGGGCATGTCTTTCCAGACGGCCCGCCGCCAACAGGACTGCGCTATTGCCTAAACGGCCACGCGATGACATTTGAGCCAAAATAGTAATACCGCCGGGTTTCTATGCAGCAAATGTCAGCATTCATCGAGCCCATATAAACGCCCAAGCCATTGAACCCATTCATGACATTTCTTTGCGGGACTTTAGGTCTCCTTTAACATAACACTGGTATTTCCCCTGATAACTCGCCGCATTTTCAGGGGAAACACCTTGCCTATTCTTCGGATACTGGGACATGTCCTGCTGGGGGCAAGCTTATATGCTGCCTTCACCGCAGGGGCCCGAAGCCAAGACAAGATCATCGCCTACACTGGATTTCTTCCCCCCTTGTCGATCAACGCCGAGGAACGCGGCATCGCCGTTGAAATCATGGAACTGGTCGCGAAAGAGGCGGATATCGAACTCGATATCCGGTTTGCACCTTGGAAACGAGCGCAGGTGCTCGTCGAAAACACCCCGGGATCTCTGATTTTTTCCCTGGCTTACACGCGAAAACGCAGCGAAAAACTGAAGTACATTGCCCCGCTGATCTACACGGAAAGCGCCTTCATCACCCTCGACGAGCAGATTGACAGCTTTGAACAGGCGCTCGCCGACAACAAGGTCATCGGCGTTCATCTGGGCAGCCAGAGAGCCCGTATCTTGCGGCGGAATGGCCTGACAAACCTGACCGAAATTGCTACCGCAGAACAGATGGCCCGGATGCTTCAGGCCGGACGGGTCGATGCCTGGTACACCATTTCAATGCGCGCAAGTTACATCACTCGAAAGCAGGGTTTCGATCACACACGCCTTCAGGTCGGGGCACCACTCTCACATGGCGTGCAATGGCTGGCCGCCAACAAGTCTGTGTCCCCCGCCCTGAAAGCCCGCTTGTCAAAGGCAGTGTCCAAGGTTTGGCGGGATCCAAGATATTGGCAGATCGTCGACAGCTACCTGCAATAAAACCTGTGTAACATAGGTTTTACTCTACAAATGTGCGCACGTGAGTACCGTCTGGAGAATGGAAGCGCAAAGCTTGGCTCAGCTGGCCAGCGCTTCATTCCTTGGCTCGCAGAGGATGTGTGATGACGGTGACGGCTTGCTTGAAACTCCTGATGCTGCCAGCGGTGCTGATTGGCGCCCTGGCAATGAAGGATAGCGTTGCAGCACAGGACCGGTTGCCGGACGGAGACGTCGCAACACTGCACCACAATGGAACGACCTATGCCGCCTGGTACGGCACCCCCACGGATCGCTATGGCCATGCGATTTTGGGCGATGGGATTGAGGGCGGATCGCTGCATCTCAAAGTCGGCGGGAAAGCTTACGCCGTCTCTCTGCCACAAGACCAGGTGTTTGAAGATCGCACACCGCGACTTATTGATCTGAACGGCGACGGTAAGCCGGAAATCGTCACAATTCGAGCTTTCCTGTCTGCTGGCGCGAGTGTGGCTGTTTATGGACTTCAAGACGATCGATTGGTTGAACTTGCAAGTTCACGCCCAATCGGCCGGACAAACCGCTGGCTCACCGTTGCCGGTATCGCGGATTATCTCGGGACCGGACAGAAGCTAATTGCATTTGTTGAGACGCCACATATTGGTGGAACGTTGCTAATCGTACGCTGGCAAGGAAACAAACTGAAACTGACACACGCGCTCCGTGAATTTTCCAATCACAAGATCGGCGCGCGAGAGCAAAACCTGAGCGCAACAGTCTACGCCGATGATCAAGCCCTGCCCTACATCATCCTGCCGTCCAACAATCGCAAAGTCCTGCACGTGGTCGGATACAAGGATGGCAAAATAAGGAGTTTGGGCCAGAAAGCGCTCACAGCCCCAGTCGCGCGGCAGATCCCTGGCGCAGAAACAGTTTCAGATTGCGCAGTGTTTGAACTTGAAAACGCGGAGCGGGTACAAATCTGCGCGAGCGATATCAACGCTGGGTGACACCTGAATACCAAACCAGTTCCGGGATCCATTCACGCTGCTTGTTGATCGCTTCAAGGATATTCATTGGCCGCAAAGGACCTGAACTGATAGTCATTCCGGCAAGTCTTCCTTGAGAATTGCCGATGTCAGCCGCTGCCACCAACGATCCTTTTGCGCCCGATGGGTCATACGCCTGGTTCCGCCTGGCCGTCTCGATCCTGCTGAGCACGCTTGGTGGTGCAGGAATGTGGGCCGTGGTGATCATCATGCCGGCAGTCCAGGTCGACTTCGGTATTGACCGGGCCGGATCTGCCCTCCCCTACACGCTGACCATGATCGGCTTTGGCCTAGGCAACTATTTGCTGGGCCGCGTTGTCGACAGGTACGGCATTGTCCTGCCAGTCATTGCTTCAGCCGTCAGTCTCGGTGCAGGCTTTGCACTCGCTGCCATCTCGCCAAACATCTGGGTGTTTTCACTCGCACAAGGGGTGCTGATCGGCCTTGGAACATCGGCAACCTTTGGCCCGCTTGTCGCCGATGTCTCTCACTGGTTCGTCAAACGGCGCGGTTTGGCCGTTGCCTGTGCTGCCTGCGGAAACTACCTGGCCGGCGTGCTCTGGCCGTCCCTGATCAAGTGGAACCTTAACACGGGAGACTGGCGTGATACCTACTTGCTCATCGCAGTGATATGTCTCGTCACGATGATCCCGCTCGCGTTGGCACTGCGCAGACGGCCACCAGAAACGGCTTTCAGTGCAGCTCCAGCTGCGTCCGGGTTCCACCAAGCCACGATAGGATTGTCACCGCAAGCGCTTCAGATGCGGCTGGTTGTGGCGGCGCTGGGATGTTGTGTCGCTATGGCCATGCCGCAAGTGCACATCGTCGCTTACTGCGTCGACCTTGGATATGGTGTTGCACCGTGCGCAGAGATGATTGCAATCATGACAGCCGCAGGGGTTGCCAGCCGGCTCGTGTCGGGGGTATTGGCCGACAAGATCGGCGGCGTTCGGACCCTGCTGATCGGCTCCGTCCTGCAATGTGCTGTCCTGTTGTTGTTTATACCTTTCATCGGGCTTGCTTCCCTTTTCCTGGTGTCCCTGAGCTTCGGTCTGAGCCTGGGCGGGATCGTGCCGAGCTATGCTGTGATTGTCCGTGAATACCTTCCAGCCCGCGAAGCCGGACAACGGGTTGGGCTTGTCATCATGGGAACCATTCTCGGCATGGCGCTGGGGGGATGGTTGTCAGGCTGGATCTACGATCTGACTGGTTCATATCAAGCGGCGTTCTTGAATGGTATAGCTTGGAATTTCCTCAACATTACCATCATGATCTTCATTCTGATGAGGAGCAGAACACAAAGGACGGCACTGGTATAAGTTGGCCTCATAAGAATGTGCTGAGTGTTGCGATTAAACCCATTCCCTGTAACAAAAGTACAAAATAAATCCCCAAACAAACGCTCTAATACTGTCATTTTTGCGCAATAATCAGCAACATAAACAGGATTTTCAGGCTTTGCTGCAATAGATTCGTAGGAAGTTGTGATTTAACCTAAGCGTCAGGTCACGAAAGAGCTCTTCAGCACCCAAGACATGCTCCAAATGGAGTTTTGAAGGCTCGTAGGCAACGGAAAAGCGCTTGCACCTCATTCGAATATTGCTGGTAACCTGTTTGGTGTTTTTTGCCGGAGCCGCTTTTGCGGCTGAAACAAAAAACATCCAGATCATAACCTGGCGTGGAATAACCCAGGCCGAGCAGGGCTTCTTTTCCAAACTCGAACAGCTTGGTATTCAGGCGAATTACGATCATTTTGATGCCAGAAGAAGCGAAACCAACCTTGCGGGTTTTCTCCGTTCCAAAAGAACCGAACTGGAAAAAAAGGATCTCATCTACACGTTCGGCACGACGACCACAAAAATGGTGCTGAATTTTGGGGTCGGCAATGTCCCAGTTGTGTTCAACATCGTGTCAGACCCGATTGGCGTTGGCGTCACACTTTCCATGCACATGCCCACGTATGGTGCCACCGGAGCGAAACAATCGCTGTCCGTGGAGGTGATCCTTCAGCTTCTGGAACAAGTCTACCCTTATGAGAGCATTGCTGTTCTATTTGATCCCAGAGAACCCAACTCCACCAATGAAGCCAGTCGGGTTACAAAAGTTGCAAGTGTTCTGCAAAAAGAAGTCATTCAGGTGCGCTTCGTTCCCGATGCAGATGACGCAGAATTTCGGGCGGAGACAGTAAGATCGCAAATCAAGGCAGCTGACGTTCTATATGTCACGTCAACCTCGTCCTTTGTGTCGAACAATGCCCTTATGCGACAGCTTCTAACTGACGATGTTGTAAGCGTAAGTTCCTCCCCTGTTTTAGTGGATCACGGAGTTTCCTTGTCGTTCGGCGAAACTTACTGGCAGCGCGGAGAAGCAACTGCACGGCTTGCCGCAGAGATACTTCTCGACAACAAGCTGCCGAGAGAAGTTCCGGTCAACCAAATCAAGGCGAACGAGGCGGTCCTTTTCATTAGGAAGGCAAGTCCGATCAAAGACAAACTCGACCTGAGCGCGTTTCCCGACCGGGTGAAATACAGGTGATGCGTTGGCAACCAGGCCGCGCTTGATCGCCCTTGCCTTGACCGGACAAACACCTTACCTCCGATTTCATGAAAAACGACACGCTCCCTCCACGCGCTGAAGCGCGCCCCATCCAAATTGAAACCCACGGCATTACCCGGCAAGACGCCTACAGTTGGCTGCGGGCCGACAATTGGCAGGAGGTCATGAAAGACCCCAGTGTCCTAGATGCGGACATCCGGGCGTATCTTGAGGCGGAAAACGCCTATCACGAGGCGCAAATGGCGCCGACGAAAGCTTTGCAAGAAACGTTGTTCTCCGAAATGCGGGGCCGCATCAAGGAAGATGACAGCGCGGTCCCCTCGCCTGATGGCCCTTATGCCTACAGCCTGAAATACAAGACCGGCGGCCAGCAGCCGATCTTCTACCGCACACCGCGCGACGGTGGTGATGAAACCATTTTGCTGGATGGCGACAAGGAAGCCGACGGCAAAGCCTATTTCAAGATCGGCGGCGCCAGCCATTCCACGGACCACAAGCTGTTGGCCTGGGCATATGACGACAAGGGGTCTGAGTATTACTCCCTGCAGTTCCGAGATCTTGGAACGGGCAAAGACACCGGCTATGTCATCGAAGACACAAGTGGCGGCGGGGTGTTCTGCGCCAACAGCAAATATGTCTTTTACATTCGCCTCGATGCCAATCACCGGCCGTCAAAACTCTTCCGCCATGAAATTGGATCCAATCCGGCTTCAGATGTCCTGGTTTATGAAGAAAAAGATCCGGGTTTCTTCATGGGGGTTGGCAAAACGCAGTCCGGCGACACGATCGTCATCGACATTCATGATCACGAGACGTCCGAAATCTGGATGATCCCGGCCGATCAGCCCACGAAGGCGCCCGCCCTTATCGCTGCACGTGAAACCGGCATCGAGTATTCCGTCGATGACCATGGCGATACGCTCTACATCCTGACCAATGCCGATGGCGCGGAAGATTTCAAGATTGTGACCACTCCAAAAGCCACACCAGGCCGGGAGAATTGGCGCGATCTGGTGCCGCACAAGGCCGGATGCCTGATCCTGTCCCACTGTGTCTACAAGACATTCATGACCCGTTTGGAGCGGGAAGACGGCTTGCCTCGGATCGTCATTCGTAACCTTGAAGACGGCGACGAACATCACGTTGCCTTTGACGAAGAGGCCTACTCTCTTGGCCTGTCTGGCGGCTATGAGTTCGACACTGAGACCATCCGCTTTTCCTATTCGTCCATGACGACGCCGTCACAAACGTTCGACTACAATGTCGCAACGGGCGAACGCGTCTTGCGCAAGGAACAGGAAGTGCCATCCGGCCACACGGCGGATGACTACGTCACACGGCGGCTGATGGCTCAGGCGGCTGACGGCGAAACGGTACCGGTCTCAATTCTCTACCGGAAAGACACACCGCTGGACGGCTCCGCGCCACTCTTGCTTTATGGCTACGGGTCTTACGGCATTTCGATCCCGGCCAGTTTCAACACGAACTGTCTGTCGCTGGTCGATCGCGGCTTCGTCTATGCCATCGCCCATATTCGCGGCGGAAAGGAGAAAGGCTTCGGCTGGTACAAGGCCGGCCGGCGGGAGAACAAGAAGAATACCTTCACAGATTTCATCGCCGCAGCTGATCATCTGGTCATCGAAGGCTTCACAAGCCACAAGAACATCATTGCGCAGGGCGGATCGGCCGGCGGCATGCTGATGGGTGCGATTTCGAATATGGCACCGGAGAAATTCGGCGGTATCGTCGCTGAGGTGCCGTTTGTCGATGTGCTGACAACCATGCTGGATGACACGTTGCCTCTCACTCCGCCGGAATGGCCTGAGTGGGGTAACCCTATCACCGACAAAGTGGCCTATGAGTACATCTCTTCGTATTCGCCTTATGACAATGTCGAAGCCAAGGACTACCCGCCGATCTTCGCCCTTGCAGGCCTGACCGACCCGCGTGTGACCTATTGGGAACCGGCCAAGTGGGTTGCCAAACTCCGCGCGACAAAAACCGGTGACAGTCTCGTAATGCTCAAAACTAATATGGACGCCGGACATGGCGGGGCATCGGGACGTTTTGATCGGCTGAAGGAAGTTGCCCTCGTTCAAGCCTTTGCGCTTCAGGTGACCGGCAAGGCGTGAGACCCTTCACAGTGTTGTGAAACTATTACCGGGTCCGGAAACGGATCCGGTTTTTCTTTGACCGTGAAGTCGCTTAGTGTGATGGAAGAGATTTCATAACGACAAGCAGGGATATCATGACCCGTACATCGTCCAGATGGCTTCGGCGCACCGCCGGTTTCACACTGACCGCCGCCCTCCTCACGTCCGCCTCGGTGACCCAGGCTGCTGAACTGCGCTGGTCGTCACCGACCGATCCGCAGACGATGGACCCGCATGCAGTCAACTCCGCCCCGGTGCTCGGGTTCCTGAACAATGTCTATGAAGGCCTTGTCAGGCGCGGCAAGTCCATGGACATCGAGGGGTCCCTTGCCGAGAGCTGGGAGCCGATCGGAACGGACGGATGGCGCTTTAACTTGCGCAAAGGCGTGAAGTTTCATGATGGGGCTGAGTTTACCGCTGAAGACGTCTTGTTCTCCTATCAACGCGCTTCATCCGAGGCCTCAGACACCGCCTCTTGGTTTGCTCCGGTGAAAAGTGTTGAAGTTGTTGATGATTTCACGATCGATTTTCTCACCCATGCACCCGACCCGATCTTTCCCGATTCCATCGCAAACTTCATGATCCTCGACAAGGATTGGGCCGAAGCTAATGATGCCGCGCTTCCGGCGAAGGATGCAGAAACCTATGCCACTCTGAACACGAACGGGACCGGCCCGTTCAAGGTTGTCAGCCGGCAACCCGGCGTCGAGACTGTGCTGGAGCCGTTTGACGGTTGGTGGGATACCAAGGAGCACAATCTCACCAAGGCAACCTTCTTGCCAATCGCCAATCCGGCGACGGCCGTTTCCGGACTATTGTCCGGTCAGGTAGATCTGATCAATCCGGTCCCGGTTCAAGACGTCAACCGGGTCGCCAATCAGCAAGGATTGAAACTGCATCAGGGCATTGAAGCCCGGGTCATCATGCTCGGCTTCGGGCATGCCCATGACACATTGAAGTATTCCAAGGAAACGATGGGCAAAAACCCCTTTCAGGATGTTCAGGTTCGCAAAGCGGTGCAAATGGCGATCAATACTGAAGCCATGATCGACAAGATCATGCGCGGCAGCGCAGAATTGGCAACGCAACTCGTCAGCCCGCAAATGAAAGGATACAGCGCCGCCGCGTCAGATCGGTTTGGCTATGACCCAGCCGGTGCCAAGGCCTTGCTGGCAGAGGCAGGTTATCCGGATGGCTTCTCTTTCGGACTGATGTGCCCCAACGACCGCTACATCAATGATGAGGCGCTTTGCAAGGCAATGGCGGCGATGCTGACGCAGGCAGGTATGCGCGCCGAACTGAATGCGATGCCGGTCCGCAGCTACTGGCCAGAGCTTCGCTCCGGCAATTTCGACATGTATCTCCTAGGCTGGTCGCCCGGAACTTTCGACGCCGAACACCCAATCCGGTTTCTCGTCACTTCGAGAAATGATGAGAAAAAGCTCGGCAGCTGGAACTTCGGCGGTTACTCAAACCCCGAGGTGGATGCGCTCTTGCCGCAAATCCAGCGGGAGATTGATCCGGCAAAGCGGCAGCAAATGCTGGATGAGATCGCTCTCACCGTTCGCGACGATGTGGTCTACGTACCGCTCCACATCCAGCCCCTGCTGTGGGGCTCCAAGGACACGATCGATCTGACCCAGAGGGCCGATAATTTCCTGATGCTGCGCTGGATTACCATCAACTAGTCAGTATCCGAGACTAAAAGATAGATACCGGCGCCGCTCGCGCCGGTATTTTTCCTTCCGGTCAAATAACAAGTATTATTCTCTGATATTTCTTCAAAATATTTATTCGGATAACGAAATATAGATCAGATATCATGAAGAATAATATTAATATTACAGGGTTTTAATGACGACAGTTTAATTTGAAACCTTCTCCGATCACGACCAAATCGTAACCGTCACCACCGGACAACAGTGTCCGAAACGATGGTCCTTGCGGAGGAGCTAAACAATGACTTACCAGCCTACCCACCCCCTGCCGTTTTCAATCAACACTGCGCCAGTTATGCCGATAGACCTCTATATCCCGGCTGGGCCGCCGGGTGATCAGGACGGAAACACAAACACCGCTCCCTTCATGACCGATCTGGATGAATTTGGCTGGACGGTGCCGGACGCACTCGATGTTTCGACCAGTCCGGTCGAGTTCAACGATCTGCCGTTTTTGAACCTGGATCCTTACAATCTCGACGGAAAAGACAATCTGCCGACTGGCGACCTTGCAGAAGGGCCCCAGGGCGGACTCAGCTCCCAGGTTGATGTCCAGGCAGGCTCCGGCGAGCAGCAGGTGAACTTTAGCCTGGAGATGGAAAACTACACGTACACCACGGAGTACGGACAGATTAACATCCTCACGCTGGCCGAAGAGCGAACTACAGAAATCAAGACCATCAATTTCAACGGCCAAGAAGTCGCGGTGGAATATCAGGCTGGTATTGCGCATGAATTTGAAGGCAGTTTCTACGACAATGCCTTCCGCGAGCTCTATGTCGAGATGGCCTTTGAAACCGGGATGGAGATACAGGCCGAAGCCTTCGACGCCAACGGCAACCCGATAATGACAGCGTTCGGATACGAGCAGGCGCTCGAAATCTATGGTGAGGCCTTCGATTACGGCATTGAAGAATTCGAAATGAACTTCGAACTCGGCATTGAGCTCGAGCTGAACGACTTCGGCATGTATGAAATGACACTGTCGGTGATGTTTGAAGGCGAAATTGTCTACATGAACGGCGCAGAGCGTTTTTATGAGTTTGAAGACGAGCTGTTCTTTATGTTCTCCGATCTAGACCAAATCGACTTCAACCAAATTCCGGATGGGCTCTACAACGAGATCCAGAAATTTGCTGCCGGCATGGGTGACGCTTGGGGTGGGATGGAAATTCTGAACGCTCAACTGGAAGCGATTTTCCTACAACTGCAGGAAGACGGTCACTACCAGGCGTGGGATGACGTGGATCAGGGCCTGGACAATCCGTTCGACTTCAACGTTCCGCCATCCGACTGGCTGACCTGATAGACGCGAACCACTCCGCAGAATTCATCCCTTCTGGAAGATCTGCCTTTCTCTTGAACGGACCGGTGGCAAAACCATCGGTCCGTTGTTGTATTTCAGAAGACCAACAATCTGGTCATATCGGGTTTTCCGCCACAATAGCTTTTGACGTTTCGATCAGATGTTTGTACGACAGAATTCTGATTTTAAAGACATCTCTGAACAGAGATGCCGCCCGCGATTGCCAGAGGTCTTTATGCCGAATTTTGTGAGTAAAACTCGAAATGCCGGAAACCGCCTAGGGTTGATTGCGGTCTGTATCCTCGCATTCGCCTTAAGTGCCTGCCAGATCCAGTCGCCTTCAGATATTCTTTTTGCACCTACCTATAATACCGACCGCGGCAGCATTCCTGTCGTATCCGGAACTCAGTATGACTGCCGCACGTTTCAAGGCAGCGGCTGGAAAGGGATTGCCGGCGGCCGGGCAGCGAACTGGGGAGAGCCTTTCCCAGTCGCCCGGACTGCGTGTTTTAAGACGCGGGACGAGTGCCAGGCTTTCCTGACACTGATGAGCGGTTACATCGACTATCAGCCCTACTATCGCTGCCAGCCCCACACGGCCTGATATGATCAGCTGATCTGCCACTCATTGTCCTGTTGTTGCCAAAAAATGTGCAAGATCAGTTCTCTGTGGCGGCATGATCTGACCGCTTAGGTCAAAGTTAATCCTGCGGGCAGCTGCCCTTGAAACACAGGTCGTTCGGCCAAATAGATCCGCATAAATTCCCGCAGACACTTTGCCCGTGCGCTCAAGAGCCTACCGGTTGGCCAGACAGCGTAGATATCCCGTTGCTGGCCCTGCCAGTCCGGCAGGAGAAGCCTTAGTCGGTCCTGCTCTAGCGGCTCAGCAGCTTCAGTCACACTCAATAGACAAACGCCAAACCCATCCTCTGCAAACTGACGGACCAGCGCGATATCATCGACAACCACATCCCCTTTCAGGTGGAGTTCGGAGGTTTCGCCGGAGGGCCGGTGGGGCAACTGCCAAGCCGGGATCGTGCGGACGGCAATGATGGCATGCTGTTTGAGATCGTCTGGGGCTTCCGGAAGGTCTCGGCCTTCAAGGTAAGATGGTGCCGCCATCACCGCTGTCGAGATCGATCCCATTTTCTTTTGATAAAGGCGCTGATCCTGCTGAGGGCCAATCCTCAAGGCGAGATCAACTCGGTCTTCTAGCAAGTCGACATTGAAGTTGCTCAGCCGCAGGTCCAGGCGAATGCTCGGATACTTCCGCATGAAGGCGGTCCACATTGGCTGCAGGGCACCGACCGAAATATTGGTTGGCGCAGCCACAACGAGGGGCCCACTGAGTTCGTGCATCTCGGCGCTCAAATTGCGCGCGGTGACCTCCGCCTGTTCCACGATCCCGGCAAAGGCCTGAAAATATGCTTCTCCTTCAGAAGTAAGTCCGAATTTGCGGGCAGAGCGATGAACCAGTTGATGCCCGAGCTTGTCCTCCAATCGTTGCAATCGCCTGGTGACGGTCGCAGCTGGCAAGCCCAGCGTCGTGCCAGCACCCGTCAAGCTGCGGGCTTGGGCGACGTGTACAAAGAGCGCAATATCATCAAACATGATTTCATTATCGGAATTTAAGTTGTCGATATTCGGTATTTATCATGAAAAATGAAATTCATATACCTCTCCTGTCCCCAAACAGATCAGGAGATGATCATGAGCCACTACTTCATCAGCGCCAGTATTGAAATGACCGAGGGATCGAAGCTTGAGCAGGTTGAAACCGAGCTTCAAAAGCTGGTTGCGCAAACGCGCAAAGAACCAGGCTGCATCTTGTTCGAAATTCGCCAGAACCTGAAAGAACCAACAAAATTCACCTTGTGGGAGTGCTGGACCAATCCGGGGGCCTTGGCTGCGCATTTCGAGGCTGACCACACGAAAGCCTATCTGGCGCAAAACCTCACGGAGGTTAGCTACATTGAAGCGCTCGGAGAAATTGGAGACACGACCTTCGCCGATGCGATCAAGGCACACGGATGAGACATCGTCTGATCTCGACCGCGCTGATGTCCTTCTGCTTGTCGTTTCTGATGTCCTGCTGGGTCACCTTGATCAATCTTGGCTGGAGCGACGCTTTCCTTGGTCAATGGATGTCTGCGTTCCGATTGGCATGGCCGGCCGCCGCCGTCATTGCATTTTGTTTTGGCCCGTTTGTCCAAAACGCCACCACCTACATCACGCAGCGCCTCCCCGGTTAGGCGCTGCAATCACGAGAGAAATCATGCTTCCAATTCGCCAAAACGTCGATCAACTTGGCCCTGTGGCAGGGCCATACAGTCATGCCGTGATCCACGGCGATACGCTCTACACGTCGGGTCTGACAGCCTTTGGCTCCAACAGTCAGTTCGAAGATGCAGGCGCGCAGACGAAAACCATTATCGACCAACTCTCAATTCTTGCCGAGAATTGCAGCACATCTTTGCAGCACCTGATCAAGGTCACTATCTTCGCGGTGGATCCGGCTGACATTCCGGAAATCCGAGAGGCGCTTACGGACCGCTACGGTGAAAACCTGCCGGCAAGTTCTCTTGTGTTTGTAAAGGAGCTGTTTTCGCCGGATCTCCGGCTGGAAATCGAGGCAGTGTTCGCAGTGCATCCCGCCTAAAGTCCCTACCGCCACGGCGGGTTTGATCCCGCAGTGTACAAGACGCTTAATCAAAACCGGTAATAGGGCCATCAAACCGCATTGCCGGAGCAGCGTAATTCAGTGGCGGCTTTACAAAGCACACTGGAGAAAGACAGTCTCTTCTATAGGCGTATCATAATAGGGCGGGATCTCCACAAACCCTGCAGCTTTGTACAAGCGAATGGCGCCTTCCATGGTGGGAAGCGTATCCAGCCGCATATAGCGGTAGCCTGCGCTTCTGGCGCGTTGCAAAACGGCTGACACCAAGCTGGAGCCTACCCCGCTTGCACGTCCCTCGGGCGCGACATACAGGCGTTTCATCTCGCAAATGCCTTCATCAGCCATGGGCCGCAGAGCCACACAGCCGATCGACACATCAGAGCTTGTTTTTGCCAACAAAAGTGCCCCAGTGGGCGGAACATACTTGCCGGGCAGGGCTGCCAATTCCTCCTCAAATCCCTGGTAAGACAAATCAATGCCGAGCCAGTCCACATAGGCCCGGAACAACCGTTTGACATCTTCAAGGTCGCGGGGCGGGTCGGCATCCGTAACGGTAAAATCAGTCATGCAGGAAAGACAATCTCGTCTGGTTCAACTCAGTTATTGGGCATCCCTCGAAACAGCAGGGAGTGCTCTCAAATAGATCCCGATCGCCTCGCGGTCCGAGCCCGGAAGGCGGGCCATGTTTTCCTGAACCGGCACCATCTCCCCACCCACAGAATCGTAATCCGGAGTGAAACCGCTTTCCAGGTAATAGGCAATGTCGGATGCGCTCCAGCTGCCAAATGCCCCCGCGACAGGGGTAATGTTCGGCACCCGCCCCTCGCCCGTTGCAGCCGGTGCACCGCCCAACCAGTCGGCAAGGATCAAGCCGCCAGCAAAATCGCGCGGCGTATGGCATTCCCCGCAGTGGCCCGGGCCTTCCACGAGATATCGTCCCCGCTCCCAAATAGCGGGATCCACATCCTCTCCACCGACAGGTGCCGCAACAACCGGAGCTGGGTCCAGGAACATTCGTTTCCAAAGCCCGACGCCCCGCCGGATGTTGAAAGGAAAGGCCAGTTCATTCGGTCCGGCATCTCCGCCGACAGCCGGCAGGGTCTTCATGAAGCTGAAGAGATCATTGATGTCCGCGAGATCCATCCGGGCGTAAGAGGCATACGGAAAGGCCGGGTAGTAATTCCGGCCATCCGGAGATGTCCCGTGGGTCATTGCATTGGCCAGATCAGCGACTGACCAGTTCCCGATCCCATCATTCGGGTCTTGCGAGACATTTGGTGCCACGAAAACGCCAAACGGAGTTTCAAGACGCAGCCCGCCACCGAGTTTCAGCTTGTCATCGCCTTTCGCCTCAGGCGCTGCGTGGCAGGAGCTGCATCCAGATGCCCAAAACACAAGCTCACCATTGACGGGATCGCCTGGTCCGAGATTGGCAACAGTGTTTGCGTCTAACCGGGTTGGGGCGGAGAGAAACCAGCCCGCGAGCGCCGCAGCACCGCCCAGCACGATCACCAACAGAAAGAGCTTTTTCATGACGGTTCTCCCCTCACCCCGAATTATGGACCCCGGAAATCCTAGTTTTTGACCCGGAACCCTTCATGGCACGACTTGCATGTGCCAAAGACTGGCCCCATCGCCGCTTTGAAGGCGTCAAGATCAGCTGGTCCGGCGCGTCCGGATGCTTCCATCGCTGTGCCCGTTGCAGCAGCGAACTTCGCGATCTCGGTGTCAAATCCGGCCCGGTTGTCCCAGATCGCCGGAGCAGCTTCTGTGTCACCTGTATTCGATCCGTCCGGGAAATAGTCTCCAAAAGTAAGGGAGGCTGCGCGCATGGCGGCAATGGCCGCTTTTCCGGCAGCAGGCGAATAGGCGATATCGCCCTTCATCCAGCCACCGCCAAGCCCAGCAGCTGCACCGACAGACGACATGATCGCCTGCCGGTCACCAATTGGATCATCGTCCGCCTGGGCCGCCCCAAGGCTGATTGCAATCGCGATTGAAAAAATGGAAAAGCACTTCGAAATGGTGCGCATGGCCCTCTCCTCACTGACAGGTCTCAGCTCTCCTCTTGCGGATCTGCATGTGGGAGCGTCCATCCCGGCAGCCGCATAAACCTAGGGGAGCGGAAAGCTGGAGGAGTTGCAAGCTTTGAAATGTAACAACCGTTATCAAATACTCGTACGCAGAAGCTTGCCGAAGACAAAAAAACCCCCGGTCTCAACAGAGGCCAGGGGCTAAAACGTCACTGAAGCAAAGGTTTACTTCGTTGCAGCTTCGTACATCTCCAGGACGTAGTCCCAGTTGATCATGTTGTCGATGAAGGCTTCCAAGTACTTCGGACGCGCATTGCGATAGTCGATGTAGTAGGAATGCTCCCACACGTCGCAGCCCAGGCTCGGGCTGGCGCCGTGAAACAGCGGGTTTTCGCCGTTAGGGGTCTTCATGATTTCAAGTTTGCCGTCCTTGACTGCCAGCCATGCCCAGCCAGAGCCGAACTGGCCCACGCCGGCAGCGATGAAGTCCGCACGGAACTTGTCATAGCCGCCAAGGTCGCTGTCGATGGCAGAAGCTAGAGCGCCCGGCAAAGAAGTGCCGCCACCGTCTTTCTTCATCCACTTCCAGAAATGGATGTGGTTGTAATGCTGACCGGCGTTGTTGAAGAGCGGCGCGTTCTTGCCGAAGCTTTCTTTCACGACGTCTTCCAGAGACTTGCCTTCCAGGCCGCTGCCGGCGAGCAGCTCATTGCCTTTGGTGACATAGGCCTGATGGTGCTTGTCATGGTGAAACTCGAGAGTTTCTGCGGACATATACGGTGCCAACGCGTCATAAGCATACGGCAGATCAGGCAATTCAAAAGACATGGCAAACTCCTCATGTGTTCTATGAACAGCGGTGCTGACCAAAACGGCCGCGTACCGTGTTGAGCCGCAAAATAGGTTTGTCCCCTTCGCTCGGCAAGGCGCGTTTTAAAATAAAGAAAAATTTTCTTTGTTTTATCGCTTGTCCGGCTGAAATGCGTTCCGGATCAAGCGGGAATCGAAGTTGAGCGGCATTTCACCCTCGACAGCGTAGATATAAAGCGCAGCCCGCAAGATGGCGCTGAGTGTGGTCACGACGACAGATCCGACGAGAATCAGGGTCACGCCCACCGTGGCCAAACCACTGCCCAAAGCCGGGTTTTGCTCAAAAGAAAAGATCCCCAGCATCAAGATTGGCATCGCCACAATCAAAATCAGGAAATTCAAAGCCCCCAAACCAATGTGCCCGACCAGCGCTTCGCCCCAAGTTTTTCGAACAGCTTGTACTGACCGCTTGATTGCGGTCACCGGACCGACACCGTCCACCACCAAAATCGGAACGGCGAAATACGTGGCAACAGCCCAACCGGCCCCTAGCAAGTTGATGAAAAAGCGCATCAGTCCTTTCAACCGGCTTTCAAGTAGCTGCAGAACCCAGCCGACAAATGCGGTCACCAATGCCCAAAGCAGGATCTGCGGCAGTCTGCGCATGGACAGGCTGAGACCATCCATGACCGTCGGATCTCCCCCGGCGAACCGGATTAGGGCACAGCCAAGAAGCGCCGCGTTGAAAAAGATCATGATGAAGTAATTGATGAACAGGAAAACGAACATCAGCACCCAAAACCGCGGATCCTGATCCGGTTGATCGCTGTCGAAGATGCTCTGGAAAAAGGCTTGAAGTTCGGGCGTTGTGTAAATCGCCCAGCCTCCAGACCCAATCACGAGAGCAAGTGCCAAGGCGCTCATGATCGGAAACAAGAGCATCTCCTTGTCCAGAAGCAACACTTTCCAGCAAGCCGCCCCTAGCGCCAGGGCCCGTTCAAGTTTCTCGATCATGCGTGGTTCCGTTTCGCCGTCCAAACCGACGGCGTACGTAATCACACCTTCCGTTAAGGAAGACCGAAGACCCGAATTTCACATTTTTGACCCTTCCGCGTCCATCCACAGACAAAGGCAGCCTCGGCGGTCAAGTCCATTGTTCCTAGGATGAGACCAAGGCAGGCTTTCATCTGTTAGATCGTTTGATTCGTTGAGTTTTTCGAAAATGCGCAGTGTTTTTCCTGGCACGCTGAAGCTGGCCCTGTGGCTGTTTCCTATTACGATTATCGCGGCGTCGCAGCCCCGACAGGTCGTAGCGGCTGACGTTCGGGTTGTTGACGGAGACACGCTCGTCGTGAACGGAGAACGGGTCCGCCTTGAAGGAATTGATGCGCCCGAACTGGCCCAAACCTGCGTTAAAGCCTCGGGCAAAACCTATCGATGCGGCGTGGCTGCGAAAGAGCACCTCCAATCCTTGATCATGAACAGCCAAGTGACTTGCTCGGGTGTTGAAAAGGACGCTTATGATAGAAGGCTTGCCACGTGTTTTTCAGCAGGGCGGAACCTGAACCAAGCCATGGTCGAAGACGGTCAGGCATATGCGTTCTTGCGATATTCCGATGCCTACCGGACGGAACAGGAAATGGCTCGGCTGAATGGCGATGGTCTTTGGGCGGGCATTGCAGAAGCCCCTTGGGACTTCAGGCAGAAAAAATGGCAAGTCGCGGGGTCAAAGGCACCGGCAGGTTGTCCAATCAAGGGGAACATTTCCGCGCGCGGACGGATCTACCACACACCCTGGTCGCCGCATTACAGCCGGACACGGATCAACGAGGCGGCCGGAGAACGATGGTTTTGCTCTGAAGAAGAGGCCGTTGCCGCTGGCTGGCGTTCACCGCTGAGCTAATGCAAGGCTTATTCGACTCTGATCCTGAGGTCATGCCCCAAAGGCCGGTTTCAAGTTGTCATTGCGTATTCGGTAGACCAGGGTCGGATTGGCCCTCGTCGCCCGTCGTTGTGAGATGGTGATTGAACAACTCCCGTGCCTCACGGCCGGCTGGTGAGTTCTCAAAACACACATGAAGACTGTGATTGATCAGCAGCTTGTCGTGGAATTGCAAACTATCCGCCACGAAGGCCACGCCGGCGTCTTCGGCCTTCAAATAGTTGAAAACGTTTTTGTCGATCACGATGGCATCAGCCCGCCGAGCGGCGACCTTCAAGATATTCTGCGTATCGTTTTCCGCAAGTTCGCCCACGATGTGCCCGTCCGCAATCATCTGATCGAGCTTTGCTTCATTCACATAGCCTCGAACCACGCCGATGACGAAGGATCGCAAGTCATCATGCGTTTCCCAGTCAAAAGAGCTGTTTAATGGTGTCAGAAACCCAACCGGGCTTTCGCCGAAAGGTTTTGAAAACAGGCACCGGTCTCCGTTGGCTTCCGCGTCTATGTCAGCCGAATAATACTCTGGATAAACACCGATCCAGTTCGGGTCATCAGCGGCAAGCATGATTGCGCGGTTCCAGGGAAACAGCTGAACATCAACCTCTATTCCGGCCTTTGCAAACGTTGACCGCACCGTGTTGGTATTCGGCCCCTCTCCCGTCGCTTCCACGTACGGCGGCCAGTGAAGCGTGGTCAGCCTCAGCGTGTCAGACGCAAAGGACAGCGAAGACGTTGCAATGATCAAGGCACTTAAGGCCAATGCGCAGCGCATCAAATTCTCTCGGTTATGCTCCGTATTACACCGCGGGTAATCGAAACTGTCTGAAAAGCGCAGCGTGCCGCGCTTTCCATGTTTTAGTGAGCTCTTTGGCGCTCGTCAGAGAGCGGAGTTGAACTTGTCCCGCGCCGCCTTTCCGGCATCGGAATTTTCGAAACAAATGAAAAGACCGTGTTCAATGAGCAGATTGTCGTTGAACTTCAGATCACCGGCAACCTTGGCAACAGCCGGATCGTTCTGCGCAAGATGCTCAAAAACCAGCTTGTCGATCACGCCTGCAGCAGAACGGCCGCCCGCGACTTTCAGAATGTTCTGCGAGTCGTCGTCAGCTTCCTCGACCGCGATGTCGCCAGATGCCACCATGCCGTCGAATTTCTCTTCGTTGTTGTATCCCCTAACAACGCCAATCTTGTGCGCTTTCAAATCGTCATGGGACGACCAGGAGAAGTCTGAATCCTTGCGTTGAACGAACCCAACCGGACTAACCCCGAAAGACTTGGAGAACAAGCAACGGTCGCCTCCCTTTTCCGCATCACTGTCTTCGGCATAATACTCCGGGTAAACGCCGATCCATTCAGGGTCCTTTTGCGCCAGGTTGATCGCCCGGTTCCAAGGGAAAACAGCCACTTCAGCGGCAATACCGGCCTTTTCAAATGCTGCTTTGACAGCGTCCGAGCTCGGACCGCTGGCATCCGCCATCACGTAAGGCGGCCATTCCAGCGTCGTGAGTTTTACGGTCTCGGCCTGAGCGGCCAAGGGGCTCATGAGAATGGCTGCGGTCGCGGTAGCCAATAGAAGACGCATGTGTTCGTCCTGCCTTAAATATAATAGTGTTTCGTGCCCACGAGTGAGCGCTCCAACACTACGAACGAACAATGAATAATAAATTTCCGACATGGAAACATGTCGCTTTTACGAACGCTCGGTGTCGCGAATATTTATTTTAACTGTTAATAATACTAATCTACACACCAGAAAATTGATGAGACACAATCATCGGAACCCTTTAGCCAAAGGCTTGCAGGGCCATAATCCGGCATCTAAAACCAATTATGGACATTTCCGCCCGCCGTTCCAGATACAAGACATCCTTGCATGAAACAGTCCTTTTGGAGTTCGGTTTGCCTCGCGCTTGGTGGGTTGCTGGCG
>CALDSI010000118.1 GCA_937911395.1 uncultured Labrenzia sp.
TGATGCCTCATGACCTTGCCTTTCGAAAGCAATTGGCAGCGCAGGTCATGGTCAACGTTCTGATCATCTCCAGTGTCTTGATTGTGTACGCTTTGACGGCGTTGCATCGCGCTGAGGCTGCATTGGCAGCCGAACACGAGCGGGCCGAAAGCCTGATCGAGACCATCATGCCCCGGCCAATTGCAGACCGCCTAAAAAAGGCGCCGGAGTCACGAATTGCTGACCGGCATGAAGCTGTGACTGTGCTTTTTGCGGATCTCGTTGGGGGCACGCCGGCAGCGCGGAACCGTCAACCGGATAAGGTTGTCGGGTTTCTTGATGGCTTGTTTCGGGATTTCGATCATCTGGTCGAAGAGTTTGGCGTTGAAAAAATCAAGACGATTGGGGATGCGTACATGGTGGTTGGAGGCCTGCATGGCCCTCCCCACGAGGCTGCAGTCGCGGTGGGACATCTGGCGCTCAAGATGATGAGGGTGATCCAGTCCAGTGAACCGCTCAGCGGTGTGCATTTGAACTTGCGGATTGGTATTCATACCGGACCAGCCATTGCCGGTGTTATCGGGAAGCGGCGGTTTTCCTACGATGTCTGGGGAGATGCCGTAAACGTCGCGAGCCGCATGGAATCGCATTCCGTGGCCGGAGAGATCCAGGTGACGGACGAATTTCGTAAAACGGCCGGGCCTAATTTCGACTTTCAAGAGCGAGGCGCTGTTGAGATCAAGGGTGTCGGCAAGATGCAGACAGCCTTCTTAAAGGGAGTGAAGCATGGTTGAAAAGCTGACGCCGGAGGAGCACTCTGCTGGTTTGGAGAGCCTAGAGAATTGGCAACTCGTCAATGGCCGGGATGCAATCACCGCAACTTTCAAATTCGGTAATTTTTTGGAAGCCTTTGGGTTCATGACACAAGTTGCCCTGGCCGCAGAGAAGATGAACCACCATCCGGAGTGGTCGAACGTTTACAATACTGTCGAGATCACCTTGGCAACACACGACGTCGGTGGGCTGAGTGCCTTGGATTTGAAGCTTGCAAAAAAGATCGATCAGATCGCGGGAACATAATCGCGTCTGGATAAGGGCGCCAGCGTTCTTGGAAATTTAAAGACTTGGCTACGAAGTTCGGGCGCGACAGTTGAAAATTGGTTGCAGGACTATCCCTTCCGGATAACGAATGTGTGCCCCGTTTCGGTCTTCTCCTTGTTCAACAAGGTATGACCATGTTCCTGACAGAAATGCGGTATGTCTATTTCCGCCATTGGATCTGTTGTTTGTACCGTGAGTTCCACGCCAGCGTTCAATCTTGAGAGTGCCTTTTTTGTTTTAAGAACCGGAAGCGGGCATTTCAGGCCCATCAAATCCAGGGTGTTTTCGGTCACGCGCAGAACTCCATTCACAACACCTTGCTTACCTTGCATATATATCCTGGAAACGAGCGCCGAAAATACCCTGGTGGTGCCGTAAAAAGAGGATCCTTTGATGAGCGATGGTCTGGTAAGTCCGATAGACGTCCTGGACTTTTGGTGGGAAGCGGGCGCAGAGAAATGGTTTGCGCGAGACGATGGTTTTGATGCGCGCTGCCGGGAGACTTTCCTTGCCACGATCAAGTCGGCGCAGCAGGGCGATCTGGATGAATGGGCTGAAACACCGAGTGGTGCACTGGCGTTGATTCTTCTGCTGGATCAATTCACCCGGAACGTTTTTCGAGGATCTGCAGAAGCATTTATCGCTGATCCAAAAGCGGTTGCGGTAGCTGAGGCAGCTATCGCACGTGGATATGACAAGGCATTCCCGAAGCCGGTGCGGGTGTTCTTCTATCTACCCTTTGAGCATGCCGAAGACATGCAGCTTCAGGAGCGTGCGGTGGATTTGTGCCAGCCGCTCGGAAACATTGAATTTTATCACTATGCTTTAATACACATGGATGTCATCCGCCGCTTCGGCCGATTTCCGCACAGAAATGACGTTCTGGGCCGGACCTCAACCGAAGCCGAGATCGCCTTTTTGAAAGGTGGTGGGTTCTCAGCCTAACCTTACGGCCTTCTAGGTTGCTTTTGCGGCAGATCTTCGGATCTGCCGTTTTTTTATGCGTGTGTGCGCTGCACAAAAAATCTGCCTAATACTTCAACAAATAGAGCTTATCTGTTTAATTTTTGTGCAATTTTACTGCCTGAAAAACCATCACGACCTCGCTCGAGAATCTGCTCTTCTTTGAAATTCCCGACCGATAAACGCCGGAAAACAGCCGTTCCTTGAATCAAATCTGCAAGTTGGCACGGTCTTTGTAAAGAAGAGCGCACCACCGGTTCGTGTGCCGATTTCGGGCGCCACCTTGAGCCAAGGCCCATCCAGAGGGGAACAACGGACAAACAGACGGATCGGTTGCGGAGCTTCTTCGCCGGGAAGGGGCACTAAAGAGGGGAATGGAACGAGCAATGAAAATAGTGATGGCCATCATCAAGCCGTTCAAGCTCGACGAAGTGCGTGATGCCTTGACCAGCATCGGCATCCAGGGGCTCACGGTTACAGAAGTTAAGGGCTACGGCCGCCAAAAGGGTCATACCGAAATTTACCGCGGGACCGAATATGCCGTCAGCTTTCTTCCGAAGCTGAAGATCGAAGTCGCTGTAGACGGCGGATCTGTCGACAAAGTCGTCGAGGTCATCTCCGGGGCCGCTAAGACCGGTCAGATCGGGGACGGAAAGATCTTTGTCTACTCCATCGATCAAGTTGTTCGCATCCGCACCGGCGAAACCGACGCCGAAGCTCTCTGACATTCAGGTAAGGAAACGTACTCATGAAAAAAATTGTCGCTAAGGGCGCGGCATCGCTGGCTCTCCTAAGCCTCTCAGCCTTGCCGGTATTGGCCCAGGACGCTGAAGCAGCTCCGGCCGTCACGCCGGAAGTCGCCTATATCTTCAACACGCTGCTGTTCCTGATCGGTGGTTTCCTGGTCATGTGGATGGCTGCTGGTTTCGCCATGCTGGAAGCCGGTCTCGTCCGCTCCAAGAACGTCTCCATGCAGTGCCTGAAGAACATTTCCCTGTACTCCATCGCGGGTCTGATGTTCTGGATCACTGGCTACAACCTGATGTACACCGGCGTTGATGGTGGGTTCATGGGCTCCTTTGGCCCGTATTCTTTCGATCCGGTTGGCGGCGACGCACTGGACACCGGTTACTCCACTGCATCTGACTGGTTCTTCCAGATGGTGTTTGTGGCAACCGCAGCGTCTATCGTTTCCGGCACACTGGCTGAGCGCATCAAGCTGTGGCCGTTCCTGATCTTCACCGTTGTCCTGACCGGCTTCATCTACCCGATCGCTGGTTCTTGGCAGTGGGGCGCAGGTTGGCTCTCTGAAATGGGCTTCTCCGACTTCGCCGGTTCCACGCTGGTTCACTCCGTTGGTGGCTGGGCAGCACTTGCTGGTGCGATCATCCTCGGTGCCCGTAAAGGCAAATACGGCACGGACGGCGCTGTTCACCCGATGCCGGGTTCTTCCATGCCGCTTGCAACACTGGGTACCTTCATCCTGTGGCTCGGCTGGTTTGGCTTCAACGGTGCATCCCAGCTCGCAATGGGCTCCATCGGCGACGTAACCGACATCTCCCGCATCTTTGCAAACACCAACATGGCCGCTGCTGCCGGTGTTGTTGCTGCAGTCATCCTGACCCAGGTCATGTACAAGAAGGTCGACGTTACCATGGCTCTGAACGGTGCTCTGGCGGGCCTCGTGTCCATTACAGCTGAGCCGCTGGCTCCGAGCGTATGGCAAGCCGTCTTCATCGGTGCCATTGGCGGTGTGATCGTTGTCTTCACTGTTCCGCTGCTCGACAAGCTGAAAATCGACGACGTTGTTGGTGCAATCCCGGTCCACCTGATTGCAGGTATCTGGGGCACGCTGATTGTACCGCTGTCCAACGACGGTGCATCCTACGGCACCCAAATCGTTGGTATCGTCTCCTACGGCGTGTTCACACTGGTTGCATCCGGCATCGTCTGGTTCATCTTGAAAGCTGCCATGGGCATCCGGGTCTCCGAAGAGGAAGAGGCTCTCGGTCTCGACAAAGTCGAGATCGGCGTCGAAGCCTATCCGGAATTCGGAACCGGCTCCCAGCGCATGTAAATCGCACTTTTGGATGGCCGCCAGAGATGGCGGCTGTCCGGCCTGGCGGGGTTTGGCTCAACATCTTTCCCCAGCCGGCCAATCGAAATCTCCCAGGCGGTCTATTGGCTCGGACCGCAAACTTGGACCCCCGGGGATTTTCCCCGGGGCTTTTTTATGGAGTGCAGGGACAATGCTGTGTGGCGTAGTTGAGAGAAGCGACAAGCACTTGGCTACTTGTTGCCGAGCCGACCGGAGGGATCGCTAGCTAAAAAAGCCTTCAAGGTTCTGGCCTTGCTTCGCACGGAGTGTTCTAGTTTAAGGTCCGCTGCAGCAAGGCTTGCCAGCGACGTTCCCAAAGTCCCTCTTGAGAGGATCAATGTTCCAAATTCAACCCGGCCGCGCCAAAGCGGTTCGATCATGGAATGACCGGGGACAGCCAGAGAGTCCGCTTCCAGGATGTCCGGGCTTTGCAGATTTTGTTTCATGGAAATGGCTGCGATCTGGGCACCAGGTGACACCCGCGCAAACGTCTCATTGAAAGCGATCTTCCAGGAGAAGACGTGAGACACCACAATGAAAATGATGAGCGAGGAGATCAGGGTTTCTCCGGCCCAAAGCTGATCGATCCGAACGCCATTGTTCAAAGAGCGGTTCTTGATCACATGTCTGGAAAAGGACGCGGTTTCCTCGCTGCTTGAGAGTGCAGTGCCTGCGCGTCCCTTCCATCCCTTGGCCTCGAGCTTCAGGAAGTCTTCAAAGCCTTTGAGTGCCTCCTCACCAAGAAGGTGGGCCGTGCGTATAGGGCCGTGATCTTCTAACCGGCGCAGTTGCCGGCGCATTTCCTTGCGGCGCTTTCTGGACATCGCTGTTTTGTATTGGATTTCTCCAAGGTTTCCGGAGCTGTGGCCTGCGCGGGCAAGCTTCCCGGCCCAGCGGCTTTCCCAGCCGGTTATCTCTCCAGCCAGAGATGCAACCCGGCTGTTGGAGGGCAGAAAGGGCATGGCCATGAGGCTTGAAGATCCAGCCCCAGCCTTGACGAAAGCGGCGACATCGTCAGCTCCGCCGATGTCTCGCAAAAGCGGTGTTCCAAGCGGCGCGTAGTACGATGTCCATGTCGTCTTGACTGGAACAGCAAGCCCTGCCCGGCGACGCCCGATAGGTGCTGTCATCCGCCAGATTTTGGACCCTTTTTCTCGTATGACCAAGAGGCGGATCGTTGCTGACGGAAAAGCCCGCAGAAAAGGCTGAAGATAGCCCGGTGCAAAAAAGGGATTTGGATCAACGGAGTTGTCTGCCAGATCCTGCCATTGGCCCAACGGCGTTTCGGGCGCGAGCGGGTCAAGCCAGAGGACTTCCAGCTGATCCTTCCTATCCGATGGATCGGTCAAGCGGCGGCGTTCCTAGATTGAAACATCAATGGCAAAATGAACGTTGTGATATTGAGCTTTCGTTTGGCGGCAAAAGCAAGAGCGGTGGTTTCAAATAAAATTGCGCAACTCGTGGCAGCGGCAGCGCCCATCAATCCGAGCCACGGGATGAAAATGAGGTTGAGAACGACGTTCAAGACAAACGTGGTTCCATAAATGACCGCGCAGGTTTTCTGCAATCCGGTCATGGTCAAAAGTGCATCGGCTGGACCGATGGATGCACGTGCAAGCACACCAATCACCAACACAGCAATGATGAGGTACCCTTCTGCGAATCCGGATCCAAACAGTTCAAGGAGCCATGGGGCAATGACCAGCAAGCCGATACCGGCTCCCACGGAGGGCCAGAAGGTCCAGTGCACCGCCTGACGCACATAAGCGGCGAGCCCGGTCATGTCATCGCTATGCAGATAGCGGGAAAAACGGTGTGCGGATGCGGCACGTACGGCAAAATATACAAAATGCACCAAGGCCAGTGTCTTGGAGGCCGCGAAGTAGATTGCGACCTGATCCGGTTCTTCAAAGAAGCTCACCATGATGACGTCCGCGCTGGTGATCAGCTGGAGAAAACCATCGACGATCAGCATCGGTAGAGAGATCAAAATCCAAAGCCGGATATCGGTCGTCTTGGGACCTTTCGGCAAAACTGGTCTTAAACGCCGGTTGAGATGAATGTGCTGGTAGGCGGCGACTAGTAAAGCTGACAGGACCGCTGCCATTGCTGCAGTGGTTGCGGTTGCTTCACCGGCCAAGACCAGAAAAAACAAAATGATTATCAGGAGTGCTGCGGGGCGCCAGATATAGGTAGGCAGCATTGCAAGGAACGGCCAATCGTAACTGCGCGCGATACCGTCCTGTGCCATGGCGTAGGAGAAAAACGGCAAAGCAAGCAGGGCAACGGATAACGGAACTACGTAACTTGGATCGATCACCGGATGCAGCAGGGCGATGATCCCAATCCCGGCACCGGCAATTGTCGATCCGATCAGGAACACCGACCGGCGGCTCGTGCTGATGAAACCTCTAAGGCTGTCAGGATCTCCGGCCTCGCGGTACTTCGGAATGAACTTGCTGGCGGAGGAGGAAAAGCCGCCACAGGCCATGACGCCAAGGATAATCACACACGTCCACGCGACGGCGAAGACGCCGTAATCATAGGCACCAAGCATTCGTGCGAGGACTACTTGAGAAAGATAAGCGAGTGCTGCTCCGCCAACACGAATTCCAAAAGTAGCGATGGCCATCCGCTGTGCGGCTTGATTATCCGTTCCGCCCGACCCCAAAAGGCCAAACACCCGCGTGGCCAGTTGTTTCAGCTGCGCTGCAAGTGTGGCGTCCTGACCGGTATTAGGGGTCGAGTTGTCCGGAGACTGCACGAAAAATTCCTTTTGCGTATTCTTCCGTATTTATGACATGGGGACATTAACATTCCGTGGCTTGCAGCTCCGCCAAAGCCAAGACGACAATGTACAGATCGTATTGCAGAGCAGTTTGCTTTAGAGAGTGCGCTTGCCATTTCCTTCAAGATCGCACTAACAAGGCAAACGAACTGTACGATTTTCCGGAGCGGTGCCCTGACCCTTATTGCTGAGAACCTGACCATTGATCGCGGCGGGCGCCGGGTGTTTCAAGACCTCTCTTTCACTCTCAGCCAAGGCACAGCCCTCGTGGTGACCGGCGCGAATGGTATCGGCAAGTCTTCACTGTTGCGCACGCTCGCGGGCCTGGTTGCTCTGGCGGGTGGCGCGATCCGTTTCGACGGTGGTGAAGACGACAGGCCAGCGCATGAACACGCTCATTATTTCGGCCATCAAGACTCGGTGAAACCGGCATTGTCGGTGCTTGAAAACCTGGAATTCTGGCAGAGCTTTACGGCGCCGACGGCTGCAACCGGTTTTACCGGGGATCTGCATAAGCCGATGGGGGCTTTGGAACTGCTCGGAATTGGTCACACAGCTCATTTGCCGGCAGCTTACCTTTCGGCTGGTCAAAAACGGCGATTGTCGCTGTCCCGGCTGTTGGTAACCGCGCGGCCGATCTGGTTGATGGACGAGCCGACTTCAGCGCTGGACAAGAACTCCGAAGCCCTACTCCTGAGTTTAATGAACGGCCATTTGGAGACCGGTGGCTTGATCGTAACGGCGACCCATACGCAGTTGGCGTTGGCCAAGGTTCAAACACTGCATCTGAAAGCCGCCCAACCGGCTGAGCAGGCCCTTGAGGAGGGCTTCCTATGACAAGCTGGGCGATGGCGTTGTTTCAACGGGATTTGAGGCTGTCGGTTCGGGTAGGCGGCAGTGCCTTGGTCGGTGTTTTGTTTTTCCTGGCCGTTGTGACCGTCATTCCGTTCGGTGTCGGCCCGGATCTCAATCTGCTGGCACGGATCGGTCCTGCAATCCTCTGGATTGGCGCTCTGCTGGCAACGCTGCTTGGATTGGATCGCCTGTTTCAAGCCGATCGTGATGATGGAACACTCGATTTGATGCTGATGGCGGGGCGTCCTCTAGAGCTGGTTGTCCTGATCAAGTGTTTGGCGCATTGGACCGCGACAGGGTTGCCCCTGGTGGTCGCCGCGCCGGTGCTCGGTATCTTCTTGAACCTCGATCCCGTCTCCATGGCGGCAGTCACCGCAACGCTATTGGTCGGAACCCCGGCGCTTACCTTGATCGGCGCGATCGGCGCGTCGCTGACGGTCTCGCTGCGCCGTGGCGGCCTGCTACTGGCCGTGCTGGGCGTGCCGCTTGCGATCCCTGTTCTGATTTTCGGCGTTAGTTCAGCTGATGCCGCGATCCGTGATCCTGTGCCGTTCCTAACGCCGTTTCTGATCTTGTGTGCCCTGTCTCTCATTGCGGCTGTAATCGGCCCGATTGCCTCTGCCACAGCACTGCGATTTGCGTCAGACTAACGACTTATTGATCCCCCTCAATGACACCTGCGGCAGACTTGTCCATTGAAGCAGGCAAAGCTCTAGATTAGAACGGTTCCATGGCATTCTGGGATTACGCAAATCCGACGCGGTTTTTGAGGTTCGTACAGGCGGTTCTCCCCTGGCTGACAGGGCTGTGTCTCCTGTTTTTCGCGGTCGGGCTTTACATGAGCTTCTTCGTCGCGCCGGAGGACTATCAGCAAGGCGACACGGTGCGGATCATGTATATACATGTTCCTGCCGCCTGGCTGTGCATGATGTGTTATTCGGTTATGACCCTATCGTCTATCGGCACTCTGGTCTGGAAGCATCCGCTAGCGGACGTTTCGGCGAAAAGCGCCGCTCCGATTGGTGCCGCATTTACCTTTATGGCGCTCGTGACCGGAGCCTTGTGGGGTAAGCCAATGTGGGGCACCTACTGGGTCTGGGATGCCCGTTTGACGTCAGTTTTGGTTCTTTTCATCATGTATCTGGGTCTGATGACGCTGTGGCGCACGATGGAAGACCCGATCAAGGCCGGAAAAGCTGCGGCAGTTCTGACCCTCGTCGGTGCACTAAACCTGCCGATCATCAAGTTTTCCGTCGATTGGTGGAACACGCTTCATCAGCCGGCAAGTGTGATGCGGTTTGATGGTCCGACCATTCACCCGGATATCTTGTGGCCGCTGTTGGTGATGGCCGTTGCGTTCACATTGATGTTCTTTGTTCTTCATTTGATGGCGATGCGCAATGAAATCTTACGGCGGCGTGTCCGTGCGCTGCGGATGCGTGCAGCCAGTGCCGCGCAGCCTGCTCCTGCTGGGGCCGCCCAACCTGCGGAATGACGTCATGGATCTTGGACCGCACGCCGGATTTATCCTCGCCTCTTATGGCCTTTGCCTTATGACGGCTCTTATCTTGATCGCCTGGGTGCGATTGGACAAGGCCGCGCAGGAAAAAGCTTTGAACGACCTCGCTGACCGAGGCATCAAACGCGCACGGCCTGAAGACAGGAGCAGTGAGGCCTCATGAGCACACTCGAAAATGGTTCCGGATCCGAGCACAAAAAACGTGGGTTCCCGGTCCTTGTCCTGCTGCCCTTGATTGTCTTTTCCGCGTTGGCCGGGTTGTTCTTGTTCCAGCTCACGCTCGGTGGTGATCCGAGCAAGATCCCGTCCGCGCTGATCAACAAACCGGCGCCGGAATTTTCGTTGGAGCCGCTGGAAGGCCTGTCTGAAAATGGCGTTCCGATGCTTGGATTTTCGCGCGAAGATCTGATCGGTCAGGTTTCTGTGGTGAACATCTTTGCGTCTTGGTGCGGCCCGTGCCGACAGGAGCATCCGCTTCTGGAAGAGCTGGCGAAGCTCGCCGGTTTCCAGCTTCTTGGGATCAACTACAAGGATAAAGATGCGAATGCCCGCCGGTTCCTTGGAAGTCTCGGCAATCCTTATGATCGCATCGGCGTTGATGACAGCGGACGGACGGCCATCAACTGGGGTGTTTACGGCGTTCCGGAAACCTTCATTGTCGATAAGGCCGGTACCATCCGCTACAAGTTCATTGGTCCCCTCGATCCGCAGAGCTATGAGACCGGTTTCCTTCCGGAACTGCGAAAGATTTTGGCCGAGGGTTGAGCTTCTAAAGCTGATCACGCGCTGTCATTCGATTTTCACAAACGTGCGAAAAACAAGTGTTGTGCGCGCTATCACCGCCACGTGACTCGCTCTTTACAAGGTGCCTGCCTATTTTACTGAAAACAGTTACGGGACGAGAGCCAATGGTGGGCATCCATACCCGGACAGCACGACACGCTGTCCGAGCGTGTTTCATTTTTGTTTGCGGTTTATTTGCGGCGGGCATTCCCTTGAATGCAGCGAACGCTGGACCGCAGAAGGTTGTCGAACTCTTCACCAGCCAAGGCTGCTCTTCCTGCCCGCCGGCTGACCGGCTCGCTGAGCAGCTTGTACGGGAGGAGGGGGATATCCTGACGCTGGTTTTGCCTGTCGACTATTGGGATTACCTCGGATGGAAAGACACGCTGGCAAGCCCTGTCCACTCGCAGCGCCAGCGCGCTTATGCGCAAAAGCGCGGCGACCGGTCGGTTTACACACCGCAGATGGTGATCAACGGTGAAGAACATGTTGTCGGAAGCCGCGAGGCAGATGTCCGCGCGGCCTTGAAGCGCGCTGAGCCGCTTGCAACTGACGTAACGCTTAAAATCTCGGATATGGCCGTAGAGGCTAAGGTCAGTGGCGAGTTGCCTGCTGGCGCAAAAATGGCAACTGTTTATTTCCTGCGCGTACAGGATGAAGCGATAGTTGACATTGGCCGCGGGGAAAATGCGGGCCGTGAAATCACCTATGTGAACGTCGTTCGCGATCTTGTGCCGATGGGCATGTGGTCCGGCGGCGAAGAGACGTTCCGCATGGCAAAGACAAAGCTGAACCTAATCAGCGATGCAAGGTGCATCATCCTGATCCAGGTTGAGGACAATGAGGGGCCTGGCCAGATCATTGGCGCTGCAGCCATGGATAGGCGGAAAGGCTTTTAGTCGTTGTTTCGAGCACGTCCGTACATGTTCGAATAGATCGTCAACCCAGCAAGACACCCCGGCTAACAGCCGGGATTTTTTTGAAAGACTATCAGTCCAAGTGCTGTTTAAGCATGGATCGTTCACCGGGCTCTGCTTTTCGCTTGATAGCCCCGATTGCCGGTTGTCTTAAGGCCAAAACCTGTTACCCCTTTCAGCGCTCAGAAAACCAGCGGGCCGCCGAGGCCTTAGGGGGGTCTTAATGGCGGTCGGCTTGCAGCTCCGTATTGCCTTTTTCAGCATCGCAATCGGTCTTGTCGTCCTTGGCCTGAAATTCGGTGCCTACTGGCTGACCGGGTCTGTTGCGTTATACTCCGACGCGCTGGAAACAATCGTAAACGTTGCCTCGTCCTTTGCAGCTCTCATTGCGGTCTGGTTCGCTTCAAAACCTGCCGACAGCAATCATCCTTATGGTCATGACAAGGCAGAGTATTTTGCCGCGGTTCTTGTTGGCGTGATGATTGTGCTGGCCGCCTTGTCGATCTTCAGGGCCGCCTGGATGGGGCTTGCTCAAGGTGAAAGTCCCGACTTCTCGCCGCTCGGCATCGGGCTGAATGTTCTGGCGGCACTGATCAATGGGCTTTGGGCGGCCTATCTGATGCGGGTCGGCCGCAAAGTCCGGTCACCGGCGTTTGTCGCCGATGGCAAACACCTTTTCACCGATGTTGTGAGTTCCCTCGGTGTCCTCATTGGCGTGGTTCTCGTTCTTCTGACTGGTTGGACGATTCTAGACTCGGTCTTGGCAATTTTGGTCGGCCTTACCGTCTTGTGGTCTGGTTGGGGACTGGTGAAAGAATCAGTCGGTGGCCTTATGGATGAGGCAGCCTCGGCCGATGTCCTTGAGAAGATCCGGCTGCAGATTTCCGAGCAGGGCGAAGGCGCGCTGGAAGCGCATGATCTGCGAACACGCATTGCCGGAAAAACGACCTTCATAGATTTTCATCTCGTCGTTTCCGGCTCCATGACCGTCGAATCGGCCCATGAGATCTGTGACCGGATTGAGGCAGCCATCAGGGAGGATGTTCCGGGTGCCCGGATTACCATTCATGTTGAGCCGGAACACAAGGCGAAGCATTCAGGAATTGTTGTGCTCTAATCCTTTTCAATTCGCCGCGAATGGGTCTACTCTCCGCGCTCCTTCATGTTTTCCGGAACACTCTCGATGCCATCCTGGCGGCGTTTTCGCGCTCAATTTGTTGACCATACTATTCTGATTGCCGGCGCTTTGTTCATGAGCTTGCCGGTTTATGCCTTGTTTGCAGCGACCACACATGCGCCTGGCACACGTATCGCGCCGCGCCTCGATCTCGGCGCACACGGTCTTGAAAACTACATTGCGTTTTTCACTACAAGTGCAGGCTTTTCTGGCGATGTGACAGCTACCTTGATGCTTTGGAATTCCTTCGTGTTCGGGGCTGGATTTGCTGCATTGAAAACCGTGGTCTCGCTTTTGGCAGCCTATGCGCTTCTCTATTTCAGGGTCCGTAGTGCGACGATCGTATTCTGGCTGCTGCTCTTGACCTTGATGCTTCCGCTGGAATCCCGGTTTCTCGCAACCTACGCCGTTGCCGCCAATCTTGGGCTCGTCAACACGCACGCCGGACTGATCCTGCCGCTCGCGGCATCCGGACTTGGTACGCTGTTTTTCCGGCAATTCCTGATGACGGTACCCGATACGCTCCAGGAATCCGCGCGGCTGGATGGGGCGGGCCCTCTTCGGTTCCTGACCGATATTCTGACGCCCTTATGCCTGCCCACAGCATCTGCGCTGTTTCTGGTGCTTTTCGTCACAGGCTGGAACCAGTATCTCTGGCCGGTCATGATCACATCCGATGAAGCGTCCTACACGGTCGTCAGAGGGATGCAATTTTTCGGACAGAACAGCCTGTCCGGGGTCATGCTCGCGGTTGTCGCGGTTTTGCCTCCAGCGATCCTTGTCATCTTGTTTCAAAGACAGGTGGTTAAAGGTCTCTTCGACGGCTCACACTAACGAATTTGGAAACACATGACTTTTGAGGCAATTCTGTTCGACTGCGATGGCGTTCTGGTCGATTCTGAGAAAATCTATGTTGAGGTGGAGCGCGAACATCTCGCCCGGATCGGCCTAGATTATAGCTTGGACGATTACATGAACCGGTTTCAGGGGCTAGGAAGTGCAGATTTCTGGGCCAAACTGGATGATGATCACCGCGCGTTGGGCAAAGGGCCTCTGCCCGAAACGTTTGGTCCGGAACTCGATGCCGCCACCATGGAGCGGATCAATTCCGAGCTTGCAGAAATCGTGGGGATCAAGGCCCTGCTCGAAGCGCATGACGGTCCGCGAGCGGTTGCCTCATCGTCGCGTCTCCACCGCCTGATCCACAAGCTTCAGCACACAGGACTTCACGACTATTTTGCGCCGCATATCTACTCCGGCGAACAAGTGGCCAACGGCAAGCCGGCACCGGACTTGTTTGTGTTCGCGGCCGAGAAACTGGGTGTCGAACCAGCAAACTGCCTGGTGATTGAAGACAGTTCCAATGGTGTTCTAGCCGGTCTCGCTGCCGGGATGACCGTTTGGGGATTTGTCGGCGGGGGGCACAGTCATGATGGTCACGCGGAGCAGCTTAGAAGTGCGGGCGCACACAGGGTGGTGGACAGCCATGCGGATCTCTCGGCCTTGCTGGCAGCTTGATCGCCTGGATTTAAGAGACGTTTTCTTTACGCGGCTTCTTCACGGGCCTGGTTGCGCAAAATTCTGCGAATGACCTTGCCTGTCGTGGTCATGGGCAGGGAGTCGACAAACCCAATTTCACGAGGGTATTCGTGTGCGGACAAGCGGTCTCGAACGAACGACCGGATGCTGTCTTCCAGTGCGGGAGTCGGTTGCTCTCCGGTCTTCAGAACCACAAAGGCCTTGACGATTTCGGTGCGCAGGGGGTCAGGCGTTCCAACCGCTGCTGCCAGAGCAACGGCT
>CALDSI010000119.1 GCA_937911395.1 uncultured Labrenzia sp.
GTGAAATTGTTCCCAATAATATTTATGTGTTTATTTGCATTTGTATTTGCGTTTGTAGTAATTTTTATTGTTTCGATTGCCCCAGCCACTTTTGTTTTGATCTTTGCAGAAATATATAAAATTCGGGAGTTTTGGTATTATTTATTATTTGGAGTTGCAATTGGTCTCTGGGGAGCTTTCTGTACTGATTTCATAGTACACAAAGAGTTCGAGATTGTTCTGTGCGCAAGCGGTGGTGCTCTTGCAGGTTTGATGTATTGGCGTATTGCTGGGCGAGACGCTGGGCAAGGAACCTGGCCACGATTTTAAGCTTCGAGTCTATTGGCGGATAAATCATGACCGGTGAGACCGACCTTCAAAACCTGATCTCCCAAATGCGGCCAATGCTTGATCCCGAGCCCTATGTGTTTTGCACGTTCGCGACCAAGAGCCTGGTTGAACTCGCCGAGTACGAACCGATCGGTCTTTTTTCTGAGACAGAAGGCATGACGGCCATTCTCCCGCTCGAACGGGCACGTGAGCTCGGACTGGCAGAGGCGGAATGGTTTCGCAGGATCACACTGACTGTGCATTCGTCGCTTGAAGCAGTTGGATTGACGGCAGCTGTTGCCAAAGCCTTGGCGGAGCAGGGCATCCCGGCAAACGTGGTAGCGGCGTTTTTTCACGACCATGTTTTTGTTCCTGAAGAACGGGCCGAAGATGCGCTGAACGCTTTGAGAACGCTGGCTGAAACGCAATAGGATACTGCGACCGGAACTCTTTTGACCGTTGGCATTGCGACAATTGACAAAGGTTTTTCCTTGCAATTTCAGCCGAGGATTCCCATTCCTAACTAAGGTGCCGGTCACAAGTTTGTTATCGGGTGCCGGGCAATCAGGGGTAGATGGATGGAACGGGCGAAGCGCCGTTTGGCCGCGATCATGTGTGCAGATGTTGCACACTATTCCAGGCTCATGGAGCAGGATGAAGACGGCACGCTCAATCGCCTTAAAACCTACCGCAGCATCATGTCCTCCCTCACAGGCCGTCACAATGGGCGCATCGTTAATACATGGGGCGATGCGGTTATTGTCGAGTTTTCTTCGGTGATTGAGGCGGTGCAATGCGCCGTCGAAATCCAGAACGAGCTGTCTCATAAAAACGCCGAGTTGCCGGACGCGACCCGCATGGAGTTCCGGATCGGGTTGAACCTCGGCGATATCATGATTGAGGGCGATGACATCTACGGTGATGGCGTCAACGTCGCCGCACGGCTGCAGGAACTGGCCCCAAAGGGCGGTATCATGCTGTCACAATCGGTTTACGACCAGGTCCGCACAAAACTGGCGCTTGGCTTCGAGCCTCTTGGACCGAAGCAGGTCAAGAACGTCTCCGAGCCGGTGCAGACGTTCTCAGTGCGCCTCGGTGGACGGAATTCTCCCGAGACCGCTGGATCCGCTGAAGACGATTTGCAGGACACTGCTGAACCCAACAGCCGTGGCAATTGGGAAAAGGACACGCAGGCGGTAGCGAACGGATTTGAACAGGCGCGCCGGTGGATCCGGTCTCAACCGAGACGGGTCCAATCCTGTGTTTTCATGATTGGGTTCTTCTTCGTCCTCAATTTGCTGACCTCTGGGCTGTCGACTCTGTGGTTTGTGTGGCCGTCTTTGCCATTCGGGATGATGCTGGCCTGGCATCTGATCGCTGGGCGTCGGGGCGACTAACTACCCATTCATCCACACCGGCCGGATTGAAAAGCGTCTTTGTGAGCATATGTTGCCGGTCTGATAACTCTTTTCGGCTTAAGAACGCTGACAAGATTTGCGAGAGCGCAGCTCTTCGCTTACACATGGGACAAACCGGTTCGGCTCGGCGCGCTGACCAGACCGGAAAGAACCGCCGGGCATGACCGGCACAACAGCCAAGGGAGCTAAATCCTGCGCATGAAAAACTATTCGACCACGGTGCCTGCACGCCTCGACGATGACGACGAGGACAAGTCCAAAGCCCAACCGTCGATCCAGGTCGACAAGCATCTGTTCGAAGCGCGCACCGTCCTGATTACAGGTCCGGTGACCCAGGACATGGCCCGTGATGTGTGCGCCCGCCTTCTGGCGCTGGCGCAGGTTTCCAATGACCCGATCACTGTCATCGTGTCGTCTCCGGGCGGCCATGTTGAATCAGGTGACATGATCCACGACACCATCAAGTTCATTTCTCCGGAAGTTCGTATTCTCGGCATGGGCTGGGTCGCAAGTGCCGGTGCTTTGATCTACGTTTCGGTGCCGAAGGAGCTGCGCTTCTGCACGCCGAACACCCGCTTCCTGTTGCACCAACCGTCCGGTGGCGCCGGGGGCATGGCAACGGACATTGAGATCCAGGCCAAAGAAATCATCAAGATGCGCGACCGCCTGAACAAGATCTTCGCGGATGCCACCGGGCAGCCGATCGAGCGTATCGAAAAAGACACTGATCGTGACTACTGGATGAGCCCGGAAGAGGGCATTGACTATGGTCTCGTCGGGAAAGTCGTGACCAGCGTCAACGAACTCGGCTGATCCTGTCAGTCTTTCAACAAAGAGCGCCGGTGATGGAAGTCGCCGGCGTTTTTGTTTGTGGCGTCAGGCACGCAGTTGATCGTTGTCCACAGAATAGACCAGAACGGGGGTCGTGGGCCTTGGCGCCAGAACATGTGGCCGTAGACGCTCCATGAGCGAACGCAGTTCCGCTTCGCTTTCTTCGTTTAGGTCACCGAGAAGCAATACGGCTACGAGGTGGTCTACAAAACGGCCATAAACATCGTCGCAATCGCACAGGGGCGAGAGAAGGTCGGTCACAGGCTTGCCGTCATAGAACGGAGAACCGCCGAAGAGAAAAACCAGGAACTCGCAAAAGTCTCCCAACGCATCAAACTCACCGCGCAGCGGTGCAAGATCGAAACAGGGATCGGCATCCAGTCGGTCTCT
>CALDSI010000120.1 GCA_937911395.1 uncultured Labrenzia sp.
ACCAGACCGTCCTGGTGTACCCCGACGTCGACAAAGGCGCCGAAGTTCGTGACGTTGGTCACCGTGCCTTCCAGTTTCATGCCCGGTTTCAGATCCGAGATTTCTTCAACACCGTCCTGAAGGGCTGCCGTCTTGAATTCGGGACGCGGATCACGGCCCGGCTTTTCAAGTTCGGACAGGATGTCCTTGACCGTCGGCAATCCGAATTTCTCGTCGATGAAGTCTTTGGGCTCCAGGTTTTGGAGAATGCCGCTGTCGCCCATCAATTGGCGGACATCCCGGCCGCAGGCTTTCACGATGCGCTTGGCGAGCGGATAGGCTTCCGGGTGGACCGAGGACGAATCGAGAGGTTCGGCGCCATCGTTGATGCGCAGGAAGCCGGCGCAGAGTTCAAACGCCTTTGCACCCAGACGCGGCACGTCCTTCAATTGCGAGCGCTTGTCAAACCGGCCAATCGTATCGCGATGTTCAACGACCGCTTTTGCAAGGCTGTCGGACAGACCGGAAACCCTGGAAAGAAGCGCCGGGGAGGCGGTGTTGAGGTCAACACCGACCGCGTTCACAGCGTCTTCGACAACTGCATCCAGGGCGCGGGCAAGTTTCGTCTGGTTGACGTCATGCTGGTACTGGCCAACACCAATGGACTTCGGCTCGATCTTGACGAGTTCTGCCAAAGGATCCTGAAGGCGCCGGGCAATTGACGCGGCACCGCGCAGGGAGACATCAACGTCCGGCATTTCCTTCGCGGCCAGTTCCGAGGCGGAATAGACCGACGCACCTGCCTCGTTGACAATCACCTTTACCGGCCGCTGTGCGGCCGGAACATCGGCAAGGACGTCGCCGGTCAGCTTGTCGGTCTCCCGGCTCGCCGTGCCGTTGCCGATCGCGATCAGACCAACCTTGTGCTTTGCGATCAGTGCGAGAAGAGTGTTGCGGGATCCGGCAAGATCATTGCGCGGCTGGAATGGATAGATCGTTGCGGTGTCGATCAGCTTGCCCGTCTCATCGACCACAGCAACCTTGACCCCGGTCCGGATGCCCGGATCCAGGCCGAGCGTTGCTTTTGAGCCGGCAGGAGCGGCAAGCAACAGATCCTTTAGGTTCTTGGCAAACACCTGAATGGCTTCTTCCTCGGCCTTGTCCCGAAGAACACCCATCAGGTCGAGTTCCAGATGAAGGGCCAGTTTGACCTTCCAGGCAAAGCGGGCGACATCCATCAGCCATTTGTCGGCCGGGCGGCCTCGATCGGCGATGCCGTAGGTGTCTGCGACCATCTTCACGGCTGGCAGCATCGGCGCCGGATCATCGGCATCGACCGTCAGATCGACAGACAGAATGCCTTCATTGCGGCCACGGAAAAGGGCAAGCGCCCGGTGGCTCGGGATTTTGGACCAGCTCTCCGAGTAGTCGAAATAGTCGGCGAACTTTGCGCCCTTATCGCCCATGCCGTCGATAAGCTTCGACTGCACAACACCGCGCTGTTCCATATACCGGCGCAGCCGACCGACGAGCTCTGCGTTTTCGGCAAACCGTTCCATGAGGATCTGGCGCGCGCCATCAAGCGCCGCTTTCGTATCCGGGATGACTTTGGAAACGTCGATGAAACCTGCAGCTTCCGTTTCCGGTGTTTTTTCAGGATCGGACAGCAGCAGATCCGCGAGCGGTTCCAGTCCGGCTTCCCGAGCGATCTGGGCTTTGGTGCGGCGCTTCTTTTTGAAGGGCAGGTAAATGTCTTCGAGCTGCGACTTGGTCTCGGCAGCCTGAATACTTGTAGCGAGGGCCTCAGTCATCTTGCCCTGCTCATCGATGGACCGGGTGATCGCACCACGCCGGTCTTCAAGTTCGCGCAGGTAAATCAGGCGCTCCTCGAGCTTGCGCAATTGGCTGTCGTCCAGACCGCCCGTCGCCTCTTTCCGGTACCGGGCGATGAAAGGCACCGTCGATCCTTCGTCCAGCAGCTGAACGGTCGCATTCACCTGCCCGGCCTGGCAGCCTATTTCATCTGCAATTCTTCTCGCGATCCGCAGCGCAGTTTCTGCGGGGAGGGAACTTGCTGACTTTTGTGATGTCGGGTCTGGAGCAGCGACGCTTGTCATCTGGGTCTACACTTTCAGGACTGGAAACGAGACAGGGACGATAATTCGGACACTCTCCGTGCAAAAGAGGTCCAATCTATGATCCACTGGCAATTCTCGATAACTGGTGTCT
Organism: uncultured Labrenzia sp.; assembly: GCA_937911395.1. Taxonomy (GTDB): domain Bacteria; phylum Pseudomonadota; class Alphaproteobacteria; order Rhizobiales; family Stappiaceae; genus Roseibium. The sequence continues at coordinate 2,209 of CALDSI010000120.1, forward strand.
CGGTCGCCATGCGCCTCCAAACCCGACACCTTTGAACGTCCAGCAACAGACCTTGATCCCAGAAACTCAAAATAGATGTTTGATAAAAATCGCGCAATGAGTGCGGTTTTGTTCTGCGAATGGTGGGTAATATTGCTTAAAATTTCAACAATCGAACGATTTGCTTAGTTTTGCGTATTCTTGCGCCACTGTTATTTGGTAGTTTCGACAGTGCTGAAAAGCGGATAGTGCTGCTTTGCGCGTTGGAAAACAAAGCGCGAGCGAAGAAAGCTGGTTCTTTGGGCCCGTCGTCGGTTCGGGCACCGACGTTGTAAGCAGACATTGGCAATTGGAGATGTGGGTGTGACAAGAGGCCGACCGCGGAAAACGGAAACGCAAGACGCTTTGCATGGCATTATGCGCGCCTTCTGGCAGAACGGCTACAAGGCGACATCCATGAACGACCTTGTCGATGCCTCAGGGATGGCAAAGCCCAGTCTTTATGCCGCTTTCGGTGACAAGGAAGCGATGTTTGAAAAATCGCTTCTGCACTATTTCGACTGTTACGGCGATACGGTTTTTGGTCCTTTGATGAGGGCGGAAAAACACTATCTGATTGATATCCGGAACCTTATCCAGACCGTCGGATATCTTGCCGCGGACCAGGCCACGCCACTGGGTTGTTTTCTTTTCAACGCACAGGTTGAAAACGCCTATGGAACCGAAAAGCACAAGGTACTGTTGTCAGATCTGGGTCAGACCAGATACGAGGGTATCCGCACCCGCTTGTTGAAGGCCGTAGACTCTGGCGAGTTGGGAGATGACGCTGACATCGATGCCCTGGCCACTTACGTCGATGGCCAGCTTGGTGCTGTCTCCATTCTGGCTCGAACCGGGGCAAGCAAAATCCGGATCGACCAGTTTGTCGAAACGGCGGTAAAGGCCTTGCCATCTGCAACGCCCTTTGATTTCGACGATCTGCCAGAGTTTACTTTACGACAGTGATGCGTTCCGCAGCACGGGTCACAGCTGTATAAAGCCAGCGGTCCCGATGTTCACGGAAGGCCCAGCTTTCATCAAACAGCACGACATCGTCCCACTGTGATCCTTGTGCCTTGTGAACCGTCAGGGCGTAACCATAGTCAAACTCGTCCGCTTTGCGCCGGATAGCGTATGGAATGCTCTCAGCCCCGTCTTCGAACATGGCCGGGAGAACCTTGACCTTCACCGCCGTTTTGATGAGTTCGTCTTCTGAAACCACATCAAAACGCAAGGTGTTGCCGCGCGGCTGCCGCAGGCGTTTCACCGTCCAAAGACCGCCATTCAGCAAACCTTTGGTCTTGTCATTACGCAGGCAGACAAGCTTGTCGCCAACGGCTGGCATGGGAGTGGTAAAGTCCTTCAGTTCACGAATGCGGCTGTTGTACAGTCGGCGCGTCTTGTTCGTTCCGACCAAAACCTGATCGGCGGCAAGAATCTGATCCTTGTCGATCTGGCGCCGGTTGATCACCTTGCTCTCGCCAAATTCCCCGTAATCCAGCTTACCACCATCGCGGATAGTCATCGACATGCGGACAATCGGATTGTCTTGCGCCTGGCGGTGGACTTCCGTCAGCATGATGTCCGGCTCGGCCTCGGTGAAAAAACCTCCGCCTTTTACCGGAGGCAACTGAGCTGGGTCGCCCAGAACCAGTACGGGCGTTCCAAAGGACAGAAGGTCCCTGCCAAGTTCCTCGTCGACCATGGAACATTCGTCGATGACAATGAGCTTGGCGGTTGCCGCCGCGCTGTCCCGCTTGATGGCAAACTGCGGTCCTGCGTCTTCCTCATCGTCATCAACGGCTTCTTCTTCCTTTGCGGAACGGGGGCGATAGATCAGGGAATGAATGGTGCCAGCATCCTCACAGCCTTTCTGGCGCAGAACATGTGCTGCTTTGCCTGTGAAAGCCCCGAAGCAGACGTCGCCGTCAATGTCTTCAGCCAGATGCCGCGCTAGCGTGGTTTTTCCGGTGCCTGCAAACCCGAACAGCCTGAATACCTGCCTGTCGCCGCGTTTCAGCCAGGCTGCGGCGTCCTTCAAGGCGGTATCTTGTTGAGGCGACCAAGCCAAATCGTATCTCCGGGATCTACAATCGAGCTGCCTCCATAACCTGATTTGGCATTGCGCGCCAAGGGAAAGCGGTCGATGATGTATTACCCGAGCACCGAGAACGAGCTGTCCTGATTGACCGGACGCTTTCTGGAGAAAGTCGCCGTGTTGATCGTGTAACCGATGTTTGGCAATTGAAACTGCAAAGGGGTCTCATCGTGAGCATTTCCGGTTTCGCAATAGCCGATCAGTTCGGCCATCAGCTGACCGGCTACAGGGGCATTCTTGAATTGATTGCCACTGGTTCCGATCGCAAGATAGTAGCCTCCAACATCGGTGCAGTCGTAAATGGGCAGCCAGTCGTCCGTCGCGTCGTACAGATCGGCAATGCCGACCGGGTGTTGTGAAACACCCAAGCTCGGCAGTCTTTGGGAATAACGGTAAGCGTAGGTGAGAGCCCGATCGCTCAGGTCTCTGGAAAAGTCGTCCGGATCGACTTCTTGAGGCACATCACAGGCCGGGTTTTCACTGCCAATCATCAGTTGGCCACCGCTTCCGGGTTTTATGTAACAGGCAATGTCGTTGTCGGATACGATCAGACCTTCCCGCGAATAGCCCAGATCGTCAGGAGGAGGTATTTGAACCACTTCTTGCCGCAGGGCGCGGGTCCGGATTGTCATGCCGGGATCAACTGGGAGCAAGGCATTCACCTTGCCGGAATGCGGGCCGCCAGCATTCACAACGATTGGCGCGGAGATTTGTTGTCCATTTTCCAGCTTAACGCCAGTCACGCGATTTTCTGCGACCAAAATCTCGGTCGCCGCGGTCTTGAACATGAAAGTGGCACCGTGTTTTTCCGCCGCATCCTTCAGATTGCGGGCCGAGAGCTGCGGGTCGTCGACATACCCTCCACACGGGAAATAAACTCCTCCTGAAATTTCGCCGCCAGCTGGCTGGCCGAACGCGTCGTCTTCCATAGACTTGGCTGGCGCAAAGCGCTGAAGGTCGTAGCCCGGCATCGCGTCTCTGATCTGATCGGCAGTCCAATACTCATAGGAAATACCCAGCTGGTCTGCGCTTTTGAGAACCTTTGCCAAATATCCGTTGGCTTCGGTTTTCATGACCAGTGTGCCGGTTTCGATAAACCGGGCAAGGCCGGAGGCATCATCGCTTTCCAGATAAGCGGGCCAGCTTTTCCAGGTGTGGTAGCCCTCATAGGCCATCGCTGACCCATCAAGGGTCGAATAATACGTCCGGATAACGGCTGCAGAACTGGATGTCGAGCCGTAGCCAGCGGCGGGTAACTTGTCGACGTTCAGCGTACGATAGCCACGTTTGGCGAGATTGAATGCGATTGCGCAACCGATGACCCCGGCTCCGATGATAACGGCATCGAACTGCAAAGCTTTGCCGGCGTTTGATTGGGCGTTCATGATGGTCTCCAGTACAGCGATGACAGGATCATGACCTGTGGCTTGATTTGTCCAGAAAGAAATCCGGCCACGACTGTCGCTATTCGGTCATCATAGACGTGTCGATTTGGTCAAATTGCAGAAATTATTCAGCAACATAGAAAATATTCATCAATTCATTCTGAAAATTACACTTTGTAGAATTTGTTCCAAAGTCTCTCGTTGAATGCAAATTGCCAACTCCGCATCCTCCCTAAATCATTTCGGTTTTTCAAAATGTATCAGATATTTGGAGGAAAGCGTGCCGCTTGGGAAATCCTGCGAGTGGCTGACGTTGGGGCTAATTATGGCCACAACGGCGGCTTGGACTTTGGTCATTTCGTTCTATTCGGACTGGGGAGGCTGGATCGTCTGTCCGCTGGCTGCCCTGCTTGTGACGCTTCAATCTTCCCTTCAGCATGAAGTCCTGCATGGTCATCCGACCCGAAATGCGAGGCTCAATGAAGCCCTGATTTATTGTTCTTTCGGACTGTTTATCCCGTACCGCCGGTTCAAGACGCTGCACTTGCGCCACCACAATGATGACCGGTTGACGGATCCCTATGATGACCCGGAGAGTTTTTACCTCGCCTGGGGAGACTGGCAGAAAATGCCTTGGGCCTTGCGACTCGTATTGACCTTGAACAACACACTTGCCGGTCGCTTGCTGATTGGTCCGGCTGTGTCATTGGTCGGGTTCTATGGATCAGAAATTCGCGCGGTAGCGTCCGGAGACAGCGGTGTTGCAAGAGCATGGGCGCATCATCTGGCAGGCCTGGTTCTCGTGCTGGCGTTCGTATCGGTTGTTGGCGGCATCCCCCTCTGGCTCTACATATTCGGAGTAGCCTATCCCGGAATGAGTTTGTTGATGTTGCGCACTTACGCAGAGCACAGGGCTCACGAAAATGCCGAGGCGCGATCTGTGATCGTAGAGTTTTGCCCTCTGTTTTCGCTGCTTTTCTTAAACAACAATCTACATATCGTGCACCATTCGCACCCAACGGCACCTTGGTATACGCTTCCAAAGCTGTACCACGACGCTCGGGACGAATGGCAGGCGCGCAATCAGGGGTATGTGTTCAAGAGTTATCTGCAAATGGCCAAAGCCTTCCTTTTCAAGGTCAAGGAACCTGTTCCACATCCACTCGTTCGACATGTGGACGCTGATCGCGCATTGCCACCATCATGACCCATAGACAATTCCGGCCGGTTCGTTTGCCGATGTACGATTGGCCGGAAGTGGCTAGTGAAACAAAAGAACTAAAAGCAGCGTTGACGGATGAGATCTGCAGCGCGCTGGCCATTGCGCCGTCTTCTTTGGAACCCTGGGATCCTGAGATCAGTCTTTATGATATGTGGACCGATCCGGCCTTGCTTCTCGCGCAGACCTGCGGGTATCCCCTCACACACAAACTGGCTGGCAAGGTCCATCTTCTGGGGGCGCCGCACTACAGGGCCACTGGATGCAAAGGCGCGAATTATTGCAGCCAGATTGTGGTGGCTGCGAACAGCCCATTTCAATCGTTGACCGATCTGAAGGGAGCGCGCGCTGTCTTCAATGGTCCGGACAGTCAGTCTGGCATGAATGCGTTTCGAGATACCATCGCACCGATGTCGGATGGCTGTCCCTTCTTTGAAAGCGTCGTAGAAAGTGGTGGTCACTTGGCGTCGATGGATGCTGTTGCCAACGGGGGCGCTGATGTTGCGGCCATTGACGGGGTGTGCTGGGCGCTTGCTGAACAAGAAAAGCCTGGCCTTGCCAACCAACTGCGCGTTTTAGCGCAAACCGCGCAAGTTCCGGGTTTGCCGTTCATAACCTCAATGCATCTGGGCGCGGAAACACATGCGGAGATATCCGCTGCGGTGTCTCGTGTTCTTTCAAATCCGCAGACAGAAAAAAGCCGCAAACGCCTTCGCATTTGCGGCTTTTCAAAACTGTCTTTGGCTGACTATCAAGTCATTCTGGATATGGAATCTTATGCAAGAACGCGAAACTACTCGTGCCTTGCTTGATGCTTCCACTCGGCAATTAGCGGCCGAGGATACGAGCTTTTGCAGCTTCGCCCAGACGCAGGGTCTGGTTCATACGGGCGAGTTCAGCAGCGGAGCGGCCAGAGACAACACCCATGAGGTTGGTGCCGAGGGCTTGTGCAAGATAGGTCATGGTCTTCCCAATCCTGTGTTCAGTTCGAAGTTTGATTTTGAAAGTGCGGTCCGCTGCTTAAATAACGGGCCGCTTGATTGCTATATGGGCATAACTTGCGGTTCAATCAATCGAATAGTATTCATCGTTTTGTTCAAAAAAATTGAACTCAAAAAATCCGGAATTCACTTATGGAAAAATTGCCAGGGACAGGAACTGAACTGATCGATATGGATCTTTATCGAACGTTCCTTGTCATCGCTGAAACATCAAGTTTTTCAAAGGCATCTGACCTGATTGGCCGGACTCCATCTGCCGTTTCCATGCAGATTAAGAAGTTGGAAACCATTCTCGGCGTTGCAGTTTTTGCAAGGGAGGGTCGCGCTGTGCGGTTAACTCCAGAAGGTGAGGCATTGCTCGGATATGCCCGCCGGATATTGATGTTGAACGAAGAGGCTGTGAGTCTGTTTGTTTCGCCATCTGTCGAGGGTGAAGTGCGGTTCGGCGCACCGGCGGATTTTGGGACACGCTTCTTGCCAAATTTCCTGTCTCGCTTTGCCCGGTCTCATCCCGGCGTGAATGTCGACGTGCATCTGGACGGCAGTTCGGCTTTGGATGATAAAATCCGCAAGGGCGAGTTGGATCTTGTGCTGTCAACAGTCCGTCCTGGAGCACCGATGCCAACGGGAACGGATGTTGTCTTTTCCGAACCGCTTGTTTGGGTGGGTTTGGAGGGCGGGATTGCCTATGACCGGGACCCGCTTCCATTGGCCGTGTCGACCCCTGGGTGTCCGTGGCGGCGTGCGGCCCGGATTGCGCTGGACGGGGCCCAGAAACCCTATCGCATCTCATACACAAGCTTTCACAGCGCGGGACAGGAAGCGGCCTTGTTGGCGGATCTCGCAGTTGCACCGTTTCCGGCCAGTGTTGTTGAGCCACCCCTTCAAGTCCTTGATGATCGTCACGGGCTGCCAAAGATCGGTGACTATCATATCGTCATGAAACAGCGTCCGCGCGCCGGGCGGGCGACCCATGCTTTTGCCGAGCATGTGGAGGAATGCTTCAAGGAGATCACGCTCGGCGGCACCCTCGCGTCGGGATAACGTTAACCATAGAGTTAACAATCCGTAAAAACACATCGCCACATAGTTAACAAAGAGTTACTCTTTCGCATAATGCATTTCGAGTTTAGCGAAGAGGCGCTCAAATGAATATCCTGACAAAAACTATTGTCGCTACAGCGGCGATCGTCGTTGCCGGATCGGCTTATGGGGGCGACACAACCCGTATTCTTCATGACGAGCCGTACGGCGCCATTGTAACCAAGGAAGCGGGCGTGTTGGTTTTCCGCGGTCTGCCGCCAACTCGCAAGGTGATCATTAATCCAGGTGGCAAGACACCACTGGAGCTCCGGCAAACGGAAATCAATGAGACCAACGTGGTCGTCATGACCCAAGGTGACTATGTCCGTGGTCTTGGAGCCAAGATTGTCCGGTTGAAATAGTCGCGGCAGTTTTCAGACAGAATTTGCAAGATGCTCCGGCTTCCGACAGCCGGAGCATTTTTCGTTCACTGATCACGTTTTTGCCCTTTGAGTTCCGTTTGGGAAACCGTCTGGAAATTTGCTGCGTAAACAAGATGTCGCAGCTCAGGAGGGTGCCCGCATGAAAATTAAGGAACGCATCGAATACCTTTCCAAACCAAAGCCCTTTACCGCATCTCCGGACCAGACCGTGTTGGAGGCTTCAAAGGAGATGTCCAACCGCAACATCGGGTCCGTGGTTGTCACCGATGATGAGAACAAGGTGGTCGGACTTGTAACTGAGCGCGATCTGATGCGCCGCATTGTTGCGGAGGATCGAAAGCCTGGTGAGACGAAGCTGTCCGAAATCATGACGACCAGTCTCAGGCTCGCGAGCGAGAACGACAATGTCGTCGATTGGCTGCGGGTGATGTCGAACGAACGGTTCCGCCGGCTGCCCGTGGTTGATGGCGAAGGACGCCTTGTATCAATCATGACACAAGGCGATTTCGTCTCTTATACTTGGCCGGAGCTTCTGAAAATGTTCTCCGACAACGTAGAGAAAAAGCTTGGGTTCAATAATCAACACCTATGGATCATCGGCGGTGTTTTAGTCTATGGCATTGCCATGGCTGTGATAATGGCAGCGATCTAAAGATCCGCAATTTTGCACTAGATTGGCCGTCAGATCTGACGGTCCATCAATCGGGCGTCGTACGGATACGTGCTGAGACGGTCATAGCCAGTTTCTGTGATGAGCAGTTGCTCCTCCAGCTTGACGCCTTCATGCCCGCCGTGGCGGCCAACATAGCTTTCCACACAGACCACCATTCCAGGTACAAGCACGCGTATCCACCGCTCGCCCAATCAGCCGGATAGGGAACTGCCGGGTACTCGTCACACAGACCAACACCGTGAAACAGAACCGAGTATCGATTGGCCTGATAGTCTTCCGGTAGGTTCTTGGCGCTGTGTGAAAGCTCATGGAAACTGCGTCCCGGCGCAAGCATTTCTATGTTTGCTTCAATCTGATCGACCGCCATTTGATAGAGCGATCTCTGCTCGTTGGTCGGTTGTCCGTCGCCGCATAGCCACGTGCGGGAAATGTCGCAGCACATGCCGTAGGGCCCAACAAGATCGGTGTCGAAGGCGACCAGCTCACCGGATTGGATTTCACGCGCTGAAGCTTCTTGAAACCAGGGATTTGTGCGTGGGCCGGAAGCGAGCAAATGCGTTTCAATCCATTCGCCGCCGCGACGGATATTCCCCGCATGCAGCAATGCCCAAAGATCCCATTCGGTCATACCG
>CALDSI010000121.1 GCA_937911395.1 uncultured Labrenzia sp.
AGCTCGGCGGAATGTCCGGGATGATGGGCATGCTGCCGGGCGTCGGCAAAATGAAGAAGCAGATCGACGCCGCCGGTCTCGACGACAAGATGTTCAAGCGCCAAATCGCGATCATCCAATCGATGACCCCGACCGAACGCAAGAAGCCCGATCTCCTCAAAGCCAGCCGCAAGAAGCGCATTGCCGCCGGCTCCGGTGTGCAGGTGGCCGAGGTCAACAAGCTTTTGAAAATGCACCGCCAGATGGCGGACATGATGAAAAAGATGGGCAAGGGCAAGGGCATGCTCGGCAAGCTGATGGGCGGCATGGGCGGCGGAATGCCGGATGTCGATCCGAAGCAGCTGGAAGAGATGGCCAAGTCTGGCCAGATGCCAAGCGGCATGGACCTGCCAAAAGGTCTGCCGGGCGGAATGCCGGGTCTCGGCGGTGGGGGTTTGCCTCCTGGAATGCCGGGCCTGCCAGGCCTTGGCGGTCCGAAGATGCCGGGTCTTCCCGGCATGGGGAAGGGTAAGAAACGATGAGCCAGGCTGAAACCCAACTGGGACAAAGCGCGGCTCTCAATGAGCTGAAGTCCTTGCGCGGTTCGATCGACAACATCGATGCAGCGCTCATTCACATGCTCGCAGAGCGTTTCAAGTGCACCCAGAAGGTGGGTGTCTTGAAAGCCACAAACGACCTGCCGCCGGCTGATCCGGCGCGGGAAAAAATTCAGATCGAGCGGCTGCGGAAACTCGCAGCCGACGCCAATCTCGATCCTGACTTTGCCGAGAAATTTCTGAACTTCATCGTTCGAGAAGTGATCCGGCACCATGAAGCCATTGCCGCTGAAGCCGGCAACTGAAACACACTGGAGAAATAAAATGGCTACGAAAATTCGCCTTGCACGTGGCGGTTCCAAGAAGCGCCCGTACTACCGCATCGTTGTTGCTGACATCCGCGCTCCGCGTGATGGCCGCTTTATCGAAAAAGTCGGTTCCTACAACCCGATGCTGCCGAAGGATTCCGAAGAGCGCGTTCAGCTGAACGTTGAGCGGATCCAGTACTGGCTCGGCAACGGCGCACAGCCGACCGATCGCGTGCACCGTTTCCTTGATGCTGCCGGTCTCCTGAAGCGTGAGCCGCGCAACAACCCGAAAAAGGCACAGCTCGGCCGTAAGGCGCAAGAGCGTCTCGACGAGAAGAAGGCTGCTGAAGAAGAAGCTGCTGCCGCTGCTGCTGAGGCTACAGAAGAAGCTGCTGCCGAGTAAGACTGCATACGCCGCGTAGATATACGGCTTGAGGGCCTTTTGAGATGAGCTCCAAAGAGACACAAAAGGTGCTGATGGCCAAAATCGGCGCGGCGCATGGCGTTCGCGGGGAAGTGCGGGTCAAGCCGTTCGGCGACGACCCGCTTTCCTTCACCGACTATGGTGTGCTGACCACAAAAGACGGCAAGCAGTCCTTCGAAGTGGTGAGTGCGCGAGTGCAAAAGACGGTTGTGGTTACGAAATTCAAGGAAGTGACCGACCGCAACATGGCAGAAGAACTCAACGGGACCGAGCTTTACATCGACCGGGACCAGCTGCCTGAGACAGACGAAGACGAGTTTTACTATTCCGACCTGAACGGGCTGGACGTCAAAGATCCTGCAGGTGATCCGCTCGGCAAGATCGTGGCGGTCCAGGACTTTGGCGCAGGCGATCTCCTGGAGATCCGTCCGAAACGCGGCAAGACCTTCTATATACCCTTCACAAAGGACTTTGTTCCGGAGATCGCTCTAGAGAGCGGCTTTGTGGTTGCCGATCTTCCGGAAGACTATTTGTCGGATGAAAAGCCGGACCCGGCATCATCGACCGATTCACCGGACAGATAACGGGTCGGCACGGGTTTCAAACCCATTTCCCCAAGATCAATGTCATCGTTTTCGTCACTCAGCGCCTGCCGGGTTTCTGAGCGTATCAGCGCGATCAGAGCGACCACGAGCGACACGCCGATCGCGTTTGCGACGATATCCGGCACCGACATTTGGTGATGCGGCAGCATGCCCTGTACGATTTCGCCCAGAATGCCGAGGCTCATCGCGATGAAAGCGGAGATCCGCAGTCGGCAGCAAAACAGGGCATGGATCGATAGGGTCAAAAGCGCGAAAAACGCGATATGGAGAACTTTATCGTACGGGTGGCTGACGCCGGTCTCAAAAACGAGGCCAACCAGAACGCCAAAGGCGATAAGGGCTGCAAGCGGGAGAACCCGGCCGACAGACAGCTCAATGAAATGTGGATCTTCCCGAAGAAGAAAGATGTCTGGAAGCTTGAATTTTATCCTCGGGAAATGGCGCACGACAGACCACCTGACTGTTATCTCCTTGTCACTTAGCACAGGGACGATTAATCAGAGCTTTCAAACTCCTAAAGCGGGTAAACAGCAACAGAAATACCAATTTACTTGGTAAATGGATCGTTAAGGCTGGCCCGGTGTAATCTTGGCCCACTACGGCGAACACACGGTGCTTACATGACCTTCAAGGCAACCATTCTCACGCTCTACCCTGACATGTTTCCAGGGCCACTCGGACAAAGCCTGTCCGGCCGTGCGTTGGAGAAAGGTCTGTGGGACATTGAAACCAGCCAGATCCGGAATTTTGCGGCCGATAAACACCGGTCTGTCGACGATACCCCTGCAGGCGGCGGTGCCGGCATGGTGCTGCGGGCGGACATTCTGGCGAAAGCAATCGATGCCACGGCTATGGTTGAAGATCCGCGTCCCCGTATCCTGATGAGTCCCCGCGGAAAACCGTTTACGCAAGCAAAAGCACATGAGCTGGCAGAAGGGCCCGGTGTGGTTATTGTTTGCGGCCGGTTTGAGGGTATTGATCAGCGTGTCATCGACACGCGGGAGCTGGAGGAAATCTCCATCGGGGATTACATCCTGTCGGGCGGTGAGATCGGTGCCATCACCATGCTGGATGCAATCGTTCGCCTGATCCCCGGTGTGATGGGCAACATGGAAAGCGCCGATACGGAAAGTTTTGAGACCGGTCTTCTGGAGCATCCCCATTACACACGCCCTGCAGAGTTCGAGGGCCTGACCATTCCGGATGTCCTGACTTCCGGCAACCACAAGAAAATCCACGAATGGCGTCTCGCCGAAGCCGAACGCTTGACCCGCGAACGGCGACCGGATCTGTGGAATGCCTATATGGCGGACGATGACGACGTGGATTAGGCGGTGCTTCCAGAGGGCAAGTCACCGGTGACTGCCGTTAGAAACCAGAAGTATCCTTGCGGTTTAGAAACCCTTGTAATTTCATAATGAATATACATCTCCATCGGAGATGAGGTCCTGTTTCCTAAAGGGTCTGCCGGGCGGAGATAATGCATTTCTGAAGCCGTCTTTTGCCCTGGGTGTTGCGCCTGTTCTGGTGAAACTGCTCGGAATTTTGTATAGGACTCTCGCGGATTTATTAGGGACAAGAATGGGGGAGAGGCTCTGTTTGCGTCCATTGCGGAACCTTTTTGGGATGAAATGGGTTTCATTCCAAATTGGCTGCGAAATGTATAGACCGGCGGCCGGCAAGACGCGGCGAGGCTGCCATGGATGCGAAGGAGAGCGCCCGCCGTGACTCAGTCCCTCGATAGTTTCAAGTGTAAGACAACCCTCACCGCAGGTGGCAAGACCTACACCTACTTTTCGATTCCCGAGGCCGAGAAGAACGGCCTAGAGGGTGTTTCCAAGCTTCCGTTCTCATTGAAGGTCGTGTTGGAAAACCTGCTGCGTTTCGAAGATGGACGCACGGTAACGAAAGACGACATTCTGGCCTGCGCCGAGTGGCTTAAGACGCGCACGTCTACGCATGAAATCTCTTACCGGCCTGCGCGAGTCTTGATGCAGGACTTTACCGGCGTCCCGGCCGTGGTCGATCTTGCCGCCATGCGCGATGCAGCGGTGAAGCTCGGCGGTGATCCGGAAAAGGTGAACCCGCAGGTGCCTGTTGATCTCGTCATCGACCACTCCGTGATGGTCGATTATTTCGGGACCGGCGATGCGTTCCAGAAAAACGTCGAACTGGAATATGAGCGCAACGGCGAACGCTACGAGTTCCTGCGTTGGGGCCAATCCGCGTTTGACAATTTCCGCGCCGTGCCACCGGGCACCGGTATCTGCCATCAGGTGAACCTGGAATATCTCGCCCAGACCGTCTGGACGAAACAGGAAAACGGCGAGGACATCGCCTATCCGGACACGCTGGTCGGCACGGACAGCCACACCACCATGGTCAACGGCCTTGCAGTTCTTGGTTGGGGCGTTGGCGGTATCGAGGCGGAAGCGGCCATGCTCGGCCAGCCGATCTCCATGCTGATTCCGGAAGTCATCGGCTTCAAGCTGACCGGAAAGCTCAACGAGGGGATTACTGCCACCGACCTGGTCCTGACCGTGGTGCAGATGCTGCGCGCCAAGGGTGTGGTCGGCAAATTCGTGGAGTTCTACGGTCCGGGCCTCGACAACTTGTCGCTCGAAGATGCAGCAACCATCGCCAATATGGCGCCGGAATACGGCGCGACCTGCGGGTTCTTCCCCGTCGATGCCGACACGCTGAAATATCTGGAAGCGACCGGCCGCGACAAGGATCGCGTCGCGTTGGTGGAAGAATATGCCAAAGCCCAAGGCATGTTCCGTAAAGGCTCCGAAGAACCAGCCTTCACAGACACCCTGGAGCTCGATATCTCCACCGTCGTTCCGTCGCTGGCCGGCCCGAAGCGCCCGCAAGATCGTGTGACTTTGTCTGAAGCCGCTCCGGAGTTTGCCAAGGCGCTGAACGACATCAAGAGCGCAACAGCAACTGCCGGTGATGTGGCTGTGTTGGACAAGCCAGGTCAACGCTATGCAATTGAGGGGAAGGATTTCGATCTCGGCGAGGGCGATGTGGTGATTGCCGCGATCACTTCTTGCACCAACACCTCCAACCCATCTGTTCTGATCGGCGCTGGGCTTGTTGCCAGAAAGGCGCTTGAAAGGGGTCTCAAGGTGAAGCCGTGGGTGAAAACCTCGCTGGCCCCAGGCTCCCAGGTGGTCACCGACTATCTGGAAAAGGCGGACGTCCAAAAGGACCTGGATGCGCTTGGCTTCAACCTGACCGGCTATGGCTGCACCACTTGCATCGGCAATTCCGGTCCGCTCGATCCGGCAATCTCCAAGACCATCAACGACAATGACCTGGTCGCCTGTTCGGTTCTGTCCGGCAATCGGAATTTTGAGGGCCGGGTGAACCCGGATGTCCGCGCCAACTATCTAGCCTCGCCGCCTCTGGTGGTCGCCTACGCACTGGCCGGGTCCATGCACATCAATGTGGCCGAAGACTCGCTCGGCGAGGACCGCGATGGCAATCCGGTCTATCTGAAGGACCTGTGGCCGACAACGGAAGAGATCACCGCGCTGATCCGCTCTTCGATCACCGAGGAAATGTTCCGCGAACGCTACTCCGATGTCTTCAAGGGCGACGAACACTGGCAGGCGATCAAGGTCGAGGGCGGTATGACTTATGGCTGGCCGGCCGGGTCCACCTATGTGCAGAACCCGCCTTATTTTGAAGGCATGACCATGGAGCCGAAGCCGCTTGAGGACATCGAGAACGCTGCGGTCATGGGGCTGTTCCTGGATTCGATCACCACCGACCACATCTCACCGGCCGGTGCCATCAAGGAAAACAGCCCGGCAGGTCAGTATCTTTCTGAGCATCAGGTCGCCCGCAAGGACTTTAACTCCTACGGCTCGCGGCGGGGCAATCACCAGGTCATGATGCGTGGCACCTTCGCTAATATCCGTATCAAGAACCAGATGGTTCCGGGTGTCGAAGGCGGCGTCACCATGAAAGACGGTGAGCAGAAGTGGATCTATGATGCCTGCATGGAATACCAGGAAGCGGGCCGTCCGCTGGTGGTGTTCGCGGGCAAGGAGTACGGCACAGGCTCATCCCGCGACTGGGCTGCGAAAGGCACCAAGCTGTTGGGCGTGCGTGCCGTCATCGCCCAGTCATTTGAGCGCATTCACCGTTCCAACCTCGTTGGCATGGGCGTCATTCCGCTGACTTTCAAAGAGGGAGAAAGCTGGCAGTCGCACAACATCACCGGCAAGGAAAGCGTGACCATCAAGGGCATTGCCGATATCCAACCACGCCAGATGATGGATGTGGAGGTCACCTACGAGGACGGCACCACCAAAACCATTGAGTGTCTGTGCCGCGTCGATACGCTGGATGAGCTGGAATACATCAAGGCCGGCGGTATCCTGCACTATGTACTGCGGAACCTGGTTACAAACTGAGTTATCTGCAGCCGGAGCGATTTCAGGTTCGCTCTGGCTCTCATCAATTGGACACGAGATTACGGGCGCCTCGAAGCGCGCGGTTTTCATTGTTCAGGGTTTATCGTCAGAACCAGGCTTATTGGTCGATCAAGCCAGCCGCATAGGCGATGGCGCGCTGATAGTTGCCGCTGTCGTTCCAAGTCGACAGTACCCGGAAATTGGCTGACCCGTCGGCAAAAGACCGTCCGGCCCGCCAACCATTGCGGCGAAGCATGTTTGCTGCCGTTGCAAGCGCGTCGGCTGCATTGTTGGGATCTGCACGGCCGTCGCGATTTCCGTCGACGGCAAAACGTACCCAGTTGCCTGCCAGAAACTGCATATGCCCGAGTTCACCTGACGGTCCGCCGCGGCTGTTGCCGGTGATCAGGCCCCGGTCGACCAGTTGAAGCGCGGCGATAGCATCGTCCTCAAAACGCGGATGACGGCGGCAATAGGAGGCGAGGGTAACAGCGCCGCTGACAATGGGCGTGTTGCCGGTGTACCCGCCCCAATTCGTTTCATATCCCCAGATTGCGACGAGGATAGATCCCGGGACCCCGTAACGCTGTTCAATAGATTGAAAAAGTCTGGCGTTCTGCTGGAGTTTGCGCTTGGCACCGGAAACAAACGTGTTCACGCTCGAGAAGCGGCTCTTCAAGAACTGCTCGGGACTGCGATAGCGCATGCTGGATTGTGATGCGGGGTTTGATTCAAACCGCCATGTGATGCCTGACAGCTTTGCCTGTTGCAGCGCTTGCAGACCGCGTTTCTTGACACCAGACGCGGCGGCTTGTTGGGCGAGCTGCTGTTTATAGGCGCCAAATTGCCCTTTGCTGGTAATACAAGATGCGGCAAGGGCCGGTGTTGCTATCATCGCACCGGCAACAACCGCCACCATTCGCAGTGCAGCCCGTTTTGGTGTCATATCAATCTCCATCAATCCGAATGATCCAAGGTCAAACTGCCAAACACGCTTACGTCATCGCATAATTATCACTGATACCATACTTGAAGCTGACTTACCCAAGTCTGACAGGAGACAATTCGCCATCGATTATTTGTGGTGTTCATTGACCGTCGGAGAGCAGACGTATTTTTTGGATGGCCTAATTCGTAAAAGCTCCGATCAGTCTTGTGTATACAGATACTTACTGGTGTTTTGATAAGTCGGGATGACGTTCGTTAAAACCGGAAGGAACTGTCCGCTGCTCGGCTGGTTTTTGACCAGATCAGGGACCCATACTGCTGTTTAACCCGACTACGGCTCCAAAAGTTACGCGAATCAGATCGCGTTCTTCCAATCAGGCTGATGGAGGAGCGGCCCGCAGGAGAGGTGAGAGTTTTTTGGTCGTAGCAGTCGTGCCGTCGCTGTCCCGGCCTTGAGCCGGGACCAATTCAGGAGGGTTGCTGATTCCGGATCGGGTCCGGGACCGCAAAAGTACGGATAGTTAGTGTTTAAAGGCCAAAAACAACCGTCAGGCCGGTTCGCCAAGAAGATCCAGCCGTTCCTGGCGGGAGTGCGCCATCCGCTTTCTTGCTTCGGCAATGACTTCTGGTGCCGCTTGGTCCGGAGTGCCGGATGAGAAGGGCGGGGCCGGGGCGTATTCAATCGCGAGCTGGACGGTGCGTGCCTCTTCTTCTCCGAGAAGCTCGGCAAGGATTTCCAGTCCGAAATCGATCCCGGAGGTGATGCCGCCAGCCGTATAGATATTGCCGTCTTTCACCACCCGTTCCCGAACCGGGATTGCGCCCAGTTGTGGCAGGAAATCGACCGCGTTCCAATGGCTTGTCGCGCGTTTGCCGTTCAAAAGTCCGGCCCTGCCAAGCACCAGCGAGCCGGTGCAAACGGAGGTGATGTATTTGGCGCTTGCTGCTGCGCGCCGAACGAAACCGAGCACTTCGTCGTCCTGCAGCAACGGATTGACGCCGCCGCCACCTGGGATGCACAGGACATCAAGGTCCGGACACTCTGAAAACGTTGTATTTGCGTGGATTTCCATCCCGCTGGTCGTTGTGACCGGGTCACAGTTTTTCCAGATCAGATGAACCTTTGCGTCCGGCACGGCTGCAAACGCATCGTTCGGTCCGGCAACATCAAGCAACTGGACATTTGGAAAGATCAGAATTCCGAAAGACAGGGTCATGAGAACCTCCATATTGACAGGCCGGTGATAGCAGCCCAACATCTGGCGATCTGGACAATTACCCCAAAAATTAAGCCAAATGACACGCCGTATTGAAATTCTTGCTTATGACGCGGTCCAGGTGCTGGACATCACCGGGCCGATGCAGGTGTTTGCCTCAGCCAATGAACAGTTGATCGCGGCCGGAAAAACCGCTGCCTATGAGATTGAAACGATGTCGGCAGCTTCTCCGGTGAAGACTTCCAGCGGCCTTTCTCTTCTCGCAAGTCCGTTGCCGGACGATGATAGCGCCATCGATACGCTCCTCGTTCCTGGCGGATACGGGATCGACCGCCTGTGTGACGACGCGGACATTGTCCGCTGGCTGACGGCGCGGGCCACAAATGCCCGGCGGGTTGCCTCGGTCTGCAGCGGTGCGTTTCTGCTGGCGACAGCCGGATTTCTGGATGGCAAACAGGCCGCAACGCATTGGCAGCGTTGTGCCGAATTCAAACGTAGGTTTCCGGAAGTCCGGTTGAAAACCGATCCGATCTATGTTCAAGACGGCAGTCTTTGGACGTCTGCGGGCGTGACGGCCGGAATAGATCTTGCCCTTGCGCTGGTTCAAGAAGATCTTGGCCGGGAACTGGCGCTGCAGGTTGCCCGGCAGCTGGTCGTGTTTTTGAAACGTCCCGGCGGGCAATCCCAATTCAGTGCCGCATTGACACTTCAAAACGACAGCGGCCGCTTTGATCAGCTGCATTCCTGGATGATCGAGAACCTCCAGAACCCCATTACCTTGAATGACATGGCCGAACAGGCGGTCATGAGCCCGCGCACACTGTCCCGTCACTACAAGAAGGAAACCGGCCGGAGTCCGATGCGCACTCTGGAAGAGTTGCGGCTCGATCAGGCCCGTCAGCTGCTTGAGCAGGATCGCCCGGTAGCGCACGCTGCAAGCCGCAGCGGATTCGGGACGGAAGAAACCTTGCGGCAGGCGTTTCAGCGCCGGTTTGGTGTCAGTCCACAAGCTTACCGGGAGCGTTTTTCGGGGTAGACGGACGGTACGCTGTGGCCGCCATCCTGGACACGCCACCGCGCGAAACCTGGAAAACCCAGGCTTTCAAACTTGAGAAGCAGTACCGGAAAATCGAAACGCAAAGTTTCAAGACGGGATTGATGTTTCCACCACAATCCCCGTTTTTCGCCTGAAATGTCCTAAATTTGATCAATCTGTTAACTTTTTGAGGGCGGAAATGGCCGATTTCTGCGGACAAAAGGTTAACGCCTCGTTAAACTGGCACATGAGTTGCGAGGTCAGAGGGAAAGCCGCGGTAAGCGTGCCATTCTGACACAATGAGGCGTCAAAACGTGCGAGTGAACCCTGTTACATCAACCGGCCGTGCCAATGTGAGGCGCAAGCGTCCCTCTGTCGGTGAGACGGAGAGCGAACGCAGAACGGTTTTTTCTTCGCATGTGCCGGTTCCGCTCGAGCCGGTTCTTGAACGCAAGCAGGATGCTTTTGCGGGCCGGTATCGCCCGAATTCGATTTTTCTCGCTCACTTGATCGCCACCCGCGATGGTGAGCTTCAGGCAAGGTCCGGCAGGCAGACAGAACCTCTCACCGGGGTCAACACCTACCGGGCGACCGCTGCCCTTCCCCGCCAGCGGGGGGCCGGTCACGTCCTGAAGACGGAGCGGTGAGGTTTGACGTTTCCAGACGTACCACTGGACACCTTGGCCCGGAGCTTTTGCTTCGGGCCTTTTTCGTTTCTGGGGCACATGGGTGTGGATTTGGGCGAAACGGTAAACTGTGACTGAAAACACAGTTTCATTTCGGGACAGAGTCTATTGTGACCGTGGTTCCGGACAGATTCCGGACCTCCGAACAGATTGGCCATGGACTGGCCCAAACCGGAGAAGATACAAATGCAAGTTCAGCCGATCATCGCCATACGGCCACCAAAAATCCGTCAGCGTCCGGTGGCTGATGTTCCCGCAGCCGGGGATAGCGAAACCCGCTCACAGCCGGAGTTTGTTCCAACCAGTACGGAAGCCACGCCAGCGGTTGGAGTCACATCGGTTGATATACAGCCTCATGCATATTCCGAGCGCACCGCGCATCTGCTGATTACCCATCAAGACTATGCACAAACAGCGCTTGACCGGTCGAACCAGCTGGAAAGCTATGCGGCTGCCAACCGTTTTGCTCATTCCGTGCCGAGAGTCTCGTTTTCTGTCTGAGATGCATTTCTGATCTAGCCTTCAATTCTCAAGAAGCCGGCGAGGCCGGTTTTCTGGTGTTCGATCACATGACAATGAAAGGCCCAGTCGCCGGGATTGTCCGCGACCAGCGCGATTTCCATTGTTTCTTCCTCAAGCAACAGAGCCGTATCGGTCACGAGCGGTGGCAGTTTGCGTTTGTTGGATCGCAGCAGTTGGAATGAGACACCGTGCAGGTGAATTGGATGCGCATTGGGCGATTCGTTGCGCAACCGCAAGATATAGGATTTGCCGAGTTTCATACGGGCCAGCGGGTCTAGCGGACCCGGTACGTCACCCGGCCAGGCCTCCCGGTTGATCGACCAGAATGTATAGCCAAGAGAGCCGCAAATGCTGGCCTGGGGCGCATCTCCTTCTGGCGACCAGCCAAAGACAAAATCGATGACTTCTGCATTGGCAAGGTCCGGTTTCGGGACCGGATTTGCTGGAAGCGCTTTGAGATCTGCCAGCTGGCGGTTGGCGCTTGTGCCGGTCGCCTTGAAACGCGCCAGTGCTCTGTCTCCATTTGGCCTGCGCAAGAACAGCGTGACCTCTTGGCCTTCCTCATCAGGAACCTGCAAGGCGACGTCGGCCCGCTGACCAGGAGATAACAGAATATTTTCCGCGGATATCGGTCCGGGGAGCGGATTGGAATCAAGCGCGATCACTTGCGTCATACCGCCTTCGACACCGAACCTTCCGACCCGCGTGACATCGGTTACGGCCAATCTCAGCCGGACCAGACCGCCTGCTGGCACCTCGTAGACTGGGTCGATCTCCCAATTCACCGTGGAAACTGTCCCATAGGTGCCGCCGCGGGCGGCGTTGCGGGCCTTGAACATTTCGATGAATTGGCCATCACCGCCAAGCCGGAAATCCCGGATATTGAGCGGAAGATCCAGGTCGAACCCCGGGTCTTCCTCTTCTTCAACGATCAGGACACCGGTCAGGCCCCGGCCCATTTGCTCCAATGTGTTGCAATGCGGGTGATACCAGAAGGTGCCGGCATCCGGGGGGGTAAACGCATATCGAAAGGATTGTCCGGCTTCGATTGGATGCTGGGTCAGATACGGCACACCGTCCATGGCGTTCGCAATCCTGAGGCCGTGCCAATGCACCACGCTTGCCTCATCTAGAGTGTTCTGAACGTCAATGACGGCCTTTTCGCCCCGTTTCATCCGCAAGACGGGCGGCGGACCGTCTGGAGCAAAACTCATCATGTCCCGGGTGACGGTTCCCGGCAGAAGGCTGTGTTCATATGGGGAGATGGTCAGCGTGTGATCTGGGCCGTTGGCTGCGCGCGCTGCCAGTCCGCCTGCGGCAAAGGCTGCACCTGTTGCTGCTGATCCAAGCAGCAATTCGCGACGGGAAAGTCCCAGCATTCGTAGATCTCCAAAATCATGGGGCGCGTCCAAAGGCAACACTGCATCCGGGTGCAGTTTTGCTCAAGGGGATTTACTGACGCAGCCCGTCGAGATGCATGCTTTGGATCAATACCCTGCCGCGTGACCGTCTTTCCGCGGATCGGATCCTGCGGTGAGAACATGGCGCGCCTTGTCGATCATGATCGCCTGACTGCCGCCAATCGCGCCCTGTGCCGGCACAACCGTATGTCCAAGCGCCTTCAAACCCTCAATGGTGGCGGGCGGAACAAGTCGCTCGGCTTGCAAGGCATGTGTTTCCAGATCGAAGAACATGCGCGGAAAGTCGATCGCTGCCTGCACATCCATGCCGTAATCGATGATGTTGGTCAGCAAATGCGCATGACCGCAGGCTTGATAATGGCCGCCCATGACGCCGAACGAGAGCCACGGAGCACCGTTTTTCAAGGCCACGGCTGGAATGATCGTGTGCATCGGACGCTTGCCGCCGGCGATAGAGTTGGCAAAGCCCGGTTGCGCTTTGAACGAGCGGCCTCGGCAATGCAGAAGCACACCGCTTTCCGGTGCGACGATGCCGCTGCCGAAATCGCTGAACAGGGAATTGATGAAGGAGACAGACAATCCGTCCTTGTCGACGATGCTCAGATAAATCGTGTCGGTCTGTGGCGCGAGGCTGGTCTCGGCAATGTCGGTCTGCCGTTTGTCGATTGAAATGCGCTGCGCAAGCTGATCGATGTAGTCTTCGCCGATCAATCGGGTATGGCAGATGTCCATGTAACCCGGGTCGGTGACGTAGTGATCGCGGACCGCATAGGCGAGGCGGGCGGCTTCCATTTCCAGGTGGAAGCGCTCGGTCCCGAACGGGTCGAGATTCTCAAGATGAAAACGCTCCAGAATGCCCAGCATGATGAGCGCGATGACGCCTTGACCGTTGGGCGGCAGCTCTGCAATCGCGTGGCCCTTGTACTCTCGGACAACCGGAGAAACAGCTGTTATGTGGCAGGCGGCAAGATCATCGGTTGTCATGACACCGCCCTTGGCGGCCAGTGCACCAACGATGTCTTCAGCAATGGCACCGGAATACAAGGCATCTGCCCCCTCATCGCCGATGGCCTCCAGTGTTGCCGCAAGATGCGGGTATTTCAGAACCTGGCCAATTTCGGGCGCGGCTCCGTTGACCAGATACCGGGCTGCGGAGACCGGATCTGCTGCCAATTTGTCCACGTTCTTTAGCCAGTCACTTGCAACACGTGGGGCAACTGGAAAACCGTCTCGCGCATAATCAATCGCACGTTTAAATAGGGATTTGAATTGACGAGTACCATGAGCTTTCAGCAGCGTTTCCCAAGCCCGGATTGCACCCGGTACCGTGACTGCATGCGGCGAGGTGTCGGTGATTTCAGAAACGCCCAGCTCTGCCAATTTTTCAGGGCTGGCTGCGCAGGGCGCCGCACCAGAACCGTTGAAGCCGGTGAGCCGCCCATCCGGCGCGGTGACCAGAGCGAAGCAATCACCGCCAATACCGGTCATATGCGGTTCAACAACAGCTTGTACGGCCGCAGCCGCAATGGCTGCATCGACGGCATTGCCACCATCTTGCAGCACTTCGATCGCGGCGCTTGTCGCCAGCGGATGGGAGGTCGCAACAGCAGCTTCTCGTGCAAATACCGGTGATCTGCCTGGTGCTTGAAAGTCCCGCTTCACTGAATTCCCCCCATGGCGGCTGGCGATTGTTTCCTATTAGCCGCAAATGCTTGTTGAATAATCACTCTATTCCGTGCCGGGCTGCTCTGTTAGCAAGCTGGCAATCTTGGCCCGCACCTTAAGGAGAACGAACTCAATGCGCAAACTCACACTTTCAACTGCAGAGACCATCATTTCTGCCGCATTCGAAAAAGCAGCAGAACTTAGCCTGAAGCCATTGACGGTGGTGGTTCTGGATGCGGGCGGTCATGCGATTGCGCTGAAACGCCAGGACGGGGCTTCCATCATGCGCCCGCAGATAGCAACCGGCAAAGCGGTTGGTGCGCTGGCTGTGGGTACGGGCACACGCTGGCTGAACGCAAATGCGGAAACCCGTCCGCACTTTGTCAATGCCCTTAACGGGGCTTCCGGCGGAGCGATCATTCCGGTGCCGGGTGGCGTATTGGTGAAAAACGAAGAGGGTGAAACCCTAGGCGCCGTCGGCATCACCGGTGATACGTCCGAAAATGATGAAGCCTGTGCTGTCGCCGGCATTGAGGCCGTCAAACTCGTCGCAGACTGCGGCTGATCAAATAAGCAAAAGCGGCAGTTCAGATGGACCGCCGCTTTTTCGTTTCAGAAAGAGATCCGATCAGGGCTTGTCAGTCAGCTTGCTGATCGTCT
The DNA here is from genome assembly GCA_937911395.1 of uncultured Labrenzia sp. Classification (GTDB taxonomy): domain Bacteria; phylum Pseudomonadota; class Alphaproteobacteria; order Rhizobiales; family Stappiaceae; genus Roseibium. Next base: position 14,456 of record CALDSI010000121.1, read on the forward strand.
TCTGCATTTCTTCCAGCTGCCGTTTCATGTCGTCCAGGTCGCTGGATTCCGGCTGCGCGGGTTTCTTGTCTGAACCCGCCGCTGCAGCTGGCGAACCTTCACCAGTCGGAAACGGCATGAACATTTTCATCGCCCGCTCAAACATTTCCGTGTTGCGCTTGACCTGATCTTCAATGGCGTCGAAGGCGGTCGCGCCGAAAGCTTCACTCATCTGGGCGCGGAGTTTCTCCTGTTCCTTGGTCAGCGAGGTCATGGAGTATTCCAGATAGCTGGGCACGAGACCCTGCATGCTGTCTCCATAAAATCCGATCAGCTGCCGAAGGAAGGACACAGGTAGTAGGTTCGTTCCTTTTGCTTCCTGCTCAAAAATGATCTGGGTCAGAACAGACCGGGTGATGTCGTCCCCGGACTTGGCATCATAAACGACAAAATCTTCCTCCCCCTTCACCATCACCGCGAGATCCTCAAGGGTCACATAGGTGCTGGTGCCGGTATTGTAGAGCCGCCGGTTGGCGTATTTCTTGATGATTGTCGGCTCGCTGGTCTTGGCCATCGGATGGTTCCGCCTTTCATTCCGCAGCTGCGCGCCTGCAGTGGCTGTTTGTCTATTGACGACAATGTCTTCGCAGACCTGTCATCTCCTCCGACTATGAGACTAAGCCAATCGTATTGTCTCGTGCCAGCCTTTTTATGTGCAGTGACGAAAGGATAATGCCGCAACAGCGAAAACAACGCCGTCATAGGGGTTGTCACGGTTGACACACTACCCGCTGCAAGTTCTAGTCCCTTCATCGTCACGGTTCAGGGAGGCCGTGAAAGAGGTCACCCATCCAAGGCCAACAGACGGCCAGAAGTTTGGAGAGTAATATGAGCGCTTCCACCGACGTTGTTATTGTCAGTGCGACCCGCACCCCGGTTGGGTCTTTCAATGGATCTTTCGCAAACACGCCAGCACATGAGCTTGGAGCGCATGTCATCAAGGCTGCTCTGGAGCAGGCCAAGGTCGAAGGCGCGGATGTCGATGAGGTTGTGTTCGGGCAGGTTCTGACCGCCGGACAGGGTCAAAACCCGGCGCGGCAGGCTGCGATTACCGCTGGCATTCCTGACGGAGCAACAGCGTGGGGCCTCAATCAGGTGTGCGGTTCAGGTCTTCGCACCGTTGCGATTGCAGCGCAGCAAATTCAGACCGGTGATGCGACCGTCATGATCGCAGGTGGTCAGGAAAACATGACCATGTCGCCGCACTGTGCTCCGATGCGCGCCGGCTACAAAATGGGCGACTACAAGATGGTCGACACCATGATCAAGGACGGCTTGTGGGACGCGTTCAACGGCTACCACATGGGCCAGACCGCAGAAAACGTTGCCGAGAAATGGCAGATCACGCGTGAGCAGCAGGACGAGTTCGCCGTTGCCTCTCAGAACAAGGCGGAAGCTGCAAAAAAGTCCGGCAAGTTCAAGGACGAGATAAACCCGTTCACAGTGAAGACCCGCAAGGGCGACATCGTTGTCGAGGATGACGAGTACATCCGCCACGGGGCGACAATCGACGCCATGCAAAAGCTTCGCCCGGCCTTTAACAAAGAAGGCACCGTTACTGCTGCTAACGCATCGGGCATCAATGACGGTGCGGCAGCCCTTGTTGTCATGAGCGCTGCGGAAGCTGAAAAGCGTGGCCTCACCCCGCTTGCCAAGATTGCTTCTTGGGCCACAGCCGGTGTTGACCCGACCATCATGGGCTCCGGTCCGATTCCGGCATCGCGCAAGGCGCTGGAAAAAGCCGGCTGGTCTGCGGAAGAGCTGGATCTGGTGGAAGCCAACGAAGCGTTCGCGGCTCAGGCCTGCGCGGTGAACAAGGACATGGGCTGGAACCCGGACATCGTCAACGTCAACGGCGGTGCCATCGCGATCGGCCACCCGATCGGAGCGTCCGGTGCCCGCATTCTCTGCACCTTGCTGCACGAGATGGTTCGCCGCGACGCCAAGAAAGGCCTCGCCACGCTCTGCATCGGTGGCGGCATGGGCGTTGCCATGTGCCTGGAGCGCTAAGGCGGCTTACCCGAAAGTC
>CALDSI010000122.1 GCA_937911395.1 uncultured Labrenzia sp.
TTGCAGCGGCACCGGCGGCCTCAGATTGAGCTTGAGAAATCCCAGCAATTTCAGCGCTGACTTGCTTGGTCAGCGTATCCAGCTGTGCCCGTTTTGCCTGCAGGTCTTGCTTTGTAGACAGCATGTCCTGAAAGGCGCGATCGAAACTTGCGATGGAGATTGCGATGCTGTTAATCGCATCCGCAGTGCTGGGCAGAACATCTGCATAACCGACGAGTTTTTCTTCCAATTTGACCAGCTCAGCGATCTCTGTTTGTACACCTGCGGGATCGCTGATGCCGAGGTTGCCAAACAGGGCGAGTGTTTCAGCCTCGGCGCGCAACGCGTGCTCACCAAGAGCTGTTGCTTCGATCATGACCGTTTTAATGCTGCCAAGCCGCGTATTGGCGGTGAGAACAGTTGCCTTTGACTTGCTGACCGCAGCGATCGCTTGCTCACGAATTTGGTAAGCGAGCTCGGTAATGGCATCGAGGGTTGTACCAACAGCGGTCCTTGCCTCGTACGCCTCTGCAAAGCCAAGATCTTCTTTCAATCGCGCGATGGCCTTATCGAGCTTGTTCGCTTGACCAGCAAGTTTGCTCACGGTCTTGCGCTCAATGCCTTCGATTTGGCGATACCGCATCTCGCGGGTCCGGTCGACGATCTCTGCTGAGATTTTCATGCTTTGCTCGAGAGCGTCACCATCCAGAGATCCATTGCTTTTAAGGTAGGCGAACTGGATCTTGGATACATCGTCCTGCAAATCAAACACGCCGCGCAGCATGAGGTTTGCGTCTTCCAACGTTCCGTTGGCGGAGAAAACGTCTGCGCTAACCTTTTTCTCTTCGGACAGAACAGCATCGGCGATAGAAACCGCTAGATTTTCCAGTTCCAGTACGCTGGACTTTAGGGACATCAGACGGTCAGCCTGCTGCTGTGTCTGGTTCACAACCTCATCAAAGGTCGTACCAAATTCTCCGACCGCAGAAATCGCTGTTCCCACCTGGGACGCTGCGGTTGGGTCTCCGGCAACATCGTTCGCAAGGGTTTGAAGCGAAGAATTGAGGCCGGCAATCTCTTGGCGGGTTGCTTCCGCGAGCTCCGGCGTTGGCGCGTTCAAATAGTTCTCACGCACCAAAGAGGTGCTTTGCACTTGACGACCGACATTGGCTGATTGATCAGCCACTTCAAATCTTGCAGACAGCGAAGATATTGCAAAATACCCAACACCGCCAACGATCGCGGTCAACAGCAAAATCGCTGCAAAACCGCCGCTGACTTTGAAGCCGAACTTCAGATCAACCAACCACTTCAAGGCACGTTTCATCGAATCCCCGCACGTCCGAAAAACTGTAATTACTGACCGAATTATGGGGGGTAGCGATGAAGAATAGGTAAAAATGCATAAAATTACTAAGCAGAATTATAAATTTAAACGTGATGACATTAATATTTGTGCGTAAGGAAAAAAACGGAGAGACTTTCGAAAGCGATTATTGAGTTTCTATTAAACATGTTGTCCGCCGTTGATGTGGATTTCTGACCCTGTCACATAGGACGACGTTTCGCTGCACAAATAGTGAATTGTCTCGGCCACCTCGTTCGGTTGGCCCAGACGGCGAAGAGGGATATCTTTAATCATGTCTTCTGTGCCCGGAGACAGGATGGATGTATCGATTTCGCCAGGTGCGATCGCATTTACCCGAACGCCATGCGGTCCAAAATCCGCGGCCATTTCCCGCGTAAGGGACGCGAGCGCGGCCTTTGATGTCGCATAGGCCGTACCCGCAAACGGGTGCACCCGGACCCCAGCAATGGAAGTGACATTCACCACCGATCCGGTGGCCGCTTTGAGTTCACTAAACAATCCTTTTGCGAGCAGGATTGGCGCAAAGAAATTCACCTGAAAGACATTCCGCCATTCATGCATTGGAGTATTCAGCGAATTGAGCCGTTCACCGCCGTTTCCTTTCGGACTGATCCCTGCATTGTTAACGAGCGCATGAAGCCGGGATCCATTGGGTTCGAGCCGCTTCCGGATTTCCTGGATTGCAAATCCCATGTTTTCCGGGTCTGAGAGATCGACCTGGATATGATCCTCCGGTCCCATCGGCCAGGGACACTTGTCGGAAAAGGCTTGACGGGAACAAGTGATAACGCGCCAGTTTTCTGCTGAAAACTTCTTGACCGTCGCATGCCCGATGCCACGGCTGGCTCCAGTGAGAACCAGTGTCCGCCGTTCGTCAGTCGGTTTGCCATTGTTCATTTGCTCATCCGCCGGGTGCTGCATATGCTCTAAAAAGTTGACTCTTATAGTACGGTTTCTGTATTCCGCTGCCATCTATTAGACACTATATGCGATGAAGACCTAGTCACGGCCAGACCCTAGTATGCTCATTTGCTCTTGTAATGTATTATCAGACAAGCAATTACGCGAAGCGGCGGCAGAGATGCGTGAAGATCCGAATGGTAAAATCCCAACGCCTGGGTCAGTCTTCCGCCATTTGGGGTGCCGGCCCCGATGCGGTGGATGTTTTTCAAGTGTCATTGACATTATTCACGAAAACACGCCAGAGAATGAGAAACCAAAACAGAGGCGGGCGTCTTCCGGGCGTAGAGCCGAAAACCGTTGAGCTTTAAGAGGGACAAATGAAGGGCGACGCGCGGGTCATTGACTACTTGAACAAGGCTCTCCGGCATGAGTTGACAGCGGTCAACCAATACTGGTTGCATGGCCGCCTGCTTGCGGATTGGGGCTTTGGAAAACTCGCTGCAAAAGAACAAGAAGAGTCGGAAGAGGAACGCCAGCACGCACAAGATCTGATGGACCGGATCTTGTTTCTGGAGGGATTCCCGAACCTGCAAACGCTTGATGCTCTGCGCATTGGACAATCCGTTAAGGAGTGCCTGGAAGGCGATTTGGCAGCTGAGTATGCGGCCCGCTCCCTCTACCACGAAGCGCGGGAAGTTTGCCGTGAGCAGGGCGACTATGTCTCAATGAAATTGTTCGAGACCCTGCTTTCTGATGAAGAAAGCCACATCGATTTTCTTGAGACTCAGTTGGCTCTGATCGAGCGCATCGGGATCGACAACTATTCACTTTTGCAAGCTCAGTCAGCAGATACGGCAGAGTAGCTGCAACGCAGAATTATTGCGGTTCAGTCGCCGGACTTTCCAACCTGTAGACTGGACCGCCTGCCACTTCAGCATCCTCGAAATCATGCGTGACCAGAAGAACGGGGAGGGCGCGTTCTCTAGCGATAGAGAATACTTTTTGCCGGACGTCAGCGCGTCTCGACTGATCGAGGCTGGAAAACGGTTCGTCGAGCAAAAGGGCTTTGGGCCTCGCTAGCAGAGTTCGCATCAACGCCACCCTCGTTTGTTGCCCGCCTGAAAGCTTAGCCGGATCCTTGGAGCCAAACCCTTCAAGGTTTACGGCCTCGAGGGCTTCCGCAGCTAAACTTTGCCGTGCTGTCCGTCTTTTAATCTCGGTAGGAATTGCAAACATAAGATTTTGTGCGACAGACATGTGCGGGAACAAAAGCGGCGATTGAAACATACAGCCGATATGGCGCTCTTGCGCAGGAACGGTGGTCACGTCGGTACCGTCCAGGATGATGCGGCCAGTGGCCTTGAAGTCGGGTTTTAGAAAACCCGCAATGAAGTCAAGAAGGCTTGATTTCCCACTGCCGCTCTCTCCCATCACGGTGAGCACCGTCCCGGGTTCAATCGTTGCGTCAAGCTCCAACAGAGTGCGGCCCTCCAGCTGGATAGACACATCCTCCAGGATGAGCCCCTTCTGATTGTGAAGAGTGCGGGCGTTCATTGACTTAAGCATCCAGGCGCATAGCGGTTCTGTTTTTGAATAGAACAGCTGGGATCGCGGCGGCAACTGCGAAGCCAGCAAACGGGATAAGCAATTGCAGAAAGGCGTAGACTGCTGTGATTTGCCTGTTTCCGCCACTTGCCAGCGCAACACTCTCTGTTGTCACGGTGACGACCCGGCCAGCTCCGATTAAGAGTGTGGGGAGGTATTGCCCAACCGATACAGCAAGCGCAACTGCCAATGTCACGAGGACTGGGCGTGTCAGCATCGGCAATTGCACCTTGAAGAAGATCCTGGCTCTGCTGGCGCCCATGGCCGCTGCTACGCGGGCATAGCGCGGGTCCAGCCGCTGCCACGGGTCGCTGAGCGCAAGAAAGGCATAGGGCAAGACGAAAACCAGATGTGCCAGAAGCACAGCTGTGAAACTTCCATCCAGACCAATCATCAAGAACAACATCTTGAGGCCGAACAGGAACGCAATTTGCGGCAGGAGAAGGGGCACAAAGATGAGCGTTCTCAGTCGATGATCTACTTGCTCCCCGGCGTTTGTTTTTGTTTCGAGCAGCCAAAGCGTCAACGAAGTGCTTATCAGCGCTGCCAGTATACCAAGCAAGATCGTCGTGCCGAATATCTGAGGTGTTTGCATCAACGCCATTGAAAGCACCGATAAGGACCAATTCTGGGGCAGCGGGGCCGGATACCACCAGGACTTGGCTAAACTCCATATCATCAAGACAAGAAGGGAAAGGCACATGGCAGACACAATGAAAACCATTGTACCGAGCGCTGCCATCCGGCCTGCACCATCTGACTTCATGCGGTGTCCAAGCGCCAAACGGGTGGAGCTCAGCTTGGTGACACTGGCTTCGAACAACAAATAAACAAGAATTGCTCCAGCGCTAATTCCAAGCTGAAGCAATGCACCTGCTGACACAGCAAGACGCAGGCTGAGGTCCGGATCATTCATCCAGACCACCAGCCGCGCAGCCAATGGTGCCGGGGTTGTGGGCCCCAATATCACAGCGACATCAACCACGGACGTCGAATAAGCAATGACCGCCAGCATCGGCAGACGGATGAGCGGATAGATCTGAGGCAGAATGACCTTGAAAAAGCCTGACATACGACCGTAACCGAGACTGGTTGCCACCTTGGTGTGGGACTTGATCTCCGGCCGGTTCAAAGCAGCGAGAGTCATCAAAAACAGAAAAGGGACCTCTTTTGCGACGAGACCCAGGGTCATAGCGACCCCATAGGGGTCGTTGATCAGCAACAAATCCGGCGGGCGCGCCCACCCCGTTGCCCATGGCGACAAAAGCCGGGCAAGGAACCCGGACGGGGCGATCAGAAAAGCAAGACCGATTGCGGCCGCAGCGTGCGGTACTGACAAAAGTGGCGATAGGAAACGGCTAACGCGTTGAAAGGTTTGGGTGCCGCTCCATGCAGCTGCAAAACAAAGAACAATTGCAAGCGAAACCAGTGACGCCACAAGGCCTGTCCAGAAACTCAGCGCCGTTGATTGAAGCAGGCCCGGCATTGAGAAAAGCTCTGCAAAGGGTGCAAGTGTTAGCTCCCGCGCACCAAGAACAGGGAGGTAGCCGAAAGCCGGCAGAACGGTTCCTGCAAGACCGGCGAGAACCGGCCCCGCCAAAAGGAACACAACGATCAGCGAAGGCAAATTCGAACTTGGCCGGAATTTGGCCAAGGGTTTATTGGCTCCCTGCGCCGTAACGTGTTGCCCAAGCCTGTTCGAGGGCGGTAACCCAGCTCGGATGCGGCTCTGGGAGAGTTGAACCAAGTTCTTCCGGCGTCAGGGTCGCAGGTCCAAGGTCTTGGGTATCGAACAATGCTTTTTCGTTGGCTGGAAGGTCAGCCACGTTCAACACGGTCGGGTCGCCCCAAATCTCGGGGTCTTGTTTGCGCATCTGGGCCATTGGCGACAGCAAATGGTTCGCGAAAACCTTTGCGCCTTCCTGGGCCGAACTGTTGAACGGAATGGCAACAAAGTGAGTGTTTCCGACCGTGCCGCCATCAAAAACGAATGTGCGAACAGTTGGTGGCAGTTCGCCGTTCACGATCGCGCCGGACGCATCACCCGGATTGAACGAGAATGCGATGTCGATTTCGCTGTCCGCAAGGAGCTGACGCATATGGGCCGCGTTCTTCGGGAATGCTTGTCCTTGACGCCAGAGATGCGGATGCAACTCATCCAGGAAGTTGAACAACGGTGCCGTCTGTACCTCGAATTCATTCGGTACGACCGGATCAGACAGCACGGCTTTATCCGCGATGGTGTTGAGCAGTGCTTGCTTCAGAAAGGTCGTGCCATAGAAATTCGGCGGTTGCGGGTAGGAGAAACGGCCCGGATTCGACTTTGCATAGGCGAGCAGCGCGTCGAGGGACGCCGGAGGTATATCGAGCCGCGCGGTGTCATACATGAAGACCAGCTTGGCCATACCCCAAGGACTTTCCTGTCCGTCTGTCTGAACGGTAAAGTCGACCAATACCGTCGGTTTGTTTTCCGTGTCGACATAAGTCCAGTTCGGCAGGCTTTGTGCCCAACCAGGTTCTGCGAGTAACCCACTTGTTTTCATGGCGGCAAAATTTTCGCCGTTGATCCAGACGAGATCGACGCCGCCACCGCTGGTCTTGCCGACCGACTTCTCAGCGAGCACCTGTGAGACGACACTGGCTGTGTCGCTGACCTTCACATGAACAACCCGGACGTCATAGAGATTTTCGACTTCCCGCGCGGCCCATTGGATGTACGCGTTGATCCGCGGTTCGCCGCCCCATGCATGGAAATAAACCGTTTGTCCCTTGGCTTCATCCAGAACGTCTTGCCAATCGCTGTCTTGTGCCGACACCGGCTGCAATGTGAAAATACCGGAGATGAGCGCAGCGGCAGCGATAAGCAGACGTTTCATTTCAATCCTCATGGTGCGGGAGTGTTCTCCCTCGCTTATGGCAACGGACACGGTCAAGACAAGGCTTTGTGATTTGCCTTGGCATCCAGACTGGACTCAGACCGGCAGAATATGCGTGTCCTTTATTTCTTCCATGACCGCATAAGTATGCGTTTCCCGGACGCCGGGAAGGGCCAGCACCACATCCGACAGGAACGCCCGATAGGCCTCCATATCCTTGACGCGGCTTTTCATCAGATAGTCGTATCCCCCAGCAACCATGTGGCATTCCAGAATATCAGGGGCACGTTCGACGGCCCGCTTGAAGGCATCAAAGATCTCCGGAGATGTGCGCTCGAGCCGGATTTCGACAAAAACCAATAGCCCCCGGTCCACCTTTTTCGGATCAAGGCTTGCCGAAAAATGTTCGATATATTTTTCACGTGTCAGGCGTTTGACGCGCTCTGCGGTCGCTGTCGGAGAAAGCCGGACTTTTTCGGAAAGGTCAGTGTTGGTGATCCGGCCGTCTTCCTGAAGTACCTTGAGAATTCGCCGGTCCGTTGCATCAAGCATGTGAATTTAGTCCGAATATCGTATTTCTAAAGTTATATACTTCGTAAAAAAGGTAAAATATAGAGAAAAACACAGCCAATTTAGGCGTATCATAGGTGAATGTATCGTTTAGCTTCATTGAAGCCGCTTTGGGAGATGCCTATGTCCGCAACAGCTGCCGTTTTGCCGGGCGTTAATGAAAAAGACCTGCAACCGTTTCGCGCCGACTATGCGCCGAGCGACAAGCCGCTTGTGGAAGCGCTTTTGAAAGAAGCGACCGGAGATCCGGTCGTTGAAAAGCTGCTTGACCAGAGAGCCCGTGGTTATATCGATGACATGCGGTCAGTTCAGGTTGGTCTCGGCGGTGTCGAAGACTTCATGCGGGAGTTTGGGCTGACCACCCGCGAGGGTCTTGCCATGATGGTGTTGGCCGAGGCCTTGCTTCGGGTTCCGGATGCTGAAACGGCAGACAAGCTGATCGAGGACAAGTTGGCTGCAGCCAAATTTGATGATCCAAGTGGCCCGAAATCTGACACCTGGCTTGTTTCGGCGTCATCTTGGGCTTTGGGCGTCACCTCCCGTCTTTTGCATCCAGGCGATACACCGCAGAACATTTTGTCCAGCTTGGTCAAACGCATGGGCATGCCCACAGTGCGGCTTGCGACCCGAAAAGCCATGCAGCTTCTCGGGCATCAGTTCGTACTGGGTGAAACCATTTCGAAGGCGCTAGAGCGCGCGAAAACGCAGGAAGCAAAGGGCTACCGCTACTCGTACGATATGCTGGGCGAAGGCGCTCGTACCGAAAAGGATGCCGAGCGCTATTTCCAATCCTATGCCGCTGCGATCGAGGCGATCGGTAAATCCGCCGGCGACAAAAAACTTCCCGACCGTCCCGGTATTTCGGTGAAGCTTTCCGCACTACATCCGCGGTATGAGGCCATCAAAGGCGATCGCGTTCAGGAAGAGTTGCTGCCACGCCTCACAAAGCTCGTGCAAATGGCGCGCGAGCGGGACCTGAATTTCACCGTCGATGCGGAGGAGGCAGATCGGCTCGAGATATCCCTGGACGTCATCGCGGCACTTTTGTCCGATCCGGTCACAGAAGGATGGGACGGCTTTGGCCTTGCCGTTCAGGCCTATCAGAAAAGAGCTGTCCATGTGATCGACTGGCTGGTGGATGCTGCGCGCAAAACCGATCGTAAGTTGATGGTGCGTCTTGTGAAAGGCGCGTACTGGGATACCGAAATCAAACACGCCCAGGAAAACGGCGCGGACGGCTATCCGGTCTTCACACGGAAGGCTGCAACGGACCTGTCCTATCTGTGTTGCGCCAAGCGGATGCTGGCTGCACGTGATGTGCTTTATCCGCAATTCGCGACCCATAACGCGCTGACTGTTGCGCAGATCGTTGAGTTGGCCGGCGGAAATGCGGACGGCTACGAGTTCCAGCGCCTCCATGGCATGGGCGAAAGCCTGTTCAAATCCGTCTGTGAGCGGGATGGGTTCCCGACCCGGATTTATGCTCCGGTGGGCGGACATAAGGATCTGCTGGCTTATTTGGTACGCCGTCTTTTGGAAAACGGCGCCAACTCGTCCTTTGTGACAATTGTCGGCGATACATCCGTCCCCGTCGAAGCCATGCTGGAGCGGCCGCGCGAAATTCTTGCTGGTGGCCACCACGCTGCAAACCGCTCGATTCCTATGCCGGATGATTTGTATGGGGCTAGCCGGAAAAACTCGGATGGCGTCGAGTGCGGTTGGGCAGAGGAGCGCAACGTTCTTGTTCGCGGAATGGCAAAGACCACAGCTCCGTTCACGGTTGCGACGCCGCTTGGTAAAGGGCTTCCAGCGAACGGCGAACCGAACCCGGTCTTTTCTCCAGTGGACGGGACAACCAAGGCGGGGACAGTTTCATTTGCCGACAAGGCAACTGCAGAAAAAGCAGTGGATGTTGCTCAGGCCGGGTTTGAGCGCTGGTCACGCCGCCCCGTGGAAGAGCGCGCGGACATCCTGGCAAAGGTCGGTGATCTTCTGGAAGACAACCGAAATCGTCTGATGACCATCCTGTCGGTTGAGGCCGGCAAGTGTTTGCCGGACGGGATCGCTGAGATCCGGGAAGCTGTTGATTTCTGCCGCTACTATGCGCAGGAAGCGCGCACCCAGTTTGGCGATGGACGCTTGATGCCCGGTCCAACCGGCGAAGAGAACCGGTATCGTCATCGTGGCCGGGGCGTGTTCATTTGCATCTCGCCCTGGAATTTCCCGCTGGCGATTTTCCTTGGCCAGATCAGCGCCGCCCTACTTGCCGGAAATGCGGTCATCGCAAAGCCTGCAGAACAAACGCCACTCATCGCCTATGAGACCGCAAAACTGCTCTATGAAGCAGGAGTTCCGGAAGATGTGTTCCTGCTCTTGCCTGGCGATGGCGAGGTCGGGGCTGCCTTGACTGCGCACCCGAAGGTCGCCGGCGTTGCCTTCACCGGTTCAACGGAAACCGCTTGGGCGATCAACCGGACACTTGCCATGAAACGCGGTCCAATCGTGCCGCTCATTGCAGAAACCGGTGGTAGCAATGCCATGCTGGTGGATGCGACAGCCTTGCCGGAACAGGTCTGCGATGACGTCATGATGTCCGCCTTCCGGTCTGCCGGTCAACGCTGCTCCGCTCTGCGCTTGCTCTATGTTCAGGAAGATATGGCAGATACCCTGTTAGCCATGCTGGAAGGCGCTGCAAAGGAACTAGAGCTTGGCGATCCCCGTCTTCCATCAACCGACATTGGCCCGGTGATTGACGATGAAGCCAAGGCAAACATTCAGGGGCATATCGACGAGATGCAGGAAAGCCAGACGCTGCGCTTTGCCGGGAAAACGCCGGCAGGACACCTTGCCAACGGGTCCTGGATCGCACCGCACATCATCGAATTGGACAAGGCGGAAGCTCTCACTCGCGAAGTTTTTGGGCCCGTGCTTCACGTCGTCCGCTACAAGGCCAAGGATATCGACAAGGTACTCGATCAGATCGCCGCAACCGGCTACGGCTTGACGCTCGGTGTTCACAGCCGGATAGACGCCACCGTGAAGAAGGTCGTCGACCGCCTGTCGGTCGGCAATGTCTATGTCAATCGGAACACAATCGGCGCTGTTGTGGGAACTCAGCCGTTCGGTGGTTCCGGACTGTCCGGCACCGGTCCAAAAGCTGGCGGTCCGGCTTATCTGACCCGCTTTGCTCTGGAGCAGGTGGTCTCGATCAATACGGCTGCTGCCGGTGGTAACGCAAGTCTTGTTGCCGCGTCAGACGATTAACGCATCTTATGAGACTGGGGCGAATTGACGAAACAATTGCCCCAGTCTCCATCACCTTCGCCGAACGGAATGTAGCCGCGTGCCTTCAAGAACTCAGGTAGGTCTGTGTCCGATTGGGCCTCGCCGAGAGCGGTTTCAAAACCTTCAAATTCTTTGGCTGCCACGTTTTCATCCTCCGCCAGAATCCTTCCCGAGGCTACCGCGTCGCGGGCGACAGACACTAGCTCTGAGTATCCAAGATCGGCGATCGCTATCAACCAGCCGCTCCAGATCGGATCGTCCGGTGAGGGGGCGTTTTCCGATTTCAGAAAACCGCGAAGATTGCGCTCTGCGGAGACGGCATTGACCCGGCCTTGTAAAGCTTCGTAGGTCCATGCCCTCAAAAATGCATCCCGTATCATGAAATCCAGCGTGCTGTTCTGAAAGCCCTCCCAAAGGTCACCCGCCTTTCCGCGGCCAAGGCACATCAGGACACGGGGAAAAGTCTCGCCCAATCCAACTTCTCCAAGAAGGTCCGCGAGTATCAGAGGCTGCTGGGTCGCAAGTCTATAAACGCTGTCAAATGTGTTTGGTATTTGAAGGACGGCAAGGATATGAAGACCAAGGTAGAAAGACCGCTGCTCCAATGCGTCCAAATCCGTGCCGTTTGCGGCCTTACCAAGGATTGGCAGAAAGATAGCGGCCGAGCGATCCGGGTTTTTCAGACAGTACGCGAGCATCTTGGCCGGATAGGTTTCCGGATCCGCCAGGTTTTCCAAGATGTCACGACGATCGAGCATAAAACCTCCGGTGAAACTCTATCACAGGTAGTATGCCAATTTCAGCTTCCCTTTGGTTTTACGCGCCGTGTGGCTTCAGCAGAAGTCGGATCATCCGGCCACGGATGTTTGGGATACCGGCCTTTCATGTCGGCTTTAACGTCGGACCAGGAACCTGCCCAAAAGCCGGGCAGATCCTTGGTGATTTGAATTGGGCGCTGCGCGGGAGAAAGAAGTTCCAAAAGCAGCGGCAAACGCCCGTTGCAAACAGCCGGGTGTTCACTGAGGCCGAACAACTCCTGCACACGGATCGACAAGGTTGGCCCCGCCGCGGCACCATAGTCGATTGGTACCCGGCTCCCGGTCGGGGCCGTGAAATGGGACGGTGCGACGGCTTCGAGTTTCTCTGTCACATCGTAAGGGAGTTTGGCGGCGAGCGCGGTCCCGAGTATGGAGGCATTAATCGCGGTCAAGCTGGTCAGGCCAGCGAGAAACGGCGCAAGCCAGTTCTCGAGGTTGGCGGTGAGCGCATGATCTGACAGGTCCGGGAGATCATCTGCACCGTTTTCCCTCGCATAGGCGAGTCGCTTCCGCAGACGGCCCTGATCCTTGCTCCAGGGGAGGCGGGAAATCCCGCGCCGCCGGACCTCTGACAGAAGGGCCTTCTCGATAGCTGCTGGATCGGGTGAGGTAATGTTTCGAGATTGCAGCTCCACGGCCTTGTACCGCAAGACGCGCCGCGCCTTCAGGGCACCTTCTTTGGTCAGTTGCACCTCATCGTCTTCAATGATGTCGTTGGAAAACAAATCCTCGATTTCATCGCGGCTTATGGGCGCGCAAAGTTGGATCCTGCCACTCGCTGCTTTGCCTTGAATATCCGCTACAGTCAGGAATGGTTCTGCTGCCAAGCCATGCTCCGCTGGCAGCTCGGCGCCTCGGCCATTCGCCAACCGGAAGCGCCCCGTTGCGCCGCGTGCTTGAGCGACACGATCTGGATAGGCGAGGGCGAGCAGCATGCCGCCGCATTCGATATCGATTTCCGAGCCGCTGCCGCCGGCAAGTTTCAACCACCGCGCTGCAAGGGCTTTCCCGTCCTTCACGCGTTGGCCTCTGTCATTTTTCAAAGCTTGCAAGCGCGCGCGCAGATCCGGATCGCGCCCGCCAAGCCCTGGTTCAGAAAGCAACAGGGCGATGAGCGCGGCCGTGTAGCCCAGATCCCGCGCCACGCTCTCAATCATCATGTGGGCGAGCCTTGGATGCAGGGACAGCTGTGCGAGGCTCTTGCCCTCTACAGTCAGTCGACCGGAACTGTCGAGCGCATGAAGATCCCCTAGAAGCGTGACCGCTTCGTTCCAGGCAGCTGTTGGTGGTGGATCTGGAAACGTGAGAGATGCCGGATCCGAGGTGCCCCAAGCGGCAAGATCCAGCACGAGACCGGTGAGATCGGCTTCCAGAATTTCCGGTGTCTCGGCTGCGGGCAGCGAAACAGTCTGTGCTTCGTCCCAAAGCCGGTAACACACACCTGGTTCCGTCCGCCCGGCACGCCCCCGTCTTTGGTCAGCAGAGGCTCTTGAAACCCGCACTGTTTCCAGACGTGTGAGGCCCGTTTGCGGCTCATATTTTGGAACGCGGGCAAATCCGCTGTCGATCACGACACGCACCCCCTCAATCGTGAGAGAGGTCTGCGCAATGGCACTGGCGAGCACGATCTTGCGATTGCCACCGGTTGCTTGCCGGATGGCCGCATCCTGCGCCTTGCTGTCCAGGCCGCCATAAAGCGGGGCGATTTGACAGTTTGGGGCAACTTTTCCGGCAAGCAGATCCGCCGTCCGTTTGATTTCTCCCTGACCGGGCAGGAAAACAAGAACAGAGCCGGTTTCTTCGCGGATGGCCTGTTGGACAGCCCTTGCGATCTGATGTTCGATCCGCTCGTTTTGAGCGCGGCCAAGGTAACGCGTTTCAACCGGAAAACTGCGGCCTTTGCTTTCGATCACGGGCGCATCGCCGAGCAGTTGGGAAATGCCAGCTGCATCCATCGTCGCAGACATCGGGACGAGCCGAAGGTCATCTCGCAAGGCGCCTTGTACGTCCAGGCTTAGGGCGAGGCCCAGATCTCCATCGAGCGACCGCTCGTGGAATTCATCAAAGAGGATTGCGGCAACACCGCTCAATTCCGGATCATCGAGAACCATGCGGGTGAACACACCTTCGGTAACAACCTCGATCCGTGTTTGAGCGCTTACTTTGGTTTCCATGCGCACGCGGTAACCAACGGTTTGGCCGGGACGTTCGCCAAGTTCACTCGCCATGCGCCGTGCGGCAGCACGAGCTGCAAGGCGCCGCGGTTCTAACACCAGGATTTTGCCGTCTCCCCGCCAGGCAGCATTCAGAAGCGCGAGCGGCACGCGTGTCGTTTTGCCAGCGCCGGGTTCTGCAACAAGAACAGCGTTGGTGTTTGTCTCAAGTGCTGAGAGCAGTTCCGGGAGAACCCCGTCAATCGGCAACGACGTTTTGAACTCAGGTGTTTTTGCCACGGATGATCGGGGCCTCACGCCGGGATTGTTGCCGGATTGACTATCCATTCGCGCCCGCGCCGGTCGACCGCAAATTGTTCGGGTTGCCGTGCGTAGGCCGCCAAACCTTCCAGTGCAGGGTCCGGATGACGTACAATGAAGGTTGGGATCTTGTGCATTAGCTGTTCATGGGGCGATTTTGCTTCAAAGGCTGCGCGGAAGTTTCCGTCCGTCAAGAATTGCGGGATACGCGGTGTGATGCCGCCGGTCAGATACACCCCGCCGCGGGCAAGGGTCGTCAACGCAAAGTCCCCGGCAACACGGCCAAGAGCCCTTGCAAAAACCTGGAGCGTCTTCAGAGCAACGGGGTCGTTCTCTTCTGCTGCCTTCGTTATCATTGCGGGCGTTGTAAAGTCCCGGGTCATATCCATCCAGGCAGACGCAGCTCTGGCGAGGCGCGGAAGACCTGTGCCACTTAATACCTCTTCGGCCCCGATACGGCCATTGCGCTTGGTTATGAAGGGCCAAATCTCAAAGTCTTCGGGAGTTACGGGACCCAGTTCCACATGCCCGCCTTCTCCGGGAACAGGTACCCAGGTGTCGGCCGCATAGATCATCGACGCCGCTCCAAGGCCAGTGCCGGGACCAAGAACAAATTTTGTTGCGTTAGGCCGTGCCTCACCCTTACCAACCTGCTCAACATCTGCACCTTTGTATCCAGGCAAGGCGAGGGCTTGCGCTTCGAAGTCGTTGAGGACAATGACCCGGTCAACGCCGAGGTCCGAGATCATCCTCAACGGTTCGATCACCCATGCTGCATTTGTCAGAGGTATCGTGTCGCCTGTGACCGGGCCTGCCACCGCAATGATGGCAGTCCTCGGATTTTCCGAAGTGTTTGGCAATACGGTTTGCCGAATGGCTGAGGAAATGTCTGCATGATCTGCGGTCGCTGTCTTGCCGCACATCCGGGTGGGTTCCGTCTCATTCTCGACCATCGCGAACCGCGCATTCGTACCGCCGATATCGGCAACCAGGACCGGATACGAAAAAGGGGTTTGGGATTGGAACGTCATTGGGCAGCCGCGCCCACTTCCGGTGTGTTGGATGTTGTCGTCAATCCCGTCAGGCGGGAGGAACGAAGAAGAATACCGGCCGTTGAGGGGTTCAACGCCATTGGCATGTCATACACAACAGCTAAGCGCATCAACGCTTTTACATCCACATCGTGAGGCATCGGGGACAGTGGATCGACAAAGAAAATCAAGCCGTGAAGGCGTCCCTCGGCAATCATCGCGCCGATTTGCTGATCGCCGCCCAATGGGCCGCTTTTAAATCGATTGATATTCAGGTTGGGGCAGGCCTTTTGTATGCGGCCGCCCGTCGTGCCAGTCGCGACAAGATCGAATGATGTCAGTTTCTCTTCATGCCGCTCGGCAAACTCGACCATGGCGTCTTTTTTGGCATCGTGGGCCACCAGGGCAAGGGTTGGTTTGGCGGGCATGAGAGGCGTCCTTTGAGAACGAATTGGAAATTGTTTTCGTGTTTAGCGCCAAAGGCGGTCATGCGCAAAGAAAGATCGGAATTTGCAGTAACAGTTTCGCTCAACCAGACCGGAAAGGTCGCTGTAACCGGTACACAAAAAACGCACCTGCTTGAACAGGTGCGCTTTAAAGACACTTGATGGAGACGTGGCTTGATCAGTCGAACAAATTACAACGCACCGGTTCACGTGCGGAGACTGTGTGGAAGTAGTTGTCCGGTTCGGGCATCGAAATTCCGGCAATCTCCATGACGAGTTTCATGCGGATTGCATCTGCAAAGCCTTCTTTTGATCGCACAGGGATTGCAAATGAACCCGGTCCACCAATCACACAGTCTTCGTAATAGTGATCTAGATTCAGCATGGCTTGCCAGGTGTTTTTGTTTGATTTCATCATCAGCGGAAGGCCGTTGATGGTCACACCGGCGTTCACCATGCGGTCACGCATGGCAGTCACCGAGCCGCCCTGGTTGTTCGGGCCATCGCCCGATATGTCGATGACCTGCCGCAAGCCTGTATATTTGTTGTTCTGAACCATCCAGACAGATTTCTCGAGCGCAGAGGAAATCGAAGTTCGTTGCACCTGTCGTAACGGTGCTTCGGAAACTTTGGAAGCGAAATGCGCTGCGGAAGCAGCATCTTGGACAACTGTCCAGTCGGCGACGACGAAATGTTCGTCAACACCGCCCCATTCCATGTACATGATTGCGATTTTGCCGATGGGACCGACCTGGATCGCATCCAGAAACTCTTGAGATGTCAGAGCTGATATATATCCAGCGCGCTGGATCTCCTGCTCTTCCGTGTCCATCGACTGTGAGATATCGACAGCGAGCACCAGTTCAACGTCTACTTCGTTGGCGGGATCATAGCTGTATTGCGCTGAAACAAGTGGCGACCTCAAAAAGTCGCGTGCTTGAGTTTGCGTGGAAAATACGGTGGCCACGCAGAGGAAGAGAAGTAACTTAAACGCTTTCAGTGCACAGTTCTGTGTTGAGTCGAGACGCATTGGTTTCTCCATCTTTCGGTCGTCTGACCAGGTCGCCACGTCTCCCCTTTTTGTTATTTTGTTATGTAAGTTCTTATCTTTTCGTTTCTCGCGAATCCTACTTAGGT
>CALDSI010000123.1 GCA_937911395.1 uncultured Labrenzia sp.
TCGTGCCAATGTTGACGTGCGGCTTGTTGCGCTCAAACTTTTCCTTCGCCATCGGAGTACTCCGTTTCTCTAATTCTTAATTAATTCAAGAGGTTGGGGTCAGGCGTATTTCGCCTGAACCTCTTCGGCGACAGCCTGCGGCACCTGCTCGTAGTGATCGAACACCATCGAGTACTGAGCGCGGCCTTGAGACATGGAACGCAGGTTGTTCACGTAACCAAACATGTTGGCCAGCGGAACCATTGCGGTGATGACAGTCACGATGCCCCGGTTCTCCGTACCCGCGATCTGGCCGCGGCGGGAGTTCAGGTCACCAATCACGTCACCCATGTAATCTTCAGGGGTAACAACCTCGACCTTCATGACCGGCTCAAGGAGCTTAGGTCCAGCCTTGGAAATACCTTCGCGGAAACCGGCACGGCCGGCGATCTCGAACGCAAGGACCGAGGAGTCAACATCGTGGTAGGCACCATCGGTGAGGGTTGCCTTGATGTCGAGCATCGGGAAGCCGGCCAGCGGACCAGACGACATAACGCTTTCGATACCCTTGCTAACGCCCGGAATGTATTCTTTCGGAACGTTACCGCCGACAATCTTGCTCTCGAAGACGAAGCCTTCGTTCGGCTCTGCCGGTTCGATCGTGATCTTGATGCGAGCGAACTGACCGGAACCACCAGACTGCTTCTTGTGGGTGTAGTCCACGTCTGCAGTTTTGGTAATGGTTTCGCGGTAGGCAACCTGCGGCGCACCAATATTTGCTTCAACCTTGAACTCGCGCTTCATGCGGTCGACAAGGATGTCGAGGTGCAATTCGCCCATACCGGCAATGATGGTCTGACCAGACTCTTCGTCGGTCTTAACCCGGAAGGACGGATCCTCAGCAGCCAGACGGTTCAGGGCGAGGCCCATCTTCTCCTGGTCGCCTTTGGTCTTCGGCTCAACCGCGATCTCAATAACCGGCTCAGGGAATTCCATCCGCTCCAGGATGACCGGCTTCAGCGGATCGCAGAGCGTGTCGCCTGTTGTGGTGTCCTTGAGACCTGCGATCGCAACAATGTCGCCAGCATATGCGACGTCAATGTCTTCACGCGAGTTGGAGTGCATCTGCATCATGCGGCCGACGCGCTCTTTCTTATCCTTCACGGTGTTGAGCAAGGACACGCCCTTGTTCAAAACGCCAGAATAGATACGGCAGAATGTCAGAGAACCAACGAACGGGTCGTTAGCGATCTTGAATGCCAGAATGCTGAGCGGCTCTTCATCGGAGGATTTACGTTCCGCTTCGCTTTCGGTCTTCGGATCGATACCCTTAATGGCCGGAACTTCAACCGGGCGCGGCAGGTAATCAACAACCGCGTCAAGAAGTGGCTGTACACCCTTGTTTTTGAAAGCCGAACCGCAGAACACCGGAACAAAGTCACCGTTGATGGTGCCCTTGCGGATCAGCTGCTGGATCTTCTCGAAGGACGGCTCTTCGCCTTCAAGATAAGCTTCCATAGCTTCTTCATCGATCTCGACAGCAGTCTCGATCAGGGCATCACGCATTTCCTGCGCACGGTCTGCAAGTTCAGCCGGAATGTCGACAACATCCCAAGCAGCACCGAGATTTTCGGACTGCCAGATCAGCGCCTTCATTTTCAGCAGATCAACAACACCGGCGAATTCGCTTTCCGCACCGATGTTCAGCTGCATGACCAGCGGAGTTGCACCAAGACGGGACTTGATCATCTCGCAGCAGCGATCGAAATCGGCGCCGAGCTTGTCCATCTTGTTGACGAAGATCATCCGCGGGACGTTGTACTTGTCGGCCTGACGCCAGACAGTCTCTGTCTGCGGCTCAACACCAGCGTTTGCGTCCAGAAGAGCAACCGCACCGTCAAGAACACGCAGGGAGCGCTCAACTTCAATAGTGAAGTCAACGTGGCCCGGGGTGTCGATGATGTTCAGGCGCTTTTCATTCCAGAACGCGGTTGTTGCAGCAGAAGTGATCGTGATGCCACGCTCCTGCTCTTGCTCCATCCAGTCCATGGTGGCAGCGCCATCATGAACTTCGCCGATCTTGTGGCTCTTACCAGTGTAGTAGAGGATCCGCTCGGTGGTGGTCGTCTTGCCAGCATCGATGTGAGCCATGATGCCGAAGTTACGGTAGTCCTCGATTTTATGCGTGCGCGACATAGCGTCAGCCCTTCAAAGTCGAAATTACCAGCGATAGTGCGAGAATGCGCGGTTGGCGTCAGCCATCCGGTGCGTGTCTTCGCGCTTCTTAACTGCGGTACCACGATTGTTTGCTGCATCGAGCAATTCGCCGGACAGACGATCAACCATTGTGGTTTCGTTGCGGTTGCGCGCTGCGGCGATCAACCAGCGGATTGCAAGCGCCTGACGGCGTTCGCTACGAACCTCAACCGGAACCTGGTAGGTCGCACCACCAACACGGCGGGAACGAACTTCCACTTGCGGCATAACGTTCTCAAGAGCAGCGTGGAACACTTCGATCGGGTTCTCGCGGGTCTTGTTCTCGACCACGTCGAAAGCACCGTAAACGATGCGCTCTGCAGTGGACTTCTTGCCGTCGTACATGATGGAATTCATGAACTTTGTGACGACCATATCCCCGAACTTCGGATCCGGGTTGATTTCGCGTTTTTCGGCGCGGTGACGACGGGACATCTAATGTGCTCCTTACTTCGGCCGCTTCGCGCCGTATTTCGAACGACGCTGCTTACGATCTTTGACGCCTTGGGTATCCAGAACACCACGGATGATGTGGTAGCGGACACCCGGCAAGTCTTTCACACGGCCGCCACGGATCATCACAACCGAGTGCTCTTGAAGGTTGTGGCCTTCACCCGGGATGTAACCGATGACTTCGAAGCCGTTGGTCAGACGGATTTTCGCCACTTTACGCAGAGCCGAGTTCGGCTTCTTCGGAGTGGTTGTGTATACGCGGGTGCAAACACCACGCTTCTGCGGGCAGGCCTCCATGGCCGGCACTTTGTTCCGCTTCGGCGGATCTTTCCGCGGCTTGCGGATCAATTGGTTGATGGTCGGCATTCTGTGCCCTTTACCTTGTCCATCCAAAAACTTTTGTGCAACTGCAGTTCCCCGCTGACGCCGCATGTGTTCAAACATGCAGAATCGCGCCCGCGCGCTCCATTTGGAGCGGCCGGCGCTGCGAAAAACCAGAGGACCACGAGTTGCCTCGCGGTCATGCAATCGACGCGTATTCGCCTATGTGACCCGGCAGCGTTTAAGAGGACTGTGTCCTGCGCTCTTCAGAAGCGCTGGAGGGTTCGCTCTTACCGCCTGCCCTTGGGATGCGCGGAACCTACTCAGATGCACCCTTTGCGTCAAGTGATTTGTTGGAAATTCCGCATTTCGGCAAAAGTGCAGAAATCTCAATCATTTTTGTCCGCCAGGCCACACGAGATTGTAAGATTGTTGCGCGCAGCGCCCGGCGGTTTTTTGTTTGTTGTTCTTGTTATTTCAGCAGCAATTTCAAACAATGAATCAATGGTTACGCAAGTGATTCAATTTATGCCAATCCAGCCAATTTCATGAGCAGAATTGGTGCTGAGCACCTAGTTAGGTCCTGATTCCGCCATTTGCATGACAGCCATGCACCTGTTTGGCAGCTCAAACATAACCGCCCCCAGCTTAGCCCCCAAGCAAACACAGCCCCGCGCCGCTGGCCTTATCAATTTATGCCAGCCAAGTCGTCCAAATCGTAACCTGGATCTCGCCTATTGTTCGGACCAACACACTGGTCGAGTTTTGCCCGCGGCAACCCAGGCGCCAAGCCTGGGCACCTGGGCTTTTCGTCCCCGTGGCCTTCCGAACTTAAGCGGCCGCCACAGAGTCGAGAAAAGTATCGACCTCACCGCGGAGCTTCTCTGCATAATTGGCGACTTCATCAGCTCCGCGCAGAACGACGAGCGAGCCGTTGTCGGTTTCTTGGGCGGAGATCACCACCATCTCCATTTCGGATTTGGCCGATTTTGTCTGCTCAACGGCCTGAACGACACTTTGAGCAATCGACTCCGTCGCAGATTCTTGCTGAGAAATAGAGGCCGCAATCGCTGTGGTGAAATTGCGGACTTCCTCGACACGCGATGTGATCTCGTCAATTGCGGCCACCGCTTCATTGGTGGACCCCTGGATATCCGCAATCTGATTGCTGATTTCTTCAGTGGCTTTTGCGGTCTGTGTCGCAAGCTCCTTCACTTCAGCTGCAACAACGGCAAACCCCTTGCCCGCCTCCCCGGCCCGCGCGGCCTCAATGGTTGCGTTCAAGGCCAAGAGATTGGTTTGCTCGGCGATTGCCTGAATAAGCGTGACCACCTCACCGATCTTGATCGCGGCATTGGACAGGCTGGTCACCCGCTGGCTGGATTTGTTCGCAGCTTCCGTCGCCCCTTGGACGCCCTCCGTGGTTTTGGACACCTGCGAGTTGATTTCCCGGATCGCGAAAGTGAGCTCCTGGGCCGCGGCGGCTGTTGTCTCAATGCTGCCGTTGGCCGAGTCCGCTGATCCGCTCGCTCCAGCTGCCCGCTCTGAAGATGCGCTTGCAAGACCGGACAATTCGGTCGCCGTTGTCTTCACAGTTCCGATCCGGTCACCAACCGCGGTGAGCAAATGGGAGACATTTTCGCGAAACCGCGACACAAGACCTTCCACCAGATGCTGGCGGCGGGTCTGAGCATCTGCCGTTTCAGCAGCTTCCCGGGCGAGCCGCTGTTGTTCAAATATCCGATCCCGGAAAGCAGCGATCGACCGCGCCACTGTCCCGATCTCGTCCTTGCGGTCCGCATCAGTGAACTGGATCTCGGTGTCACCGGCTGCAAGCGCTTCAGCTTCCTGGACCGTCCGGGCCAGTGGCTTTGTAATAGACTGGATCAGGAAGTGTGAAGCGATAGCCAGAAGCAGAACCAACCCAAGGGCGATCCCGGCAAGCCAAACAAGGTTCTTTTGAAATGCCGCTTCAATGTCATCCACATAAGCGCCGGTCCCGATCACCCACCCCCAAGGCTGATACATCGTCACATAGGCCGTCTTGCCTGCTGGATCGTCGGAATTCGGCCTGCGCCAAACGTAATCATGAAAACCACTGCCCTGGCTCTGCACGATGTCATAGAAAGTCGGCAAACTGGACGACCCGAAATCACGAATGAGGTCCTGGGAGGTCATGCCCTCCAGATCCGGCCGTGCGGGATGCATGATCAGAGCGTCGCCGCGCAGGTTGATGAAGAGATAATTGCCATTGTCATAGCGCATACCGCGGATCGCCTCCTTAGCGAACCCTTGCGCCTGCTCTTCAGTGAACTCTCCGGCTATGCTTCGCTTATGGTAACTCTCAATCGTGCTGGTGGCCGCATTGACAAGATGGGTCAGGCCAATCCGCCGCTCCGCATACGACCGGTCGCGGTCCTGGTAAGCCGCCGCGCCGAGGATCCCGATCAAGCAAAGAACCACCAGCCCCATGAGCATGCCCAATCGCATGCCAACTGAAATTCTAGAAAACATGTATAACCTCCGATTTGCAATTCAGGGTTTAGTGTTTTCCAGTTACGTAAACGAAAAGTGGATTTTTGCCGTAAGACAACTCAGATTATAAATAAAATAAGCCTCCGCTTTTGACGGCGGAGGCAAAATATAAGGACAGATGACAATACTATTTAATTGTCCTAACGGAAATACCTACGCCGTGTCTTAGTCGGCAAGCGTGACAATTGCCACGTTGCCCGACAGAGCATCATGATAGGCGCCTTCATAGATCGGCTCATCCGGTTCACCGTCGATGACACCGATTTGATCCAGTTCCGCTTCCGTGAAGCCTTGCGATGAAAGAGCTTCCAAAGTCTTGCGCACGGCATCGTCATCATCTGGCGCTGTCAAAAGTGCATGGATCGTGATCGATGCATCCGGTGATGTATTTTCATCCTGCCAGACACGGCCGATGACGATGTAGACCACGGGATCCAGTTCCAGGTCATTGTCATTCATGAGGGCAGCCCTCCTTATCTCGTTCGATACGAGAAAGGCCGCCCGGAGGCGGCCTTTCATGATGTGACTGTTGCCGAAGTTTATTCCGCAGCACCGGTCATGTCTTCCAGAAGGCCTTCTGCGGCACTTTCCGAAGACTGAGCCCGCTGCGCTTCCTGGATCAGGTCGTCGCGATGGGTTGCAATCTTGCGGATCCGCTTCATGACCCCGCCTGTACCGGCCGGGATCAAACGGCCAACAATGACGTTCTCCTTGAGGCCGACCAGCGGGTCGGTCTTGCCGTTGACCGCCGCGTCGGTAAGAACGCGGGTCGTCTCCTGGAAGGAGGCGGCGGAGAAGAACGAGCGTGTCTGCAACGACGCCTTAGTGATCCCGAGCAGAACCGGTGTGCCTTTCGCCGGATCCTTGGCATTGTCGATGGCCCGTTGATTGGCCTCTTCAAAGTCGATCCGGTCGATCTGCTCACCTGAGAAGAATTCGGTTTCACCTGGATCGGTGATCTCGACCTTCTGCAGCATTTGACGGACAATCACCTCAATGTGCTTGTCGTTAATCACAACGCCCTGCAGACGATAGACTTCCTGGATCTCGTTGACGAGGTAGGCAGCCAGTGCCTCAACGCCTTTAACGGCCAGAATGTCGTGCGGTGCCGGGTTGCCGTCGAGGATGTACTCACCCTTTTCAATGGCATCGCCTTCCTGAAGGTGGAAGTGCTTGCCTTTCGGGATGAGGTATTCGACGGGCTCGGCGCCCTCCTCTGCCGGATCGATGATGACACGGCGTTTGTTCTTGTAGTCCCGGCCAAAGCGGATCGTACCGTCGATTTCTGCGATAATGGCATGATCCTTCGGACGGCGAGCCTCGAACAGTTCCGCAACGCGCGGCAGACCACCGGTGATGTCCTTGGTCTTGGCGCTTTCAAGCGGAATACGTGCGAGCACGTCACCGGCCTTGACCGATGCACCCGGCTGAACCGAGAGAACCGCGTCCACGGACAGCATCAAGCGGGCATCGGATCCACGCTGGTTTTTGGCAACGGAACCTTTGGCGTCCTTGATGACAACCGCCGGCTTGAGATCCGCGCCACGCTGCGAGGAGCGCCAATCAGTGACGACACGCTTGGTGATACCAGTTGCCTCGTCGGCGGTTTCCTGAACCGAAGCCCCGTCAACCAGGTCTTCAAAGTCCACGACACCGTCAACTTCAGCAAGCATCGGACGGGTGTACGGATCCCACTCTGCGCTCCGCTGCCCGCGTTTGCCCGCGTCACCTTCATCAACATGCAGCTTGGAACCGTAAGCAACCCGGTGCACGGCGCGCTCATTGCCGTCGCTGTCGATGACAACGATGGACATGTTGCGGACCATGGCAATCAGATTGCCTTCCGAGTCGCGCTGTACAGAGCGGTTCCGGATCTTGACCGTACCGTCGACGTTGGACTCGATGAACGATGAGTCGACAACCTGCGCCGTACCACCAATGTGGAAC
>CALDSI010000124.1 GCA_937911395.1 uncultured Labrenzia sp.
CCTTGGACGATCGGGCACGCCGTCTCCTCCGGCTGCATTCGAATGCGTAATGAAGATGTCATTGATCTTTATGAGCGCGTCGGCGTTGGCACAACGGTGCATGTCATCTAAAGACGGTCACCCGCAACAGCGATCCAAAACGCGCGGCTTCAGCTGCGCGTTTTTGCGTTTGAGCGGATGCGGCCTGCGATCAACTTCTTGCTGCAATAACGGAATCGGTGCGAAACTGTGTTCATCGATCCGGCGCAAATAAACTTCGGTCTCTCGCACACTCTTGAAAGCCCCAACTTTGCTGAAAACCTCAGACACTCCGTACTTTCTGAAGGCTGCTCTTGTTGGGATCCTGGTTGGCGGTCTGGCCACCGGTTTTCACTCCGGTGTGGAAATTCTCATCTCGACCTATGCCAACCTGCGCGCGAGCATTGGCTCGGGCATGCTGACTTGTATCGTTTCCGCGGTGGTCTCCGCTGTTTGCGTCACCGGTGCCTTTTTTCTCGTCGCCCGCTTTGCCCCAGAGGCCGCTGGCAGCGGCATACAGGAAATTGAAGGGGCGATGGAGGACAAGCGTCCACTTCATTGGGCACGTGTTCTGGTGGTCAAATTCTTTGGAGGCTTACTCGCGCTCGGCTCAGGTTTGGTTCTCGGCCGTGAAGGACCCACTATCCATATGGGTGCGATGACCGCAGAAGCGCTATCAAGATCTCAGGGCTTGCAGTCGGCCGACCATAAGGGGTTGCTCGCGGCAGGTGCTGCAGCAGGGCTGGCAGCGGCGTTCAATGCACCGCTCGCAGCGATCCTCTTTATTGTCGAAGAAACCCGCCGGCAGTTCCCCTTTGGCTACCGGACCTACATGGCTGTCATCATCGCGTCGATCCTGAGCGCGGCCATCACCGAACAATTGACGCATATCGGCCCGCCGCTTCTCATTGAAGTCACTTACATCCCGGTTTGGAGTTTTCCCCTTCTTGGGCTCTTGGGAGTGTGCCTCGGGTTCCTGGGCGTGTTTTTCAATTGGGCGCTTTTAAAGGTCATGGACCTCTTCCAATCCATTCCGAGGGGAGCGCGCTGGATCCCTGCCATGATGATAGGCGCTGCGACCGGTATATTGCTTGTCGCGTTTCCCGATGCAACGGGTGGCGGCGAGGACCTCGTCCGGGATCTCGTCACCAAAGATTACGGCATTCTTGCGCTTTTGCTGCTGACCTTGTTCCGGTTCGGCGGCGTGCTTTTTTCTTATGCCTCGGGCGTTCCAGGCGGGATTTTTGCCCCGATGCTTTCGATTGCGACCTGCGCGGGCCTGGCATTCGGAGTAATCACGACAGACATCATCCCGGTTGGCGATGCCGATTTCAAAGCTGCCTGTGCGATCGCGGCTATGGGTGGCTTTTTTGCAGCCTCCGTTCGCGCTCCACTTGTCGGTGTGGTCCTGGTCATGGAACTCACTGGTGCTTATGCGCTGATCCTGCCGGTGCTTGTTACCTGCACCGTTGCAGCATTAACCGCGCACCATCTGGGCGGACGGCCAATCTATGAACAGCTGCTGGAACGCACATTAAGACTTGCCGGAGAGGCCCCGGATGCTGAACCAGACAAGACCCCTGTCCAACTCGGGACACGAAAAAGCTGAGGCCACTTCTGCTGCCTGAAGGCCCCGTGAAGTCGGGAAAAGGATTCAAGACAGCAAACCTTAGGTGGTTTCCTTCCGGTTTTAGGCCCCTATCTGATC
>CALDSI010000125.1 GCA_937911395.1 uncultured Labrenzia sp.
CGCAATGCCTCCCATGGGTTCCCGGTCAAACCGGCCTGGGCGGAAGTCACCATGGGCGTAATCACGACCGCTGCCATTCTCGGGGTTGTTGCAATCCTGAATGCTTACGACATCCCGAAAGCCCGGTTGCGCCGTATGTTTGAGGCATCTGGCGAGACACTGCCGGAAGGCCTGACCATGGGCTATGGCATTCCGTATTCCGTCGTCCTTCTGATTGTTGTGGCTGTGGTCATGACCGTTGTTGCCCGGCGCACACGGCTCGGCCGCTACATCTTCGCGACCGGCGGCAATCCGGATGCAGCGGAACTTTCCGGCATCACCACACGGTTCCTGACGGTCAAGGTGTTTGCCATCATGGGCGGCCTCAGTGCTCTGGCCGCAGCCGTGGCCGCAGCCCGCCTCGGGTTTTCCACCAACGACATCGGCACGCTTGACGAACTTCGCGTCATTGCGGCCGCGGTTATCGGCGGTACGGCTCTGGCCGGCGGTGTCGGTACGATCTACGGCGCAATTCTCGGTGCCCTGATCATGCAGTCACTGCAATCGGGCATGGCGATGGTTGGTGTCGATGCCCCGCTTCAGAACATTGTTGTCGGTACGGTGCTTGTGCTCGCCGTTCTGGTCGACATCATCTACCGCAAGCGCACGGGAGAGTAACAATGACCGCCCCTCTCGTAGAAATGAAAGACATGTGCATCTCCTTTGGCGGGGTGCATGCCGTGGATCATGTCTCTGTTGATCTTTATCCCGGGGAAGTGGTGGGTCTTCTCGGTCACAATGGTGCCGGCAAGTCGACTCTGATCAAGATCCTGTCCGGGGCCTACAAGGCCGACAGCGGTGAGATCCGGATCAATGGCGAGGAAGTTCACATCCATTCACCGCGGGATGCGCGGGCACAGAACATCGAAACGATCTACCAGACGCTTGCATTGGCAGACAATCTTGATGCGGCGTCCAACCTGTTCCTCGGCCGGGAACTGACCTCGCCGCTCGGGTTCGTCGACGACGATGCCATGGAGGCGGAAACCCGCAAGATCATGGGCCGGCTCAACCCGAACTTCAAAAAGTTCCACGCGCCAGTGAAGGCTCTCTCCGGTGGTCAGCGGCAATCCGTGGCGATTGCACGGGCGGTTTACTTCAACGCGAAGATCCTGATCATGGATGAGCCGACAGCGGCGCTGGGAGTGCATGAAACCCAGATGGTGGCCGAGCTCATTCAGGAACTGAAGAAGCAGGGCCTCGGCATCTTCTTGATCAGTCACGACATCCACGATGTCTTCCAGTTGTGTGACCGGATTGCCGTCATGAAGAACGGCCAGCTGGTCGGCACGGCAAAGACTGGTGATGTCACCGATGATGATGTCCTCGGCATGATCATCCTGGGCAAGTGCCCTCCGGGTGCGACACCTGGACCTGGTGCAATTGTTGACGACACGGTCGTTGGATAGACTTTTTGGCCCGCGCCATGGCGCGGGCTGTTCCTCGAGTTGACCGCAATTATTGTCTGGGTCAATTCGAACGATTTGCCAATGTCGAGCCTCCAGGTTGAGGTTTCGGCATTCTTTTGAAACCGAAATGAGGAACGCACCTCATGTTTGTTGGCCTTGATATTGGTACCAGTTCGGTCAAAGCGATTTTGCTTGATGAAAATCAGATCCTTGTGGCGTCCGCAACGGCGGAGCTGACGGTTCAGCGTCCCCACCCGGGCTGGTCCGAACAGGATCCGGAGAGCTGGTGGACCGCTTGCGAAACGGTCCTCGATAGTCTGAAGCAGCGAGTGCCTTCAAAGATGGCCGCGGTGAAAGGCATCGGATTGTCCGGTCACATGCATGGGGCGACATTGCTGGATGCAGAGGGCAAGCCATTACGTCCGTGCATCTTGTGGAATGATGGCCGGTCCGCAAAACAATGCGCTGATCTTGAGGCGGCAGAACCGAAGTTCCTGTCCCTTGGTGGCAATCGGGTGATGCCCGGTTTCACGGCCCCTAAGTTGCAATGGGTGCGTGAGAACGAGCCGGAGGTCTTCGCAAAGACGGCCATGGTTCTGCTGCCCAAGGACTATGTCCGCTTCAAACTCACCGGGATCTATGCCGGGGACATGTCCGACAGTGCCGGGACGCTCTGGATGGATGTGGCAAAGCGCGACTGGAGCGATGAGCTTTTGGCCGCCACAGGTTTGACCCGCCAGAACATGCCGCGCCTCGTGGAAGGGTCGGACGTCTCAGGTGAATTGACGTCAGATCTGTGCGCCCGCTGGGGATTTGACAAGGCTCCGGTTGTGGCCGGCGGCGGTGGCGACAATGCCGCATCCGCCTGCGGGATCGGGGCGGTGGAGCCGGGCTCCGGGTTTGTCTCGCTTGGCACGTCGGGCGTGCTTTTTGTCACCAATGATCGCTTCTCGCCGAATGTTGACAATGCTGTCCATGCCTTCTGTCATGCCGTGCCAAACACCTGGCACCAGATGGGCGTGATCCTGTCGGCGACCGACAGTCTCAACTGGCTAGCAAGCCGGCTGAAGAAAACCCCACGGGAGTTGACGGCGGCACTTGGGGGTGCAGCCGGGCCGTCAGATGTGTCTTTCCTTCCGTACCTCGGCGGCGAGCGGACGCCCCACAATGATGTGGCGATCCGGGCCGGTTTCGCCGGGATTTCCCACGAGACAGACGATACTGAGCTGACCCATGCCGTTCTGGATGGGGTGGCGTTCGCCTTGAAAGACTGCCTCCTTGCGTTGACGGCTGCCGGCACGAAAGTTGACCGTTTGCTGGCTGTTGGCGGCGGGTCCAGATCCGAGGTCTGGCTGGAGATCATCGCGAGCGTCTTGGAGGTGCCGATCGACGTGCCTGTCGACGGCGATTTCGGGGCCTCTCTTGGGGCTGCGCGCCTGGGTCAGGCTGCTGCTTTGGGTTCCACGGAGGGTGTCTTCGGCAAACCTGCCCTTCGAACAACCATTGATCCCAACCCAACCCTTATCCCCGCTTACGCCGATGCTTATCAGCGCTGGCAAAAACTGTATCCGGCATTCAAGCAGGCCGGTTTTTAAGGAGATACTTTCATGAGCACTGGATTTTTTGGCGATCTGCAGCCAATCCAATTCGCCGGACCCGACAGCCGCGATCCGCTGACCTACCGCCACTACAACAAGGATGAAGTCGTCTTTGGAAAGCGGATGGAAGATCACCTTCGGCTTGCCGTGTGTTATTGGCACAATTTCTGCTGGCCAGGATCTGACCCTTTTGGCGGCGAGACCTTCAACCGCACCTGGATGGCCGCAGGCGGCGACCCGATGGAACAGGCAAAGCTTAAAGCCGATGTGGCCTTTGAGATGTTCCAGATCCTCGGAATGCCGTTCTTCACTTTCCATGACCGCGACATTGCGCCCGAAGGCAAGACGCTGGCGGAAAGCAATGCCAATGTGAATGCAATTGCCGACATCTTTGAAACGAAGATGGCCGAGACCGGCGTGAAACTTCTTTGGGGAACAGCCAACATGTTCTCCAACCGCCGGTACATGTCCGGAGCTGCGACCAATCCGAACCCGAATGTCTTTGCCTATGCGGCAGCCCAGGTGAAAAACGCCATGGATGTCACTCAACGCCTGGGCGGCGCGAACTATGTTCTATGGGGCGGGCGCGAGGGGTATGAGACCCTGCTGAACACCAACATCAAACAGGAACTGGACCAGCTCGGCCGCTTCCTCAACATGGTGGTCGAATACAAGCACAAGATCGGTTTCAAAGGAGCGATCCTGATCGAACCCAAACCGCAAGAGCCCTCCAAGCACCAGTACGACTATGATGTTGCGACTGTTTACGGCTTCCTGAAAGCTTATGGCCTTGAAAACGAGGTCAAGATGAACATCGAACAGGGCCACGCAATCCTTGCCGGCCATTCGTTCGAGCATGAGCTGCATATGGCCCGTTCA
Source organism: uncultured Labrenzia sp. (assembly GCA_937911395.1). Lineage (GTDB taxonomy): Bacteria > Pseudomonadota > Alphaproteobacteria > Rhizobiales > Stappiaceae > Roseibium. The sequence continues at coordinate 3,926 of CALDSI010000125.1, forward strand.
CTTGGTATTTTCGGGTCCGTTGACATGAACCGGAACGATTACCAGTGCGGTTGGGACACCGATCATTTCGGCATGAACGTGCCGGAGCTGGCGCTGGCCTATTATGAGATCCTGATGGCGGGGGGCTTCACGACCGGCGGCACAAATTTTGACGCCAAGTTACGGCGCCAATCCCTCGACCCGGTTGATCTGATCCAGGCACATGTGGGCTCGGCCGACGCCATCGCCCGTGGCCTCAAAGCGGCTGCGGCCATGATCGAAGATGGCCGTATGAAAGGTTTTGTCGAGGATCGCTACGCAGGGTGGAAAAAGCCGGAGAACCAGGACATCCTGAAGGGCGGCAGCTCTCTCGAAGCGCTTGCCGAACGGGTACACGCACAGGATCTTGAGCCGCAACCTGTGTCCGGCAAACAGGAATATCTGGAGAGCCTTGCAAATCTTTTTGTTTGATTTTCCTGATGCCGATAGCTGTCCCGGCCTTGAGCCGGGACCAAAACCATAGTGACCCCGGTTCAGGGCCGGGAAAGCGTTCAGGGAATGAGTGTCACACTTTTTTCCGGTCACGTTTGCAGCGTTCGGAACAAAATTTGACCTCATCCCAGTCTCGCGCCCATTTCTTGCGCCAGGCAAATGGCCGCCCGCAGGCCGGGCAGATTTTCTGTGGCAGATCGCCTTTGCGGCGCATTTTCATGTCGCGTCCCCAAAGAGATCGGCCTGATCCGGATTGACAGCAGCTTTCCGGGTACGGCGGCGGGGTTTCTCCTGCCCGCGCATCGGAATCCCGCTCTTGCGGCTGCCGTGCTTGGTCTGGATCCCGGAGGCTTCCGATCGAAAAGCTTGGCCCTTACGCACGGCCCAGACCTTGTCCTGTGCCTCCTTGGCAGCCGACAGGTAATCGACAACGGGGAAAGGATAGGTTTTGCCGAGGACCTTGCCGGCGTTCTCCGCTTTCCAGGGTTCATGGATATGGGCCGGATCGATATCTTTAAGTTCCGGGACCCAGCGTTTGACGAAAATTCCGTCCGGATCCTGATCCTTAGCTTGTTTCACCGGATTGTAGATCCGTATCGTGTTGATCCCGGTGGTGCCCGATTGCATTTGGATCTGGG
>CALDSI010000126.1 GCA_937911395.1 uncultured Labrenzia sp.
GACAAGGACCGGTTCGAATTTGCCTGGATCGTCGATTTCCCGATCTACGAGAAGGACGAGGAAACCGGCGAGATCGATTTTGAACACAACCCGTTCTCTATGCCGCAGGGCGGGATGGAAGCGCTGGAAGGTGATCCGCTGGAGGTTCTCGGCTACCAGTACGATCTGTCCTGTAACGGTCACGAGCTGGTGTCCGGTGCGATCCGGAACCACAAGCCGGAAATCATGTACAAGGCTTTCGAGATCGCCGGCTATCCGAATGAGGAAGTCAACAAGCGTTTCGGCGGCATGGTCAACGCGTTCCAGTACGGCGCACCTCCGCACGGTGGTTGTGCAGCCGGTATCGACCGGATCGTGATGTTGCTGGCGGACGAGGCCAACATCCGTGAAGTCATGCTGTTCCCGATGAATCAGAAAGCTGAAGACCTGATGATGGGCGCGCCGAACGAGCCGGATACCGCTCAGCTGCGCGAACTTCATCTGCGGCTTAACCTCCCGGAAGAGTGATCTTTCCGGGAAAGGGTGCAAAAGCCTGATAGAAGGCTCCAGTCTGCTGGAGCGCAAAGGCCGGCTCTGCTGGCCTTTGTCGTATCAGACGGTTAGAAAGCTCCGGTCGGTGAATTGCCGCTGATCGACTCGCACCAACGCAGTTCGCGAAACGGCTGTGTCGCCCATCGCTGCCTGAAATCACAGATTTCAATGCGACAGGCGATGCTTCTGGTTTTAAGAATGCCACGAAACGCGATAGATAGTGCGGGCAGGGTGGCGCAGGGAAGGACACAGGGTCCGGTTGCGCCGAAGAAAGGCATGAGTGCGTGCTCAATTTTCGGAAAGTGAACGCTGAGACGGATCCGAATGAAACCATTCCCTTGATCCGGCGTCTCTTCGGGGAAAACCTGAGGACTTATCTGCCTCAGTATGCGCTCGCATTCGTATTCATGGGATTTGTGGCGGCGACTACGGCAGCAAGTGCCTGGATCATGCGCGACGTGGTCAATGAGGTGTTCGTCAACCGCGACCAGCAGATGGTCTATGTCATTGCCGGTGTGGTGATGCTGATATTCGCGGTCAAGGGCGTTGCCACTTATGGCCAGCTGGTGGTGCTTGCACGCGTCGGCAACGCGATCATTGCCAGCCTGCAAAAGCGCCTGTTCGACCATATTCTGCAGCTCGACCAAGCCTACTACGACCGGAAATCGCTCGCCGAGATCAATGTGATCGTCACACAAGGTGTGAACTCCGCCCGCATGACGATGGATATGGTCGTCGTCTCTCTCGGCCGTGATCTCCTGACCTTGATCGGTCTTGTCATTGTGATGGTCGTTCAGAACCCGCTGCTGAGTTTCTTTGCCTTTGTCATCATGCCGCCGGCAGTCATCGGCGTGGCAATCCTGATCCGGCGGGTCAAGAAGCATATGAACCGCCAGGTGGTCTCAACCGCTAAGATTACGGCAGCCCTGCAAGAGACCGTGCTTGGCGTGCGTGTGGTCAAGGCGTTTGGTATGGAAAACGCCATGCGGGACCGCATGGGGGACTCGGTAGAGGACGTCCAGCGTCAGGCCAACAAAATCGCAACCTTGAGCGCCCGGACATCGCCCATGATGGACACGCTCGGCGGGTTTGCCATTGCAATGGTGATCTTCTACGGCGGGTATTCCGTGGTGGAGCTGGGCCAGGACCCGGGCGCGTTGTTCTCCTTCATCACAGCTCTTTTGCTTGCTTACGACCCGGCACGCCGTTTGGCGCGGCTCAACGTCAATCTTGGCCGTGAGATGGTCGGCCTGCGCTTGATGTACGAGTTGATCGATGAGAAAGCCGATCTCAAGGATCGCGATGGAGCCAAGCCACTCAACGTCTCGAACGGTGAAGTCGTGTTCGACAATGTCCGGTTCTCCTATGGCGAAGGCGCAGCGCTGACCGGTGCATCCTTCAAGGCCGAGCCTGGAAAGATGACGGCGTTGGTCGGCGCCTCGGGAGCAGGAAAGTCGACCGTGTTCTCGCTGATAGAGCGGTTCTATGATCCCCAATCCGGCGAGATTCGGATTGACGGTCAGCCAGTAACGGAGGTTCAGGTCGCGACCTTGCGCCGGTCCATCGCCTATGTCGGGCAGGAGGCTTACCTCTTCAACATGAGCCTTCGCGATAACATCGGTGTTGGTGTGCCTGGTGCAACCGAAGCGGACATCATCGAAGCGGCGAAGGCGGCGAATGCGCATGACTTCATCACCGCTCTACCGGACGGATACAACACCAGTGCCGGGGAGGGCGGCAACAATCTCTCGGGTGGTCAGCGCCAACGGATCGCTATTGCCCGCGCTATGCTGCGCGATGCCCCGATCCTTTTGCTGGACGAAGCGACATCGGCATTGGATGCAGAATCAGAAGCCAAGATCCAGTCCGCGCTGGAAACCTTGATGACCGGCCGGACGACACTGGTCATCGCCCACCGGCTTTCAACGGTCCGGCACGCTCACCAGATCCATGTCATGGATCAGGGCAAGGTCGTGGAGAGCGGAACGCACGACAAGCTCTACGATCACGACGGCATTTACCGGCGGCTCTGTGATTTGCAGTTTCAGGACAAGACTGAAGCGGCGGAGTAATTCTCCTGCGACGCCGGGATTGCGGGTCGACAATGCCCATTTGCGACGCACTGATCAGCTTCCTACGTAGGGCGAATTCTAAAAAATTTGCAATCTTTGCGTTCATGAAAGAGCCGCAATTGGTTCAGATGTTTGCCGAGCGAAACCAGGGACATCGCTGATTGATCAGCAAGTGACCCTGGCCTCATCGAAAATCTTGACCGATTTTGCAAAGGGTTTTTCAAATGTCAGCACATCCCCTCATTTCGACCATCTCGGCCGCGGCGCTGTCGGTGTTTGCTTTTTCTGGTGCGGCCTCGGCGATGTCCGAGCCAACCTTTGAGGAAGCCTTCGCGGTCGCCGAAACGGTGTCCTACAAAGCACAGGTTGTCACGACCAACTCGGCCCGCAACGAGATTATCGTCAAGGCGAAGGACCGCAATGAATTCGCAGTGCCGGTTCAGGCCGGATTTGACATCGCATCGGTGCGGGAAAACCAGTTCCTGAACGTGACGTATCTTGCCGGTGTCGTCATCGATATCGAGAAAAGCAAGAACACGAAGCCTGAGATCGATGCCTCGAAAACGGTCGTTCTTGCCGATGCGGACCAGTTGCCCGTGGGCCTGACTGCACGTCAGATGACCGTTACGGTCAAGATACTCACCGCGGACACTGAAACCGGAAAGATCCGTTTCACTGGCCCGGATGGTGAGGAACGCGCCTACATAGTGCAAAACCCGGATATATTGACTGATCTTAAGATCGAGGGTGGTGAGCTGTTTGATGTCACCTTCTTCGACGCCATCGGCTTCGAAATCACCAATACCTGATCAAGCCTGATGAAAACAGAAAACGCGGCGGTAGGTTCCGCCGCGTTTTTTGGTTTCGGAGTATGGATTACTGATTGGCAGTAATCGACACACCCAACAACTGCGGAACCATTTGCGGGGCCATCATCGCCGCACCCATGATCTGGGCAAACGGGACCGGGTTTTCCGGAGACGCGGTGATTTCCAGGGAACCCGGGTTGGTCAGGTATTGTGTCACAGCTTCGGCGACCTGGCCTTCGAGGTCCTTGTTCTGAAGCATGCCCAGCATCAGCGGCAGGCTGCCGGTCAGACCTGCAACATATTGCTGGGTGTCGACACCGGCCTTTTGAGCCTCCTGATCCAGCACCCGGCCGGTTAGAGACGCATCATCCAAACGGATGCGGACATTGGACACGGAGATGTTCTGAAGAAGGGCCATGGACTCTTCCGGATTGTCGGACGCCTTGTTCAGCTCATCCACAACTTCACGCGTTACACCGCCGAGAGAGAGCGACAGGGTCAGCGCTGCAGCGTCCTGGCCATCGATCTTCAGATCCGGGATATTGATGGTAGCCGCATCCGGATCCCACTTTCCGGAGCCGGAAATGTTCATGTTGAGCGTTTCGTAGCCAAGGTCCTGCAGGGATTTGGCTTCTTCGGCCTGGATCTCTTTCACATCCACAACGATGTTTGAGATTGCAAAGCTGCCGCTTGTTGGCTGATCGCCGTCCATTTCGTCGATGGACGAGGTGATCGTGTCGATTGTGGCGATCTTGCCGTCTTCGTCATTGATCTGGATGGTTGAAGCCTCGAAGGTCTTGTAGCTCGGATCAACGGTCGGGGCACCGTTTTGAACTTCTTCGGCTGCCGGCAAGACAAGGTCCGTTGCGGTCATGTTTGCCATGGTAAGGCCGCCGTCGTCGGCCGCAAGTTCCAGGTTTTGAAGCTGAAGGCCGCTCAGTTTCAAACGGCCATTGTCCAGAACAGAACCACCGGAGAGGGTCGTGGTGCCGATGGTGACAGTGCCATCGTCATCTTCGCTTTTGAGAACGAGGTCGGCGATGGTGACGTCACCGCCCGTTTCGTTGACGCTGCCATAGCTTTCCACGTCGCCGCTGTCTGAATCGAGGAGTTTCAAGAACGCATCGGCAACCGGTACGCCGGTCGGGTCGAATGCTAGGGCCGGTGCAGCCTGAGCCAAAAACAGGCCAACTGCGGTTGAAAGGCCGAGGCCGATCCGGGACTTCTTGGAAATCATGATGTGTACTCCAAACGTGAAGTGTCAGGGCTGACGCGAGCCTGCGTCATAGCTTAATACCAACGGCGACAGATAGGGACCCATTTATTGCAGCTGGTGCGAATTGAAAAAGAGACCGGCTTCTTGACCTGCCTCGACGGTTTTGTCACCCGATTGGTGCAGCGACAATGTGACGGCGATCACGCTCTTGGCGGATTTCCGCACTTGGGCCGGCGAATGTGCGCCGAAAGGTTGTGGAAAATGAAAACTGCGGTGGGCGCAGCCGCAGCATATGCAGTCGCAGTTTGGGTTCATCATAAGCTGCCAAATAGCTTGCTGGCTTAGCGAAATCGTCCTGTCAGGGTTAAGAAATGCTTCTGCATTCAGGGCTTGTTTACCCATTTCACGGCATGGTTTGCGGGAGATGGTACTCAACGGGCTTGCGCATTGTCCTTTCGTTATTTCGGTTTTGCTAAGACGGTTCTGATCGCACTGGTGCTTGCGACAACGCCGTTGTTTGCGATCAATATTATTCTCAATCAATATGCCGAGAGCCGCGCCGTCAGCGAAATGGAAGCGATGGGGCAGGTGTCTATCCGTCGTGCGGAAGAGGCCATCACGACGACGGTTTCTTTCTTGCAAAGACTGGACCGCGACGACGTTGAAACCTGCGATGCAGCTGCCCGGATCATC
>CALDSI010000127.1 GCA_937911395.1 uncultured Labrenzia sp.
GGGCATATCAACCCGCCTTGGCGCCGAAGATCAAGGGTCATGGGAAATTCCGGATGCAGCGCTTCCCAAACGGGGGTGTACTGTCCTGATGAATGGCCAAAACCTTCGAACCGGGCCAAACGGCGTGCGTCTGCTTCATTGCCATTGACCGGAAATGTGTCGTAGTTCCGGCCGCCCGGATGTGCCACATGATAAACGCATCCGCCGACCGGCCGCGAAGACCACCGGTCATAGATGTCAAAGGTCAAGGGGGCGTTGACCGCCAGAACGGGGTGCAACGCTTCTGCTGGTTGCCAGGCTTTGAAACGAACACCGCCAACATTGGTTCCCGCTGTTCCGGTTTCCGTCATCGGTATGGGGCGCTGATTGCACATGATGGTATAGCGGTCCTTGAAAGCGGTTGTCATTGTCACCTGCAGGCGCTCTACAGAGCTGTCGGTGTACCGGACCGTTCCGCCAATTGCTCCGGTCTCGCCAAGGACATGCCACGGTTCCAGGGCCTGCCGGATCTCCAGATTAACGCCTTCGACATCGACCGCACCACAGAACGGGAAGCGGAACTCGGCTTGGGCTTCATACCAAACCGGATCGAGTTCGAAGCCATGGTCTTTCAAGTCTGTCAGAACTGCCAGGAAATCCTGCCAGACAAAGTGCGGGAGCATGTATCGATCATGAAGAACAGTGCCCCAGCGCACCGGCTGGCCCGTTACCGGTTTTGCCCAGCACCGGGCAATGATGGCGCGCAAGAGCAGCTGCTGGGCAAGGTTCATGCGCGGGTGCGGTGGCATTTCAAAACCGCGGAACTCCACAAGTCCCAAACGGCCGGTTGGGCCATCCGGGGAATAAAGCTTGTCGATGCAGATTTCTGCCCGGTGGGTGTTGCCGGTGACATCCGTCATCATGTTCCGGAGCAGGCGGTCAACAAGCCAGGGCGGCGTGTAATCTCCAGTGCCCGGCCCGGCAATCTGGGACAAAGCGATTTCCAGCTCGTAAAGAGTGTCGTGGCGGGCTTCGTCGATCCGTGGAGCCTGGCTGGTCGGGCCGATAAAGAGGCCTGAAAACAGGTACGATAATGACGGGTGACGCTGCCACAGCAAGATCAGGGATTTGAGGAGGTCCGGGCGCCGCAAGAACGGACTGTCTTCCAGCGTCGCACCGCCAACGACAACATGGTTTCCGCCGCCAGTGCCGGTATGACGGCCATCGATCATGAACTTGTCGGCCCCCAAGCGGCATTGCCGAGCCTCCTCGTAAATCGCTTCCGTCGTCGCCACGCAATCGTCCCAGCTTGCAGCTGGATGAATGTTGACCTCCAGAACGCCCGGGTCCGGAGCGACCCGTACGACGTTGAGCCTCGGGTCATTCGGCGGTCCATATCCTTCAATATGAACCTTGAGGCCGAGTTGTTCTGCACTGAGCTCTGCGGCAGCGAGTAGCTCGAGATACTCTTCCAGGCGTTCGACTGGCGGCATGAAGATGCACAGCCGGCCCTCGCGCAGTTCGATCGCAAGTGCAGTTCGGACGGATCCATCTGACGGATCGACCCCTCCTTGCGGCACAACAGTTTGAACATCCCCGGCCCCTCGCCGGGTTTGTACTGGTTGGGAATGCTCGGCACTTGTTTCTGGCAGTAGCTCAGCTTTTTCCTTCTGCTCTTCGGCGAGCCGGTCAATTTCCTCCTGAATGGCACGCCGGCGCTTCTGCGTGAGCTCGTCCTGATAGTCCGGAAGGGCGCCCGATTGCAGGGAAGGGTCCGCCGTGTACGTGTAGGGATAATCGACAGGCCGGATATAGGGCAGGGATCCAAGGGGCAACCGGAACCCGGCAGGACTGTCGCCGGGAACGAGGAACAGGTGTCCCCGGCGCGACCGCCAGCGTTCAGACCGCCATTTTGGGCCTGTGCTTTTGCTTTGCCAGCTCTGGACCGGCAGCACATATCCGACCGCGGTTTCAAGGCCACGACCAAAGACGCGTGCAAACCGGGCCCGCTCCTCGGCATCTTTTAATTTTGGATTCTGTGGCGAGAGGTTCTCCGGAAGATTTGCTTCCTTCACGATCCATTCGGCTGGATCTTCAAAGACTGGTTGGACATGTTCCTTCGGAAGGTCGAGATGTTTGGCAATCGCTTCAAGCAGCGCTCCTGCTTTGGCTGGGTCTTCGATAGGCTTGCTGTCCTCAAGCGCGATCAGGTCCGGGTTTTTCCAGATCTGCGTGCCGTCTGTCCGCCAAAACAGCGAAAACGTCCAGCGTGGCAGGGTCTCTCCAGGATACCATTTCCCCTGCCCGTAGTGCAGGACCCCACCGGGCGCGAACCGTTCGCGCAGGCGGCGGATCAACTGGTCGGCCAATCCCCGTTTTGTCGGCCCGACCGCGGCGGTATTCCACTCTGAACTTTCGAAATCATCAATGGAGACAAAGGTCGGCTCCCCGCCCATTGTGAGCCGGACATCTCCGGCTGTCAGCGCCTCGTCAACTCTCCGTCCGGTTTGAAGAAGCCGCTCCCAAGCATCATCGGAAAAGGGCTTTGTGATCCTCGGGTGCTCGGAAATACGGGCGATGTTCATGTCGAACTTGAAGTCGGTTTCGGCAAATGTGGCCGACCCGGAAATTGGAGCCGCGTTCTTGTAATGGGGTGTTGCAGCCAGCGGGATATGGCTCTCACCGGTCAAAAGGCCGGATGTTGGATCAAGACCGATCCATCCAGCGCCGGGTATATACACCTCCACCCAGGCATGGAGATCCGTGAAGTCATGGTCTGTGCCGGTGGGGCCATCCAGAGCCTTCAGATCCGGTTTCAACTGGATCAGGTAGCCGGAGACGAACCGCGCGGCAAATCCGAGATGCCTGAGCACCTGAACAAGCAGCCAGCTTGAATCCCGGCACGATCCGGACCCTTTGGTGAGGGTCTCCTCAGGCGTCTGAACGCCCGGCTCGAGACGGATTGTATAGTCGATTTCCTTCGAGACCCTGTGATTGAGACCAACCAAGAAATCGACCGTGCGGTTTTCGTTCAGAACGATCGACCCGATAAACTTTGCCAGCTTCGGTCCTTCAGCCTCCGGCGTCCTGTAGATGACCAAATCATCCTTGAGGTCTGCATCGTACTCGAATGGCCAATGCTCGGCGCGATCTTCAACGAAAAAGTCGAACGGATTGTAGACTGTCATGTCCGCAACAAGATCGACTTCGATTTTGAACTCTCGAACCGGCTCCGGAAACACGAAACGGGCGAGCCAGTTGCCGTATGGATCTTGCTGATGATTGACGAAATGGCCGCTCGGAGAAACCTTCAGGCTGTGCGAAATCACCCGCGTCCGGCTGTGCGGTGCCGGTCTCAGCCTGACAGTCTGCGGTGAAAGTGTCACCGGCCGGTCATAGGCATAATGGGTTAGGTGATAAAGACTTGCATGAATGGCCATGGAGTGCTCGTGTCGCGCGGGAGGTGACCAGTACTATGGCAGAGATAAATTACTTTGCACAAGGACTGGAGCCAGCTGCCAATCGACCGCAACTGCAGAAAAAAGTGGCAGTCTCTGGGCCTAAAGCCGTTTCGTTAGCGCAAATTTTTGTTGAGTTTCCGCCTGAGCGGTATGTAGCGAGTTCGGGTTATCTCCGTGGATAATCAATCCTTGTCCGGATCAGGGATCCAGCCGACAGCCACACGGCTCTCCGTTTCAAAGGGGGAGGCCACGGCGCGCGCTGTGATCAGCTCTTTAAGCTCCAGAGCGGTCAGGTCAGGCTCTTTTTCCAGAAGCCGGGCAGCAAGTGCGGCAAGGCGCGGGACGGCATAGCTGGAGCCGGATGTGATGCCAGCAGCTCCCCGGAAATCGGTCACCGCGATGTTTTCCGCAGGGACCATCAGGTCGACGCTGGCGCTGCCCCAGTTTGACCCCGGCGCCAATCGGCCAAAGCCATCTGCCGAGGTGACCGTCAGAATGTTGTCCAGATCGAGCGCTGCGGGATAGACCGGTCGTGCATCGATGTCGCGGCCATTGTTGCCAGCTGACACGATAGCCAAGATGTTCTGGTCTTTGAGTGCTTCGGCGAAGTTGGTCCAGTCTTTCTCTGAATTGCTTCCAAGTGGCATCGCAAGGATCCGGATCTCGTCGTCGAGTGCACGGGCAACGATATCCGCCATCCGGCTCATATCCGGGCGCGGATAGCGAAACGGCACCAAGGCCGCATTTGGGGCTTCGCGGGCGAATACGGAGGCGACCGCTGTGCCGTGGCGCACCGGGAGAAACGCACCTCTGGAGGTGTCGCCATCATAAGGCCAGGGGTCCATATCCCAAAAGTCGTAGCCAATGGGGACGCCGTCATCATCCCGCGCCAGCCGATCGCGAAACAGGGGTAGGTCATAGGCAAGTCCGGAATCAACAAATGCCACCCGTGCGCCGCCAGGGTCTGTTCCATCAGGCCACGGGGCTTGAAGAGTCTCTGTCCAGCGAAGGGTTTCAATGTCGCCCTGGAGCTGATCCATCAGGACCCACGGCTCATCTTCGAAGCGGACCTTGCGGGCAGACCGCACCACACAGCTGCCATCTGCAATCGCAAGAAGGCTGGGAAGAAGCGCATTGTCTTTGTTCCGATAGTAGGTGGCTCTGATTTGGCGAGGAGACCCTCCTGTGAGGCGGATTTCAACGGTAAGCTCATCACCTCCAGGCAAGACGAGGCGGATGTCTTGCCGGGCCGGCGGGCCTGATGACGGAATACTGGTTTCGCTGAGGAGCCAGCTTTGCGGAACTGCGTTTTGAATTGAAAGGCCGGTCGCAGGTGTGCCAGCACAGACGGATGTTATCGCGCCTTCCAATGCCATCTTCGCGGATGGACCGGACACTTCTTCAGCTTTGATTTCCGGACTGCCAAGCAGAACGCTTGTGAGGATGAAAAGGATCTTTCCTGACCAGCTTGTCTTGGTGATGTATGAACTCATACAAGCCTCGTCTGATCACAGGTCCTGCGGATTTTGACCTCCTTTCGGCGTTTATTTGTCCTTGCTGACGCTTCGCCAAGCGGCAAAGGCGATGAGAACAAAAACCAGCGACAACAGCAAATGACCAATCTCAGGTCCCGTCAAGCCGAGCATGTTTGTCTCCTTGCCTCCGAGCTCTGCCGGTTTGTCCCAAATCCATTTCTAGTGTCTGCCGTGCCTGCGTACGTGCCATTTGCAGGATCAGCCGAAGAGCACTTACAAAAGCTATATGGAGTTCACAGTGTTTGCCGCCAGTGCCGCTTGGACGACCCGTATTTTAATTGCAGTACCCGGCCTTATGCGAGTGCCGCCCGTCCGGCGAGCCGGCCGAGAACACCGGCAC
>CALDSI010000128.1 GCA_937911395.1 uncultured Labrenzia sp.
GGCGCAGAATGCCTTCGGTCTCGGCTTCACGGCCAACCGTTACCCGTGCACCGACGCGGTTATCCATGCTTGAGATCGAGACGGTGCCGCCAGAAAGAATGGAAAACTCGTTGCGCCCCGCGCCGCCGATGTTTTGTTGACCTATTTCCAACGCGGAGTCTTCGCCAAAAATGTTGATAGCCCCTTTGTTTTGCACCGTCGCACGCCCGGTCCCACCGCGGTATCCCAAGCTGAAATAAGGACCGTTGAACTCATTGTCCGCGGTCGGCATGGGGCCAATGACCGGCGCGTCATCTGAGGGGCCGGTCATGAAAAGATTTAGCGTTGAGCCCTCGCCATCCACCACAAGCACACCGGTTGATCCGTAGTTTCGACCAAGACTAACAACCGGGACGTCATAGTTGGAGGTCGGATCATTTTGAACGTTGATCGTTCCGCCATTTGTCACCTCGATGCGGCCATAAGAACCGGCGTCCCGCCCGGCGCGAAGAAACCCGGCATAGCCTGTGTAGGTGGTGAAATTTCCAAACTCGTCTGACGCGGTCAACGTGCTTCCCGGCCCGTCAACCTGGAGAAGACCGTTTGAGCCTGCAGATCGTCCCACGTCGTTGATGAACCCGTTAGCGGACCCTCCATTTGTAATCGTCAGCTGTCCGTCACCCGCGCGGCCTACATTGATGTTTCCCGCCCCGCCGCTTGAGGTCAGGCTGGAGCCGGGACCGTCGATGTTCAAGAACCCATTGCCTGTACTCGAGACACCTATTTGAACACCGTTATAGCCACCGGACGTGATGGTTAGATCTGATCCACCATTGATATCAGCACGGCCAAAGCTAGAGTATCCGACGGTCAAAAACGAGAAGGTGGGCGAAAAAAGCGGCGACCCTCCAAGACTGGAGTTTCCTTGAAGAGTAACAACCATGAGCTGTTCCTTTCTTGAGGGAGACCGTGCCTGAAAACCGGTGACGGAACAAGCAAAACTGGTTTTTGCGCGCATGCCGTCACGCTCACGGCACACCCACCGGCCGATTGCATCCGTTGTTTTGCAGAGCTTATCCGCAAGCAAGTCGGGCCAAACTTCAGATGGAATTATGCGTTTGCTTCGTTGATACTGCTTAATAAACGGCTGAAGGACTTGGGATCTTGAAGATCACGAAATTCAACTTCATATCAGGACTTCCAAGGTCCGGATCCACATTGGCCGCTGCTATTTTCAAACAGAACCCCCGGTTTCATGCGGGCATGTCAAGCCCCATTGCATCGTTGTTCAGCGGCATTGTATCTCAAGTCTCCGCGGGCAATGAACTGTCATCCATCGTCTCACAACAGCAGCGGGAGAACATGCTCAGAGGGCTGTTTTACAGCTACTATCAGGAGTGCGAGCAGGACGTCATTTTCGACACGAACAGAGCGTGGACCGCGCAATTGCCCGCGTTGATGCGCATCTTTCCGGAGGCAAAACTGATCTGCCTGGTGCGCGACGTCGCCTGGATTATGGACAGCCTGGAGATAAAGTTCCGGGAAAATGCCTTCGAAAACACACGTCTTTTCAATTCCGCAGCTGAGCGCGCGACGGTTTACACGCGCCTCGATGCCTTGGCGAATTCAAACCGTTTGGTTGGCTATGCATGGCACGCGCTTCGGGAGGCATGTTATTCGGAATTTGCTGACAGGATCGTGATCGTGGATTACGAATTGCTGGTCAACAGACCGCAGGAGGTGTTCGATCTTCTCTATGACTTTATCGGTGAAGAAACCTTCAAACATGATTTTGAAGCGGTAAAATTTGATCACCCCGAATTCGATGCTCAACTTGGGTTGGATGGACTGCATCGAGTACATCCAACCGTTGCGCCCAGACCTCGAAAAAGCGTGCTGCCTCCTGATCTCTTCGAGAAGTATTCCAACATGACCTTCTGGCGCGACCTGACAGACTCTGAAACCTTTAGGATTGTGGTTCAGGATGTCGGCAAATCAAACAGCGACCGTTGAAAATCAATATCTGCAGGACGGGCTACCGAAAAGAAAAGCCCTTTTAAAAAATTTGGCAATAGCGCATGCACCTGGCCTGAGAAGCGCCTGAAATTTGCGCGGAACCTGGATCGATGAGCTGCCAGTCCAGAACCAAGTTCTAAAAGTGATAGACTGAGCCATAATGAACCTCCACGGGTTTACCGGAGACTGTTGAGTTCGTATTTCAAGCTGCGATTTTGTCTGACTTCAAGGGTCGTTCGTATTTCTCCTTTGCTTTGTTTGGCGTGATGTAGCCGATAGGCTCAAGCAGGCGCTCTTTGTTGAACCAAGCGACCCATTGCAATGTTTCCCATTCGACCTGATCTTTGGACTTCCACGGCCCCAGTCGATTGATGACTCCGGTTTTGAAGAGGCCTGTGATTGTCTCGGCCATAGCGTTATCACAGCTGTAACCCACACCCGCCTGGAAAGTGCTAATAAGGAAACAGGGACACGGATTGCGGTGAGCGAGACCACCGCAGATCTTGTCTCCGGATTTCGTGGGCGTCCCATTGGATCTCTGATCCTCAAAGGACGGACGCAAGCCGTGCAGTGTTTTGAGCCGGTTGATGCCCAAACACGATGCGACGAAGCGTTAAATGAGTATATGGCAGCTTACACGCTTCTTGAGGCCAACGACCCGAAGGCAAAACAGGCTTTCGCGACCCTAATGAGGGCGGATGCCGAAGATGGTTTGGCGGCCTTTCACCTCGCGCGAATTTTGCGCGGCCAAGGCGGTTGTGAGATTTTCCAGGGAAGCTGAGCCGTCGCCACAAGTGATGCCCTTCACGCAAATGCGCTAACGCGGTATTGCTGTCCAAAGTTGGAGCTGATCCTCGCGCGCGCACGTTTTTTTTTGCTTAGAACCGCAGCTCGTTGGGCGAAACCGTTAACTTCGCTCTGTTCTTTAATGCGAGGCTGTATCGGGAGACAGGTACATCACCTGATTGGCCAAATACCTTGCTTGGGGGACCGCTACAGCGGACCGCTCGACTTTGTTGAAGTTGTCAGTTTTGTCCGACAGAGCCTGCTCGCTCAACACAACGGCGGCATCCGGTCGCTGACTCAAAACCCACAATAAACCA
>CALDSI010000129.1 GCA_937911395.1 uncultured Labrenzia sp.
TCATAGGCCTTGTGCACCGTCGGTTGCCCACGGCGCAGATCATCATCATCCATGGCTGGCAGGTCGTCGTGAACCAGCGAGTAACAATGGATGAGTTCCAGGGCACAACCCGCTTGCACCACCCCGTCATCCGCCCGACCGAAAAGCCCTGCCGCATCCATAACCAGCACCGGGCGCAGACGTTTGCCGCCGTTGAGCGCCCCATGACGCATGGCATTGATCAACCGCTCCGGACGGGAAATTTCGCCATCGCTCGGGCGGTTTTCAAGCAGGCTGGTAAGAGCCGTCTCGATGCGTCCGGCCTGCGCCGCCAGATGGGATTTCAGGTCAAATGTCACACGAGGGCTCCCGAGCCGGGTTTACAGTCTTTGCCAATGGGGTTTCCCTGAAGCGAAATCGCTGTATCGTCAAGGCTTGTCATTGGAATTAGTCCGCTTTTGCCTACCCGCCGCACCGGCTGCAATCCCTTGGAGAATTGACATATGAAATTGCTGTCCAGCTTGCTCCGCACCTTCATCAAGAACGGACGGATGCGCGTTTATGATGTGTTCGGTGCGTTGCATGAATTCGGATCCGGCGAGAACGGACCGACTGTCACAATCAGGCTGCACGACAAAAAACTCTATACATCGCTGTTTCTCAATCCGGAACTGGCAGCGGGCGAAGCCTACATGGACGGCACACTCACCATGGAGGAAGGGTCGACCTGTTACGATTTTTTGTTTCTGTTTTCGATCAACCGGGCACCTTTGGGAGCGCATCCCGTCCAGGGGCTCCTCCGCAAGGGCTGGAAGGCTTTCCGCCGCCGCCAGCAAGCCAACAGCGTCGACAAAGCCAAGAAACAGGCGCGGCATCACTATGATCTCTCAACCGACCTCTACCGCCTGTTTCTCGATGACGGGATGAATTACTCCTGCGCCTATTACACAAGCCCGGACGACAGCCTTGAGGACGCCCAGGCGGCCAAGCTGACACATCTGGTCGCAAAGCTCGACTTGAAACCGGGCATGGAAGTTCTCGAAATCGGCGGCGGCTGGGGGTCGCTCGCGATCCAAATGGCGAAAGCCGGCGCCAAGGTCACCTCGCTGAATGTGTCGCCTGAGCAGGTAAAGATCGCCGAGGAACGCGTTCTCGAAGCTGGCGTTGAAGACCAAGTCACATTTGTCCTCAAGGATTACCGGGAGTTTGAAGGCCAGTTCGACCGGGTCATTTCCGTCGGGATGATGGAGCATGTTGGGATCGGTCATCAGGATGAGTATTTCGCCAAGGTGAAGGACTGCCTCACCAATAATGGCTTTGCCGTGATCCACTCAATCGGCCGTATGACCCCTCCAGGAACCACCGGTCCGTTCTTCCGCAAGTACATTTTCCCCGGCGGCTATGTGCCCGCGCTGTCGGAAGTCTTTGCATCGACCGAACGCCTTGGGCTATGGGTGTGCGACGCAGAAATCCTGCGCCTGCATTACTATTACACCTGCCGGGACTGGCGGGTCCGATTCTTGGACAAATGGCAGGAGGCAGCCGATCTTTATGATGAACGTTTCTGCCGGATGTGGGAATTCTATTTGTGTGCGGCGGAGCTCGGGTTCCTGCACGGGTCGAACATGGTGATGCAGTTGCTTTTGTCCAAAGAGCGCGATGCCGTGCCGATCATCCGGGACTTTATCGTCGACAACGAACGGGAAATGAATGCCACGGGCTGAGGCCAAAACGGACAAGACCCGAAGGTCCAAACATGGGATCTTGACCTGGAAGGGTTTTCGCAGGCGGCTGGTGCAGCTTCTCGTGGTTCTCCTATTGGCACCGCCGATCCTGACCGTGATCTACTCTGTTGTGCCACCGGTCAGCACCTTGATGCTCGCCCGTTATGTGCAATTTCTCTGGGTGGACAGGCAATGGGTTCCGCTGGAAGACATTTCACCCAATCTGATCCGCTCGGTTATTGCGTCGGAAGACGGCAGGTTTTGCATCAGTCACGGAGTGGACTGGGGCGCCTTGCGGGAACAGGTCGAAGCCCTGAGTGAGGGTGAGCGTCCGCGAGGGGCCAGCACCATCACCATGCAGACCGCCAAAAACCTCTTTTTGTGGAATGACCGGTCCTACATCCGAAAAGGCATGGAAATTCCTCTGGCGCTCATGATGGACGCGATCCTGACCAAAAGACGGATCCTGGAAATCTATTTGAATGTCGCCGAATGGGGTGAAGGGATATTTGGCGCCGAAGCAGCTGCCCACGCCTGGTTTGGCAAACCCGCCAAAGACTTGAGCAGCCGGGAGGCAGCGCGACTGGCCACGGCTCTGCCCAATCCGCTTGGCCGCAACCCGGCAAAACCGTCGGCAGGACACCAGCGTCTGGCGTCCAAGAACGTCGCCCGGGTCCGCAGTGCCGGGCCTATTTTCGAATGTGTTCTGGGGAAATAATCACAAGCCTCTATCCGCTGGCCGGCATCCCGCCTATCAGGTCAAAAGAAAATTTCATCAATGGGGTGGCAAAACGCCGGCGTTGCCTGTATAACGCCGCGCATTCGAACACCTGCGTGCAGCCACGCCCCGGGCTTTCCCGGTCCGGGCCGCATGGGTATGGACCACGGAGAAAAACAAAATGGCCGTTCCAAAGAGAAAAACCTCGCGCATGAAGCGCGGTTTTCGCCGTTCTTCGGACGCCCTGAAACAGCCGACCTATGTCGAAGACAAGGATTCGGGCGAACTGCGTCGCCCGCATCACGTTGATCTGAAGACTGGCATGTACCGGGGCCGTCAGATCCTGTCCGCTAAGGACGACGCCTAAGACGGACGTGCTTTCGGGCTGGTCCTGAAAGCAGCCGTGATCAGGCTGGATCGCCGTATGGCAAAACAAGATTGAGGCTGACCTTGTTCCGACGGGTCGGCCTTTTTCTTTTTGGGTTACACGGCAAAAACGCTAGAATACTTTGGTGGCGGCGCAAAATCGGTGGTGCCGGCCAAATGCGGCCGCGAGGAGTCACGTCCTCCCGCCATACACTCGAGTTTCTATCTGGCTCGTTTTAGAACAAACACCCAAAGATGCTCGACCACTTCAAAAGCGATGAGCTTTGGGCGCGACACCGTATCCGGTTTAACGCCCGCTAATCGAGACAACGCGTCGCACCAAACGACAACAATGCTGTTGGCGAGTTCTTGCTGAGTCCAGCGCCGACCAACTGAAACAGGCGTGCCCACAGACTTCCACAGAGACTTTCCGGGCCGAAGTTGCTAGACCTTCTGCAAGTATCTTCTTGTTTCACACCGGAGCCGCCTGATGCGCCTGTTATCCGCTCTTCCGTTCACGCTGTTCGCTCTATTGATATACAACGGCTTTGCATTCACCGCGGGCGCAGCGGACCCGAATTTCTGGTCAACACCGGTCCTTTCAATCGAAATGGTCTCAGATGCTGACTTTCAGCTGCTCGCCAGCGATCTCCTGATCACGGCGGGCCTGTTCTTCTTGTTTATCGAAATCCTGAAAGCCACACGGATCGGCAAGGCTGCGGTTGTTGATCACATGCTGTCTGTATTGGTATTCGTTGCCTTCCTGGTGGAGTTCCTGATCATTCCGCAGGCGGCAACGTCCGTATTCTTCATCTTGATGGTGATTGCCCTGATCGATGTCATCGCGGGCTTTTCGATCTCCATCACCGGTGCCCGCCGCGACGTCGCCTTCGGCCACGGTGAGATGCATTAATTCAAATAGAAACAGCAGCGATTATCGAAGGCTTGATCAAGCCTCTTCTTCGCCCTCGACAATCGCATGTTTCTGGATCAGCGGAAGCTGGGTGAGGGTGAAAATCAGGGTGATCGGCATGACGCCGAAAACCTTGAAGCTGACCCAGAAATCAGTCGAGAAACTGCGCCAGACAATCTCGTTGATCGCCGCCAGGACAAAGAAAAAGACACCCCAGCGGAAGGTCAGCTTACGCCAGCCTTCGTCGGTCAATTTGAATGCGCTGTCGAACACATAACCGAGCAGGGCTTTGCCGAAGAACAGGCCCCCAAGCAGGATGGCGCCGAACAGGCTGTTGACGATGGTCGGCTTCAACTTGATAAAAAGTTCATCGTGAAGCCACAAGGTCAGTGCGCCAAACACGATCACGACCACGCCGGAGACCAGCGGCATGATGGGCAAACGTTTCGTCAGAGAGAGGGACACAACCAGCGAGATGGTGATCGCCACCATGAATGCGGCTGTTGCCAGAAAGATCGGCTCGCCCACCGCTTTGAGGACTGGAAAACTCTCCGCGATTTGTTCGCCTCTTGAGTTGAAGAGAAAGAAAACGCCGAGCGGTCCCAACTCCAAGGCCAGCTTCAAGAGCGGAGACAGTTCCTTGCGGGACGGGTCATTCGGGGCGCGTTCCAATTCCATAAAGTTTCTCCGGTGCTCAGTTGTCCCGGAAATAGGGATAACAAGGGCGGCCGGTCAAGGCTTGGCGCGCGATAAACCGCTCAAACCGTCCTGAAAGACACCGTGGTCAAGGTTTTCGCCCCGAAACCAAATGGATATTCAAGTTGGCAGAACACCGGCCAGCACGGTCCCGCTCTTCAAGATCCTGCCAGAACCTTGCATTTTCCGATGACGTGATGACGCCTGCCTCAACACTGCGGGCCGTAACATCGCCAAGGACACACATGCGGTTGAGATCGGCCAAACTCTCGAATAACAGGGAATGGACACTGTGGTGGCTCAACTCCGTTTGCGTTCCGATCAGATCCACAAGGTCCCGGCCAATCCGCGGATTGACCAGGGCACAGGCATAGACGGCAGCAACCTTTGTCGCGATCTCTGGAAAGCTAGAGGCAATCACAAAACTTCCCCAATCTGGCTCGGCCGCACAGAGGATGCCTCCGGGCTTGACAACCCGGAGCATCTCGGCAATCGCCACCTCGGGCTCCGGAATATGCTGCAGAGACCGGTCAATGCGAACGGCATCAAATGCACCTGTGTCAGCGGCCAAGGCCTTGACATCGCATTGCTGGAAGTGGATGGAGGCGTCGGCGCCGCCTGCTGCGGCCTGAATGCGCGCCTTTGCCGAGGCGAGAAACTTGGCGCTTAGGTCAAAGCCCGTCACCGCCCCTCTTGGAACAAGCGCTTTGAGGTGCGGCAGGTCGAAACCGAGCCCGCAGGCAACATCTGCGACGTGGCTCTCGGACGACAGCTCCAGTAGCTTGTAAGAGACCTCCTTGTAGGCCTGAAAGCCCGGATGCGCAGCCATCAGGTGTAAGAGGCCTTCCAGATTTTCCAATTCCGAACCGGAAAACGCGTCTGCATTCTGGTAAGCTTGCGCAAGGAACTTCATAAATCACTGCCGCCCTTAAAACGTATAAGGCAACCATTGCAAGTGAGAGTTGCGCACGCAAGGGATTATGTTCTTATGGCTGGTAGCACGCCAACAGGTTTGCGCCGCGCTGCAAATGCCTTTGTCTACGCGGCGCTGACCTTTGCCATTGCTGCCGGACCGGCAGCGGCCGTCACACCGATTGACTGGTCTGATCTCAAGGACCCGGCTGCCTCCCTAAATGAGGACCCTTTCGAAAACCTCTACCTTTCCGAACTCAGGTCACTTGCCGCAGTTTACAGGATCCGCAAAGGGCTTAAGAGCGGCGGGCTGAGCCTTGAGGAGCGCACCAAGCTGGAGCGCCGCCTGAATGATGAGGAGGCCAAACTTGCCGCCGCGGGGATCCAGACCGATGAGCTTCTTGCCCAGCGCGATGAGGTCGCGAAAAAAAGAGCGGAAGCGCGATTGAAGGGCAATACGGATCTCGCAGGCAAAAATGTTGCGATCACCGGCTACGTGATCCCGGTCATGGATGAAACGGGCGCTGCGAAATACGGCTATCTCGTCTCTGGCTATGGCATGTGCAGTCATGTCCCGGCACCGGCGCCCAACCAGATCATCTTCTACAGGCTCGAAGAAGAATGGGCAGAGGCCGAACTCTACAAACCTGTTCTTCTGCAGGGCCGACTGGATCTGAGTGTCTCAAGACAGACGATCAATCTTCTGGATGGCGATGTGACGATTACCGCATCCTTCGACATGGACGTCACCGATATCCGGGAGCTGGAGCCGCAAAAAAGAGATGTCGGGGACCGCGGCTTCCGCTCCTTCACACGGTAGCGTTAACAGCAAAAAGGCGCCCGCAGGCGCCTTTCCGTCAGATTGAGCCATGACGCTTAAGCCATGTACTGGCCGCCGTTGATGGTCATCACCGCGCCAGTCATGAAACCGGCCTTGTCCGAGGCCAGGTAGACAACTGTCTCTGCAATTTCGTCCGGCTTGCCAAGCCGTCCAACAGGGATGCCACCGACGATGGATTCCAGGACTTTCTCCGGCATGGCAGCAACCATGTCGGTGCCGATGTAACCCGGGCACACGCAGTTGACGGTGATGCCCTTAAAGGCGTTTTCCTGGGCCAGCGCTTTTGTAAAACCGATCACCCCGGCTTTTGCGGCAGAATAATTGGTCTGGCCCATTTGACCCTTTTGGCCGTTGATGGACGAGATGTTGATGATGCGTCCGGAACCGCGGCTGCGCATGCCGTTGATCACCGGGTGCGTCATGGTGAACATGGAATCAAGGTTGGTGGACATCACGGCCCGCCATTGATCGAAGTCCATCTTGTGGAACATGCCATCACGTGTGATGCCAGCGTTGTTGACCAGTACTTCAACTGGTCCGAGATCGCTCTCCACCTGGGCAATGCCGGCAGCGCAAGCGTCCGGATCAGAAACGTCCCACTTGTAAACATGAATACCGGTCTCTGCCTTGAAGGCTTCAGCCTTCTCTGTATTGCCGGCGTAAGTGGCCGCCACGGTGTAACCCGCTTCCTTCAATCCGCGTGAGATTGCCTCGCCAATACCGCGGGTACCTCCGGTAACCAATGCCACCTTGCTCATGTATTCCCCTCCTGGTTTCCCCTCTACGGCCTTTCCGGCACGTTTGAGTTCATTGCAAGTCTATTCCGGGATGTAGTCATGGCAGGGCGCCTCCTGCCCAACCATGACCAATGTCAAAGAAACCTCTCTATGGTTTCAGACTTTCGGGTAAGCCGCCTTAGCGCTCCAGGCACATGGCAACGCCCATGCCGCC
>CALDSI010000130.1 GCA_937911395.1 uncultured Labrenzia sp.
TCATCGCACGCACCGGGAAAAGCGTCAGGAGTACCGGCGTTAGCGCTAAAAGGCTTTTTTTGATGTCAAACAGGAGTGGGTGTCTGTATTGCGCTGCGCCGCCAGTTGCGCCGTTCCAGCTTGTCCGCTGCGATCAGCCCCCAGGCCAGGCCATAGAGCATGAACAAATGCCGCCAGTGATCGGTGTCGATGACGACGGACAGCAACAAGTGCGCGACAAACACCGCAAACACAGCTTGCACAAACGGGGTCCACGGGCGGGATTTGAAGATCAGCGGAAGGAACGCACAAACCGTCCATATGGCCATGACGATATAGGCAATACCCCCCATCCAGCCGTAGGTGGTGAAGGCCTTCAGGTAAACATTGTGCTCATCCTCTCCGAATGTCTTGCCAAACTCGAGAGCGCCAAGACCCAGGGGATGCTCCATCACAAGCTGAAAGCCGATCGCGTAGCGGGCAAAACGGCCAAGGCGTCCGCCGTCATAGTCCTGCACCAGACGGGCTCGCTGGGAAAACATGTCGGAGACCGCCTCGAACGACAAGGCAACAGTCATGAGAAGCGCACAAAAGAAGACGCCGGCCATGCCGATCAGGATCAGCCGGCCCCGGCGGGCAAGGTTCTGTTCGGTCACGAGCTGGATCGTGTAAAGCAGCATCAGCGACGCCAAGAGCACACCCCAGGCGCCGCGAGAGAAACTCAAGAAAATGCCCAAAAGCAGAATGCTCAGCGGCAGCAGCACATAGAGATTGCGCAAGGTGGGGCCACGCAAAAATCTTTGAATGAGCAGGAGGGTCGGCAAAACCAGAAACGGACCAAAGACGTTCGGATCTTGAAAGGTTCCGCGGGCGCGGTCGAAGCGGGTAAAATACTCGGCTCCTGGAAACAGGTTGAAATAGCCGGCAATCCCAAAAAGGGCGGCGATCACCGCACCGATGATATAGCCGCGCTCTATTATCCGGCTGCGTTCGGGTTTGTCGCTCAGGATCGCGGCGTAAAAGATCGCCGTGATCGCTAGAAATCCGGAAACGGCGGCATACATGAGCGCATCGCCAAAATCTTCCGCCAACGGTACGGACGCAAGGCCGCCGGCTGTGAACACCATCATCAGCACGATCAGCGGAGCAAACTCGCGGCGCAGCTTTAGCCCGCACGCAAGCCAGATGACGGTGAGCGCCACCATGTAAAGTTCGTAAGGAGCGGGTTCTTCGATCACGAAAGCGGACAGAAAGGCTGCCAGCCACAATGCGCCATTGCCCAGCGATCTGACCGACAGGCCGAACGGGGGCGGGGCCGTCAGCGCCCGCCCGTCATGGGCGGCCCAAACGGTCAATAGGCATTCTCCGTGTTCAATAACTTCAACGGCGTCAGGAACAGGATCTTCAGATCAAACAGGATCGACCAGTTCTCGATGTAATAGACATCGCATTCCACCCGCTTCTGGATCTTTTCAGGTGTATCGACCTCTCCGCGCCAGCCATTGATCTGTGCCCAGCCAGTCACCCCCGGCTTGACCTTATGGCGCGCGAAATAACCGTCAACCACATCGTCCCAAGTCTCGTTGTTGGTGTGCGCGTTGACCGCATGGGGGCGGGGTCCCACAAGGGACAGGCTCCCGGCAAGCACGTTGAACAGTTGCGGCAGCTCATCGATCGATGTTTTGCGGATGATACGTCCAACCCTTGTCACCCGGGAATCGCCCTTGGTCACCACCTTCTATGCGTCCGGGTCAGCCATATCCGTGTACATGGATCGGAACATCAGAACCTCAAAGAACTCGTTGTTGAAGCCATACCGCTTCTGCCGGAAGATGACCGGGCCCTTGCTGTCCAGCTTGATGGCAATGATCGTTCCAACCATCACTGGTGCAAGACAAACAATCGCGATCACCGAGAAAACAACATCAAAGATCCGTTTGGCAACCATATCCCAATCGGCGATCGGCTTTTCAGCGACATCGACGAAGGGCACCGTTCCAATAAAGGATGTGCCCCGATCACGGAACCGCACCTTGTCGGTATGTGCCGACAGACGGATGTCGACCGGCAGCACCCAAAGGGTCTTCAAAAGCTCCAGCACACGTTTTTCAGCGCGCAAAGGAATGCAGACAATCAGCATGTCGATACGGGCAAGGCGAGCAAATTCAACGAGAGCGCTGATGTTGCCGAGTTTCGGGTAGCCAGCCACAACTGGCGGAGACCGGTCGTTGGAACGGTCGTCAAAGATCCCGCAAATCCGAATGTCGTTGTCCGATTGGGCTTCCAGGTCATGGATCAGTTCCTGAGCTGCCGTACCGCCTCCAACAATGATGGCGCGCCGTTCCAGACTTCCAGATTTCGTCCAGCCCCGCACCAACCGCGAGAGTACCAGCCTTGAGATGCAGAGGCCGACGAGGCCCATACTGAACCAGGCACCAATCCAGGCGTCCGAGACACTGGACCCAATACCAGTCGCGCTTCGTAAAACCGCAAACATCGCAAAGACCAGTGTCCAGCCCGCCGAGACTCGGCCGATTTGGGCCAGGCGCTGACGCATGACCGGAACTTGATAAACATCGGATGCTTGAAAGAAGGCGAGCGTGAAAAGAACTGCCAAGCCAGCTGCGAGCGCATGTATACCGGTCGGATTACCTGCGCCGGGCCCGGTCAAGAGTGCGATCCCGGCCGAGGCAAGAATGATCAGGACATCAAAAAGACGAACCGTGCCGCCGAGCACCGGAACGGAAATGCCGCGTGTTCCGAGATTCTTTGCGATATCCAGCGCATCGAGCGATAGATTGGTGTTTGCAAAATCTTCGAACGAGATCTTGGTCGCTTCTCTGGAGGCCAAAGGAGACTGGCGCAGCCGGTTTTCAAGGTGCCCCCTGACGCCCGGTTGAGCGGCAGGTGTTGGTGCGCTGGCCGCCGGTCCCTGTTCGGCTCTATCGTATGCGGGTTCGCTCATTATCGCTGGCTCGATCTCGCATAGACAGATGAAAGGGAAGTGGCCTGATTGGCCGCGAGCTCAGAGTGTTGGGCCGGCACGTCGCTTGGTGCGATCCCGAGTGCCTCCATGTAGACCGAATTGATGCGATCGGTCATCAAATCCGTGGAAAAGGTTTCCGCAAGACAGGGCCGCATTTCAATGGCTTCGGCCTGTTTTTTCTCTGGGATTTCCAGGGCGTCTTCCATAGCAAGGGTCAATTGTGTGATGTGACCAGGTTCGATAAGACGGTTGGCGAATTTCCCATAGATTTCCGGAATTCCACCCGCACGCGTCGCGATCAAGGGACGTTGTGCCGCGACCGTCTCCAAGATTATGTAAGGCATGGCCTCGGCCCGTGACGGGATAACGACTGTTTTTGCAAGTTTGAAGGCCTCGCGCGCCTTCATCGGACCTGTGAAGGTCACCGCCCCGGTCAAGCCGAGCTTCTCGACCATTTCGCGGTATCGTGCTTCGTCCGGGCCGTCTCCAACAAGGATGGCAGACGGTGCTTGTCCGAGCTTCAGACGCAGATTGTAGAGTGCTTCGATAAAGAGGTCCGGCCCCTTGAGATCACGCAACATACCGATGAAGACAAAGTCGGCTGCATCTGCATTGGCACTAACCGGCTCGAAGTCCTGTTTGGACAGTCCGTTGTAGACGATGCGGTTTGTAGCGCGTGCTGAGCCGATCTTTGTCTCATAAGCAGCGCTTTCATAATCGGAGACAAAAATCAGGCCGTCGGTTATCCGCCCCAGTAGGCGTTCGAGCGTGTGATAGACACGTCCCTCAAGCCTGTGCGGATGATAGTGCAGGCTGCCCCCGTGTGGAGAGTAGATGCGTGCTGGTCTCTGGCCCCGCAGCCCGAGATACGTGCCGATCAGGCGGGCATAGGCACCGCCTTTTGCGCCGTGCCCGTGTAGAACCGAGGGTTTCAGGTCCCTGATATGTCTGTATAGAGCAAGGGTTGCTGAAAAGTCTTGAACCGTCAGTTGGCGGCGCATGGGGAATCGGGCGAGCCCCAACGACAACGTTGAGCGCAGCTCTTCGATTTGGGCATCTTCAAAGGCGCCGCCTGTTGTGCTGTCGCATATCAAGCCGACCTTATGTCCTAATGCTTCCTGGCAGCGAGCCAGATCGCGGACATGGCGGAAAATTCCGCCGACCGGCGCGCGGACGCAATGCACGATCCGCATTGGAGGCGTTGTCATGGTGCAATATCCCTGTTTTTGCTCTCAGGCTTCTTGGTGAGCCCGTTCAGCAGTCAGGATGCACTCTAGCAAAGGGAAATGAGTCCGCGGTTAACTTGCGGCTCGTCAAAAATACCGTTCCCGAACGTAAATGGTGTCCCCGGGTCGGACAGGATCCGAAATCGGAACGCGTCCGTTTAGAATTTCACCGTTAATCTGGCGCGTGATATCGACGTCTTCCTGGCGGGCCCGGGAGCTGAATCCACCGGCTGTTGCGATCGCGTTCTGGACCGTCATGCCTGCGACGTAGCTATATTGGCCCGCGTTTTGCACCTCTCCCATGACGAAGATCGGACGGTACGTGTCCACCTCAACGGAGACGTCAGGATCACGGATATAGCCCTGGCGCAGCTTGGCAGCAATTTCAGCGGCAAGTCCTTGTTGGGTTTTGCCGCGTGCGGCGACGCTTCCGACCAGTGGGAAGGAAATATAGCCAGCTTGATCAATGACATAGGTGGTGGAGAGAGCGTCCTGACCGAACACAATAATGCGCAACCGGTCGCTGGAATCCAGGCGGTACGGCTGGGTCAAAGTTTCATGAAACGCTGTCGGCGGTTGCCGGTACCCACTGCACGCAGCAAGTCCCAGGCACAATGCCGGTACCAGAAGCGCTCTCATTCGCATCAACGACTCTCCTACAATTCGGCAAGAGGATCGCAAGGTATGGTTAATTGAGGGTGAAGACGGGTGAAAGCGAACAGATGGACTGTCAATAATGCGTATACACAAATTAACGCCTGTTCCAGCCGGCCGTGTTGAAGCTTAACCGAACGCTTACCATAATCAGACATTATTCGCCGCGTATCTGGAGAGAAGCAAGATGGAATCTGGGCGGCAGACCTATTCAGACGACGATATGGCGTTGGATCTCGGCGGGCTTTTAAAGGCGTTGGCGCGGTCATTGCTGTGGCTGATCCCTTTGACCCTTTTGGTGACGATGATTGTTTTCATCGCCCTGCAATTTGTTGCACCCAAATACATGGGCGAGGCGCGGGTTCTGATCGAAAGCACGGATATCAACATTCCGGGTGGGACCCGCGGTGTTGAAGGCGAGCGTGCTTTGCTCGATACCGAGGGTGTTGCCAGTCAGATCCAGCTCTTGATGGCAACTGACCTTGCCCGCAAGGTGGTCCGGAAGATGGACTTGGCTTCCGTACCCGAGTTCGACGCCCGGGGCGGCATGTCCTTTCTTGATAAGGTTCTGACCACTTTCGGATTTGATCGGGCTCCTTCAGGCGACTCAGCCGAAGAACGCGTTCTCAAGCACTATTACGAGAATCTGGAAGTCTATCGACTCGACGAATCGCGGGTGATTGCTGTCGATTATGCGTCTGAGGATCCGCTTTTGGCTTCCGAAGTCGCAAACGCGATTGTTGACGAGTTTTTGGAGCTGCAGTCCAGCGCCAAACGGCAGACGACAGAAATCACATCCGCTGCGTTGGAACCGCAAATCGTTGAATTGCGGAAAAAGGTGCAATCGGCCCGCCAGGCCGTCGCAGACTTCAGGGCGCGCGCCGACCTGTTGATCGGTGCGGACAACATTCCTCTTAATCAGCAGCAACTGGCGGATACGAGCAGCGACTATTCCGCGGCCCAAGCCGCGAAAGCTGAAGCTCAGGCCAAGGCCGAACTGATCCGTGAACTTCTGAATTCCGGCGGATCCTTGGAGACTGCAACGGATGTCTTGAATTCCCAGCTGATCCAGCGTTTGCGGGAACGCCAAGTTGAAATCCAGTCCAACATCGCCGAACTGTCGATCACGCTCTTGCCCAACCACCCGCAGATCAAGGCCCTGCAATCTCAGCTCAGTGATTACGACCGTCAGATTCGTTCCGAAGCGCGAAAAGTGCTTGAGGGACTGGAAAACGATGCACGGGTCGCGAGCCAGCAGGCCTTGGCGCTCGAACGCCGCCTGGACGAATTGAAGGTCGCAGCCGCGAAATCCAATGCGGATCAGGCCCGCCTCAGCGAACTGGAACGGGAAGCTGATGCAAAGGCTGCGCAACTTGACCAGTTGCTGCTGAGTTTTCAGGAAGCCGATACACGCTTGCGGGCGCAGCTCCTGCCAGCTGATGCCCGCATCGTGTCCCGGGCCAATGTCCCGGTAGAGCCCTTTTCTCCCAAGGTGCTTTCAAGCACCATCATTGCAGCTCTGGTCACGTTTATCTTGGGCACTGCGCTCGTGATCATGCGCGAACTGCTGACGGGCCGGGCTCTTTACTCACCTTCGCAGCCCCAAGGAACTGCCAACCCGGGTGCCGGATCAGCTCCTGTGCCGCCAGCCCGAGACACCGGAGGTGCTTTCACGTGGGGCCCGTCTTTTGCAGGCGGATACCAAGGCTACAGTTTCAGCAATGAAATTGGTTCTGGAACCCAGCCGAAGGAACCGCGGGTGGAACCGGGTGTCGGCGACGAGAGCAGCGTTGCTCCTATACCTGCGCCGAGCAACGCCGGTAGGCCGATAAGACGCCGGTCGAAGCACAGAGGCAACTATGACCAGGACGTCGCGCCAGACTGGCTCGGCACAATGCGTTCGAACTCCAAAGATCCTGTTGAGCAGCCTGAAGAGGATGATGTCGTCATACCGGCCGCGGCGTCTCTACCATCTAACGAGCCACAGGCGGCTTCTGACGTCGATCCGACCGGCCGGATCGTTGTTCTGAGCGTTGATGAGCCGGATCTTTCACACAAGCTTGCTTTTGACCTCGCCCGCCGGGCGGCAGACAAGGGCGATACAGCGCTGTTTCTGGAAGTCTTTCCGGAACAGTTCAATTCGCGAGGGGCGGAGGGCTTCTCAGACATAGTTTCTGGCGCGGCGCCGTTTGCGAAGGTCGTTTACCGGGATGCCGGGTCAAAGGCGCACATTATTGAAGCCGGCCGTGTCGAGATCACCGATGAGATGGTTGAGTCTGATCGCTTCAAGCTGGCGCTCGATGCGATCAAGAAGACCTACCACACCATTGTTGTGGATCTTGGGGCGATTGATGGAACGCTTGCCAGCGCCCGTATGCTGAGCTTTGCGGATCGCGTGCTGATCGCCGCGAGCGGACCAGATCACAATCACGAACTCGAAAGTGCGGCCAACCTTCTGGCACATAACACCGGTGCGGATGTAGAGATCGTTATTGCAGGCGGACCTGGTTCTGGACCGCGGCGCAATGGAGATGGCCACGCTGCTTGAATGCGCACCGATTTGTTGGGCAGGGTATGAGGAAGCTTAGTTTCCAGATGCGCGCATCTGCCGGAGTTTTTTGACCATCGTCCACAGCCGGTCGGAGTTGCGGATGCGCGATTTCAGACGTGTTTTTGCCGTTTGGACCGCAGAATAAATCTTGCCCCTGGCTGTTCTGGAGTACCGGCTGTCGCACATGGGTTCTGGGTGGGTCCAGCTCGTCTTGTAGTGCTCCTCGCCGATGCCAAGGTCAAGCGTTGTAGTATCCGGGTCGGCGCAGATCTTCTCCACGATCTCTCGTATCAGAACCAGTCCCGGGCTGTTTTTCAAAAACTCATCATGCGCGACGCTGTTTGAATAGGCGTGGAGTGTGTGACCATCTCGCGCGCACAAATATGTTGCCCTGACATGCCCTGAGACCGACAGGGTCCATATTTTGAGGGGGGCGCTCGTGTTGTCCGGCGACACGGATAGGGCCGGGCTTTGAGTTACTTGACGCAAAAACGACTTCGCCTCAGGGCTGGAAAACGCATTCGGGACGCCGGTGATCTGGGCGCGCACCTCGCGCTGCTCAAAAAATGCCTCAAGCCCGGCTTCTATTTCCGCCGGTTGCTGGCAAACCCGGATCTCATAACTGCCGGCTTCCTGGAGGTGTCGCTGTTTCCGGGTGAGGTTCTTGCGCGCAGACTTGCTGTGCAAGGCATTGAAAACGTCCTCAAATGTGCCTCTGACTGACCCAAGGTAAAGCGGATTCGGGCTTGTCAGCGCACTATCCAGGACCAGTGGGTGCGCGCGGTCGTTCCACTGGCAAGGAACGTTTTGCAAGTCGATGCAATCGGCATCGCTTTCCTTGCAAACCTGACGAAGAACACTGCGGATAGCCGCCGGCCCAACTGCGTCATAGAAAGCCTTGTCCCAAAGGCCGGTGTTCTGATTTCCGATCCGCGCACCCAAGAAGGTGAGAACCTTGATACCGTTGTGTGTGAAAAGAGAGAGAGGGAGTAGCAAAACGGGACGTCCTGCCAATCGCAGCAGCGCGATCAATGGCCTGCTCCGCTCCGCCGTACCCAAAGTGTTTTGGAAAGCCTGGCACCAGAGAAAACCGTGATAGGGGTTTCCGACTCCCTCGCTTCTGAGGTGGTTCCACTCAGAAGCCAGCTCCTCAAGGTTTTCTGTCAGTTGCAGTTCGACCTTGCCGGATGCCGATCCGGGCTGGGCGCCAGTTATGTCGATTGCTTCTGCTGACATTGGAAGAACACTCAAGGAAACGGGATTGGTTAAACGGTGGTTAGCTATGTTTGGTGGTGCGGTCATTCGACCAAACTCTAGCGAGAAATATCAATAATTCTTAAAGAAAAGGTGCGCTAATGGACCGGTTCCAAACACACGGGCCGAGCGGCTGATGAGCATTCGCCAGACAGCAATTACCAATGCATTCCGGGTTCTGCAGACGACGGGACTGAGCCAGCTCTTTGCACCGTTTACGCAAGGCTGCGGCGCTGTGTTCATGTTGCACCGTGTTCGGCCCGCCCGCACCGGCGGTTTTCAACCCAACCGGCACCTTGAGATTTCCCCCGAGTTCCTGCGTTCAACGGTGGAGCGGATCAGGGCCAATGGCTACAAGATCATCGCTTTGGATGAAGCGGTTGACCTTTTGAAATCCGGATATGGCCGGGAACGGTATGCGGTTCTGACATTTGATGACGGCTATCGGGACAATCTGGAACATGCGCTTCCGGTCCTGAAAGAACTTGGTGCACCGTTCACCGTGTTTGTTGCAAGCGGTCTTGTGGACAGGTCGAGTGAGTTGTGGTGGCAGGCGCTGGAGCTGATCATTGCCGCGAATGATCAGATCGTTTTTTCGTCTGACGCAGACGCGCCGACAGTTTGCGAAAGTGTCGACGAAAAGTGTTCTTGTTTCAATCGCCTGGTCGCTCACTTGAAAAACGATGTGAGCGAAGGAGATCAACGGGCGATCATCCGGGCGTTGTCGAGCCAGTACGGGTTGGACCTCGCTGAGCTCGCGGACCGGGAGATGATGACCTGGGATGAGGTGCGGGAACTGGCCTCAGATCCACTCGTCACGATTGGCGCGCACACGCACGATCATTTTGCCTTGGCGCGTCTTACCGAAGACGCTGCACGGCAGGATATAGAAAAGGGTCTTGAACGGCTCGAAGCGGAATTGGGGCAGCGGCCCAAACACTTCGCGTACCCTTACGGGAAACATAACGCGGTTGACGCTGGCGCTGCCGAGGTTGTCGGCAAGTTCGGTTTTGCGTCCGCTGTCACGACATTTCCAGGTGTTCTGCAATCGGCAAGTGCGCGGGACCTGATGCTCTTGCCACGCGTATCGCTCAACGGTGTTTATCAAGACCCGGCTTTTGTCGATCAGTATCTAACCGGCGCGCCGTTTGCGCTTTACCGGGCCGCCAAATGGCTGACGTCCGGTTTTGGTCTGCGCGCCCGAACTTAAAACGTAATCGCAGTCAGCTCTTTTTGCCGCGTTCCATCCACCAGATGATGGCGCCTGCAGGGATGACCCAAGCTAGACCAGCAATGGCAAAGTAAGTGAACTGGATAAGCGTCGACGATTCCTGCAATCGGGGCGAGTCGCCGACCACCATTGCTGCCAGAGCGTAGACAATCACGAACAAGACGAGCGCGACCATGCCGATAAACTTGCGGAGCGAGGGAACCATTCTTGATCCGTTCTGTAACCCAAAGAGCGATGATTTGCCGCGACCCGGCCACAAAGGCTTGCCGCTTTTCCTCAGCACCTATATCTCCCGATACCAAAGGTCAAACCGGTAGACGAATTTTGGAGACAACAGGGCAATGACAATGTCCGCGGACAGCCTGGGAACGGCCGGCCAAACACAAAATATCACGGACCAGGAATTCATTCGCTCAAGCCGGGCGATGATCCGATGGTGGCTCTACGGCGTTTGCTTTCTCATTCTGGTGATGGTGGTCGTGGGCGGTGCGACCCGTTTGACCGAGTCTGGACTTTCTATAACGGAATGGAAACCAATCCACGGGGTGATCCCTCCGCTGACAGAGGCGGAGTGGCAAGAGGAGCTGGAAAAGTACCGCCAGATCCCGGAATACCAGCTGATCAACAAGGGGATGAGCCTAGATGAGTTCAAGTTCATCTTCTGGTGGGAATGGGGACACCGGCTGCTCGGACGGGTTATTGGCGTTGCCTTTTTTGTGCCTTTGGTCGTGTTCTGGGCGTCTGGGCGAATTGAACCCTGGCTGAAACCACGGTTGGTCGTTGGTCTGGCTATTGGAGGTTTGCAAGGGTTCGTCGGCTGGTGGATGGTCGCATCCGGCTTGGTCGAACGAACCGATGTCAGCCAGTACCGCCTTGCGACCCACCTAACTCTGGCTTTCATCATATTTGCATATCTTTTCTGGATCGCCCGGCGACTGGCGCCATATGGCGCGCCTCCCGCTGATACACGCTCCGCGTTGCTGCCGGTTGGCTGGGTGTTTACAGGCCTGTTGTTCCTGCAACTATTCTTTGGCGGTCTTGTCGCGGGTCTGAACGCCGGTTTCACCTACAATACGTGGCCGCTGATGGACGGTCAGATGATCACGTCGGGTCTGTTGATGCAGTCACCTGTCTGGCTGAATTTCTTTGAAAACGTCCTGAC
>CALDSI010000131.1 GCA_937911395.1 uncultured Labrenzia sp.
CAATTTGGAAATGAAGAAGCTGTACGGGTGGCCGCTTGGGTTTACTGCATTGGTGGGAGCGCTTCAGGGACTTGTTACCACGACGAACGCGCAAGAAGCGGATGTAACACTTCTAGATACAATTATCGTCACCGGAGAGCGGCAAGAACGCAACATTCTTGAGACGACCGTTGGGATATCAGTCATCCAGAAAGATGAGCTGGAGCGCAACTCAATAAAAGAGTTGAATGATGTTCTGACTCAAACTCCAAACTTGATTACGCAAGGGCCAAGTGAACTTCCCATCATTCGCGGGGTTCAAGGAGGCGGAGCTGGCGGGCTCGCATCTTCAGGCGTGACTGGGGCCCTGCCTCGCCTCCCCATTATTGTAGACGGCGTTGCCCGTCCAGCTGCCACTCCAAATACAAGCTCGCAATCACTTTGGGACACCAGTCAGGTCGAAGTTCTGCGCGGCCCTCAAACCTAGCTCAGAGGCAGGTCGGGATTGGCCGGTGCCATTATCATCAATACCAATGAACCAACGGATTATTTCGAAGCCGCGGTACAGTCTGGAGCTACATTCGACAGTTATAGTGATCCGGATCTGTTTCTTAACGGGATGATTTCGGGTCCATTGTCCGACAAGTTGGCTGCACGTGTGGCAATTGAGCTAAAAGACGGTGATGACCCAAGGCGTGCGCCAGAAGTAGATGACGATTGGATCACAAACTATGACAATATCCGTGGTAGGGTGAAGCTCAAGGGTGAGTTTGATACGGCTCTTGGATACGTTACGTCACGCTTCCTGTTGGAACACCAGCAAGGGACAACACCGCAGACTAGAAACAACGTTTCCGGACTAGGTGCCACCATCCGACCACTAGAAGATCGTGTTCTTGTAGGAACAAATATACCAAGCAGAACATTCAATACTTGGGCGACAACTGCAGCACTTGACAGCACAATTGATCTGGAATTCGGATCGCTTCAAGTTGTCACCAGCTATACAACCGACGACTTCGATTCAATTCCTGAACAGATATTCCCTTCACGAATTGAAAGCGAAGAAGACATATTTGTGCAAGAGTTCTTATTCCGGTTCGGGGAAAACGATCGTGTATACAAAGGTCAAGCTTCCGGCTTGATTGGTCTCGCTTTTGAAGAACGGTCTCAAGATGCGAATGCTTCTTTGCCTCCGCTCGTTTATGAAACCAAAACCAAGGGGTCAACACAGTCGCTCTTTTCCGATGTCAAATATGGTCTGACGGACACCCTCAGCATATTTGGCGGAGCACGTTTGCAGCGATACGCAGATAAACGCGAGCAAATCAGAAACTTAAATTTTGGGTCGGCTACACGTACAACTATTCAGAATTATGATGAAGTTGAATACCAGCTCCTTCCAAGTCTTGGTTTACTCTTCCACGTTACTGATGATCAGACCGTGAGTGCTTCCGTGCGGCGCGGCTACAATCCTGGGGGGTCCTCAATCAACCTGTTCTCAGGCCAACCCTACAACTATGAAAGTGAAACGGTCACAACTCTGGAAACGACCTATAGACAAGAAGCGTTGGGAAACCGTCTGAATTTCGGCGCTGTCGCATTTTACAATTTCTTCAAGGATCCTCAGCTGTTCGCAGAGCTGCAACCAGGTGATCGGAGAACCTTGCAGGTAATAAATCAGGGTGCTGGCATTTCCTATGGACTTGAGTTCGATGCTCGTTGGCAGGTTACAGATCAACTAACACTTAATGGTTCCCTTGGCCTTTTGAAAACAGAAATAACCGATGCGGGCAACCTCACTCCCTCGCTTGAGGGTAATAGTTTCGGGCAGGATCCCGCTGTCACGGCTTCTCTTGGTGCTGTCTTTCAAATCAACCAATACCTAAGCTTGGACGGTCGCATCACATATGTTGGAGAATCGTACAATGACTTTAACGAAGTTACAGCAGACCGTGTCGGCGACTATGCCCTCGTAGACTTGGGGGCAACCGCACATTATGAGAATTTAGAACTCCGTGCGTTCGTCAATAACCTTTTCAATGAAACCGGAGTAACACGCTATGTGTCCAATCAGCAGTTCGCCGATGTAACAGAGCCTCTGACCGCTGGGCTAACCCTCACGGCAAGATGGTAAGATGGCTGGAATTGCACGACATAAATCAGTACTTGTGCTAACCGCACTTCTTGCCTTTATGCAAGCCATAATAGGCCAATTCGCAGTCCAAGGAACACCGCTTTTCCTGCGCGAAGCCGGCTATGGCTCAGATGTGATTAGCCTTATCTTCATTGCAGGGATCCCCTACACCTTTCCATTTCTCTGGGCCCCTTTGATTGACCGCCATGGCTCACGTGTTCTCGGAAGTTACGGAGGTTGGATTGTAGTGTGTCAAGTCCTATCCTGCACCTTATTGGGTATCCTTGCGTTTATCACTCCGGCAACTTCGGTACTTGCACTGATTGCAACGTTGACACTCCTCATGGGTGTCATTGGGACACAAAAGACTGCAGCTGGCGGTTTCGTTGTTGAGAACCTGTCGCCTGACACTTTTCCTATTGCCGCCGGATTGCAGGCTGGTGCCGCAGCAGTTGGCGGATTCATATTAGGTGCTGGAGTTCTTTACTTTCTTGGTGACGTCGGCTGGACGCCTGTTGTGTTCTCGCTTCTGGTCATCTGCAGTTCGTTGGTGTTGCCAAGTGCAGCTTTGTGCAGATCACTTTCAACGCAATCAACCAGACAAAAGCAACCGCCGTTCTGGAGCCACATGAGCGTTTTTAAACGTCCGGAAAGCCGATTGCTGCTCGTTGTTGCTGTTACGGTGAACGGAGCCTTGATTTTGCCATATGGCTTGAAGTCAGTACTTCTTATCGATGCCGGTTTCTCCGTTTCCCAGAGCAGCCTTATTGCTCTAGTTCTGGCTAATATTTCCGGTTTCGTTGGAGCTCTTTTGGCCGCATCTCTAACAAAGCGCTTTGGGGGAATGACTATAAAGGCAGTTTGCGGTGGCATAACCGGAACTGTTATGATCGCAACGACGCTCTTCTTTCCAGAGCCAATGCCTGCAGCTTGGCTTGTGGTCTTGATTTGTTTTGCCAGTGCAATGGTCTTTGCAGGCTTTACCACTAGTCGGGCGCTTTTGATGCCACGCTGCAGATCTGATCTGCGCTCTACAGAGCTTGCCAGCTACACAAGCATCGAAGCAGTCTGTGTTCTTCTTGTGGCTGGTTTGACTATGTATCTTCTAGATAAGATAGGTTTTTTTCCGCTGGCCTTTGCGGGTGGGATGATCTCACTGGCAGGTGCCGTTTTTGCCTATAATGTACGTAGCCATTTCCAGGAAAAAGTTGTTTTGGAGGGGCAACAAACATGACCGTGAACGCCGAAGCTCTTGTGATGCTTGATGATCCGCAAGAAGCTCTCATTTACCTTTACATGCACATCAAGGACCATGATGTCCCGATACGACGCAATGCGGTCGGAGATGTTACAGTGAATTATGATGGCTTTGAGCTCGAGATTTCGCAAGCCATCGGCGCTTTGAATTTCATAGTAACTGCACAAAACGCTAATTATCTTTATTTTATAAAAGAAGCAGTTGTGCGGCATCTCGCTGAAATTGCGCCTCAAGCAGCAGAGGAGGTACGCTGGTCAGACAAGAGCTCGGGCACCAAGCCTATCAACCTCACTGTTGCTCATTTGGTCGAACGGGAATTTTTGCCCTTTGGAATGATCCGGCTTCGCCTCGGAGTGGAAGATACCGCTGCGTTTGAGACAGATGGGTTGCACGTCAAACTCATGATACCTGCGCAGGACGTCGGAATACCAGTATGGCCAACTGTTGCCGCAAATGGCACAACGATCTGGCCAGAAGG
>CALDSI010000132.1 GCA_937911395.1 uncultured Labrenzia sp.
GATCGACCTTCAGAGGAGAAACCATGAGTAACGCATCGATCGGATCGCCGGAGCAGTTGCGCGATCCCAACTATACCCCGCCCTTGGCAAAGGCTATTCCGCTCGGGATCCAGCACGTCCTCGCCATGTTTGTTTCAAACGTTACACCCGCGATCATCGTGGCTGGAGCCGCCGGTTTCGGCTTCGGATCAAATTCGCCGGATTTTCCCGAGCTTCTTTATCTGATCCAGATGTCGATGCTGTTTGCCGGCGTGGCGACACTGCTCCAGACCATTACCTTGGGCCCGGTCGGCGCAGGGCTGCCAATTGTACAAGGCACATCCTTTGCCTTCCTGCCAATCATGATTCCGCTTGTCGCCGGCAAAGGCGTTGACGGGCTCGCCGCCGTCTTTGGCGGCGTGATCATCGGCGGCATGTTCCATGCGGTCCTGGGGCTGTTTATCGGAAAAATCCGCATTGCCCTGCCACCGCTTGTCACAGGATTGGTCGTTACGATGATCGGTCTGTCGCTGGTAAAGGTCGGGATCCAATATGCGGCCGGCGGAGTACCGGCCATCGGCACTCCGGAGTACGGGTCTTTGCTCAACTGGTGTGCGGCACTGGTGGTCATCTTTGTCACACTTGGGCTCAAGTTCTATGCCAGAGGTATGCTTTCGGTTTCTGCAGTGCTGCTGGGCCTGATTGCAGGTTACATTTATGCCCTGATGGCCGGGATGCTAACTTTCGACACCATTGCGTCTTCGTGGTCAAATGCCAGCGCATTCGCCCTGCCGCAACCTGTCAAGTACGGGTTCGAGATCTCCGCAGCTGCGATTATCGGCTTTTGTCTCATGGGCTTTGTTTCGGCAATCGAAACCGTGGGCGACGTCACCGGCATTACAAAAGGTGGTGCAGGCCGCGACGCAACGGACAAGGAAATCTCCGGTGCGACCTACGCCGATGGTCTGGGCAGCACCGTCGCCGGCTTGTTCGGCGGGTTTCCGAACACATCCTTCAGCCAGAACGTCGGCCTAATCGCCATGACCGGTGTCATGAGCCGGCATGTGGTGACGTGCGGCGCGATCTTCCTGATCATCTGCGGGCTGGTTCCAAAGGTCGGCGGCTTGATCCGCACCGTCCCGATTGAGGTTCTTGGCGGCGGCGTCATCGTCATGTTCGGAATGGTTGTCGCTGCGGGTGTCTCGATGCTCTCAGATGTAAACTGGAACCGCCGCAACATGGTAATTTTTGCGATTGCCCTGACAATCGGACTGGGCCTTAAGCTGGAACCGGGCGCGCTACAGCATATGCCGGATACGGCTCGAATCTTGCTGACAACGGGGCTTCTGCCCGCAGCAGCGATCGCCATTGTCCTGAACCTGATCCTTCCAGATGAACTGTCTGAAGAAGCAACCGAAGAAGTTTCCGGCGGCATGTCCGGTCACGGCAAAGGCTCTCTGCCGGCGGAGTAATCCGAATGCGTCAAAACCTGCGAAATCGATTGGGGCCGCTGCTGCGGCCCTTTTCTTTTGGGGTACTCAACATTTCAGAGAAACCGGCTAAACCCTCAGCTGAACCGCATTAGCACAGATCGTTGACATCGGCCCCGGATCAAGTCCGGGGCGGCACAGCAAAAGCGTCAAACACCAGTTCATTAAAACAGCGCACGAGCGTAAAAGACGCATAAAAGCGGCGGGTTGCGCAGTTTTTTGTTTGAAGACTGAAGAACTCTTTGTTGCCATCCCGGCCCTGAGCCGGGACCTGCACTCAATCTATGGCACGTATATCCATTGTCCCGAACCAGCGTCCGGGGTGGCGCAATGGTGAATGCTGAAAAGCAGCGACATTAAGAACCTCAGCAAAAAAAGAGGGCCAGCGTTTCCGCCGGCCCTTGGCAAGGTTCTTGGAAATTTGATTGGCAGAATACCGTCAGAAGTCGACCGAGATCGCGATACCTTTTTCGACAGCGAGATCGACAACCGCTGAAGCAACGGCCAAGTCCTGCAGACCGACGCCAGTGCCGTCGAACAGGGTGATTTCATCGTCCGAAGTCCGCCCGGCATGAGCGCCGTTAATGACTGCCCCGATTTCGTTGATGTCGCTTGCCGAAATCAGCCCGCTTGCAACAGCATGCTGGCACTCGCCGATGCTCGAGGACTGGGCAACTTCATCCGTGAAAACGGTGGCCTTGGCCACCAGTTCAGCTTCGACTTCCTGTTTGCCTTTTGTGTCTGTGCCCATGCACGCAAGGTGCGTTCCGGATGTGACCTGCGCTGCTTTCAGGATCGGGTCGAAACTTGATGTGATGGAAATGATCACATCGGCTTCCGCCCCGAGACGATCAAGATCAACGGCCTCAAAGGGCAGACCAAGCTCTTTAGCGGTCTCGTCCAGGCGGGACAGCATCTCAGGATGGAGGTTCCAGCCAATCACCTTTTCAAAGGAGCGCTGCTCGGCAGCCGCCCGCATTTGAAACGCGGATTGGTGACCCGCGCCGATCATGCCCAGAACCTTGGCGTCCTTGCGGGCCAGATGTTTGATGGAGACAGCAGAAGCAGCCGCCGTCCGCAAGGCTGTTAGCAGGTTGCCGCCGACAACCGCTTTGGCCTTGCCAGTGTCTGCATCAAACAGGAAAACAGTCGACTGGTGGTTGGTCAGCCCCTTGTCGGCATTGCCCGGCCAATACCCGCCGGATTTCAGGCCCAGCGCCAGGGATGAACGGTCAAAACCGGATTTAAAGCCATAAAGCGCATCGGCATGGCCAATGGCTTCGCGGATAACCGGGAAGTTGTAGGCAGCGCCGCTCGACATGGCAGCAAACACGCTTTCGACCGCATCGAATGCTTCCGCACGGTCAAGCAAACCGGCGATTTCCTTCTCGGGAACAATAATCACGGGAACCTCCACGATAAAGGCTGAGCCCGGTCAGGGCCCAGCCAAAACGAATATCTTTGATGGATCAGTAAGCCTTACCGCGGGCAGAGACCGGCCAGACCGTTTCGACCTTGCCGTTGCGGACCCCCACGTACCAATCATGGACATTGGCTGTCGGGTCGCAGTGGCCCGGGACAAGCTTCAGCTTCTCGCCAACCTTCAAGACACCCTCTGGATCGGCAATCACCCCATGCTCGTCCGAGCATTTGACGTATTCAACATCAGATCTACCGAAAATGAAGGGCAGACCACTGTCGACCGATTGGGCTTTCAAACCGGCATCACAGATCGCCTTGTCGGCCTTTGCGTGGCTCATCACTTGGGTCAGGATGAAAAACGCGTTTTCCCACTCACCCTGGTCGATACGGTTGCCGTCCTTATCGAGGATCCGGCCATAATCCGCATCCATGAAAGCATACGACCCGCACTGCAACTCGTTGTAGACGCCTGAATTGGATTCAAAATAGTAGGACCCTGTGCCGCCACCGGAGACCAGTTCCGGCTCCAGCCCGGCCGATATCAATCCTGCGACTGCGTCCTTGACCATGGCAATGGCAACATCGAGCTTCTCCTGGCGCGCCTCGTATGTATCGAGATGCTGCATGGCCCCCTGATAGGCCTGAATGCCGGTGAATTTCAGCCCTGGCGCTGCATCAACGGCCTTTGCGATTTCAACAACCGCCTCTGTCGTCGTCACACCGCAGCGGCCGGCACCACAGTCGATTTCAATGAAAACTTCCAGCGTCGTCCCAGCCTCGACTGCTGCTGCCGAGAGTTCAGCAACATTGTCGATATCATCGACGCAAACCAAAGTGCGGGCACCGAGCTTCGGCAACTGCGCCAAGCGCTTGATCTTGGCCGGGTCGCGCACCTGGTTGGATACCAGAACGTCCTTGATACCGCCGCGGGCAAAGACTTCGGCTTCACTTACTTTCTGGCAGCAAACGCCGATAGCCCCGCCGAGGCGTTCCTGCAATTTGGCGACATCGACAGACTTATGCATCTTGCCGTGGACCCGGTGGCGCATACCATGCGCTTTGGCATAGTCGCCCATCTTCTTGATGTTGCGCTCCAGTGCATCCAGATCGAGCACCAGGCACGGCGTTTGGATATCCGCTTCATCCATTCCCGGGACAGCCGGAACGTCGTACCCAACCTCAAGTTTTTCAAATCCAGTTATTGCGTTCATCAGTTTGATCTCCGAAACGGCTTTAAAGGGTCCAAGGGAGTTTGTTCAGGTCGACGTTGCCGCCCGTGATAATGACACCAACGCGCTTGCCCGCGAAGATGTGCCTGTTCTTCAAGATTGTCGCGAGCGGGACAGCGGAGGACGGCTCCATGACGATTTTCATGCGCGCCCAGGTCAGCCTCATCGCCTCAACAATCTCCTGCTCGGAAGCCGTTAAGACATCCGACACGTAGTTGGAGACGAAGTGCCAGGTCAGATCCTTCAGCGGTACTTTCAGGCCGTCTGCCACTGTGTTGGGAGCATCATCCGCGATGATGTAACCGGCCCGAAAGCTGCGCGCAGCATC
>CALDSI010000133.1 GCA_937911395.1 uncultured Labrenzia sp.
GCTGGGACAGTCCGATCCGTCGGCGGCAGCGACATTCGCATCGACTACGGCATAGATGCGTTCTTCTTGCCCGAAGGCGACGGCCTCATTATCGAAGATCTGGATAC
Organism: uncultured Labrenzia sp.; assembly: GCA_937911395.1. Taxonomy (GTDB): domain Bacteria; phylum Pseudomonadota; class Alphaproteobacteria; order Rhizobiales; family Stappiaceae; genus Roseibium. The sequence goes on from CALDSI010000133.1 coordinate 108, forward strand.
AGAGCGCGTCAATCTGGTGGTTGCCGTGACTGAAGATGGCCGGTCCCTGCCGCTGCGCCTTCTGGTCGACGGAAAACCCTTTAAAAACGACGCAGCCTTTTGACGGAGCCGCCATCGGAGAGTATGAGCGCGCTATGATTTTCTTCGCAAAGGCCGCTTATGTCCGATCCTGCTCTTGAAACACTGGTCCTGCCAATCTCATCCGGAGATGTGGAATTGCCGAACCGCGCCCGGATTCTGGTACTCCGCGCCCGCGCAGGACGCCCGCTGAAAGATCTGGAGCCATATGAGGTCATATGTGAGCAAAGCTTCGCACCGGATCGCGATGCCCTGCAAAAAGCCGGGTTCACGGTAGGTGCGGAAACGAATGAAGTCGGCTTTGATGCTGTGCTGGTCTTGCCCGGACGCCAGCGGCAGGAGGCACGTGCCCTGCTCGCCAAGGCGGCCACCAAGACGAAGTCCGGTGGCACCGTCATCGCTTGTGCACCCAATACGGAAGGCGCGAAAACGCTGGAGCAGGACTTTTCGGCACTTTTCGGCAGTGCTGACAAGCTCTCGAAAAACAAGTGCCGTGTTGTCTGGGCGCCGGTTGATGCGATCAGCCTCGACAGTGCGCTGATGGCAGATTGGTCGGGTCTGGATGCGCCGCGGCCTGTTCTTGATGGCGCCTATATCAGCCGGCCCGGCGTTTTCGCGTGGGACCGCATCGATCCGGCGTCCAGGCTTTTGGCCGAGAATCTCCCCGACAGTTTGAGCGGTCGTGGCGCGGATCTCGGCGCTGGCTTTGGCTACCTCTCACGACAGGTTCTGGAAAAGGCACCAAATATCGCTGCCCTCGATCTTTATGAGGCAGAAAAACGCGCCTTGGATCTGGCGGAACAAAACCTTGCGTACTTCAAGGGCAAGAAGGCGATGACAGGCATCTGGTCCGATGTCACAAAAGGCATTGAGGGTCCGTACGATTTCCTGGTGTCCAATCCCCCTTTCCATCAGTCGGGTAAGGCTGACCGTGCGGATGTCGGTCAAGGGTTTATCCGGGCAGCTGCCCAAGGCCTGCGCTCCGGTGGGGTCTTTTATCTGGTGGCCAATCGGCACCTGCCTTACGAGCGCACGCTCGGCGACGTGTTCGACCGCGTCGAAATGCTTGCCGATACCGGCGGCTACAAGGTGATCAAGGCAACCAAGGGCAAGGGAGGCAAGTAAGATGAGACTGGTCAAACTCCTCGCCAACCTTGGCTACGGCAGCCGGAAGGAAATGCAGCAGGCGATCCGCCATGGCTGGGTGACCGACCGGGACGGCAACCAGCTAAAGGCCGACGCGAAGACGGATCACGAAGACATCCTCTTCGACGATGAGCCGCTCGACCCGGCGCATGGCGTCGTCATTTTGATGAACAAGCCACTCGGCTACGTTTGCTCAACAAAGGATCAGGGGCGTCTGGTCTATGATCTTCTGCCGGACCGGTTCCGGATGCGCAAACCCGTGCTCTCGACCATCGGCCGTCTGGACAAGGAAACATCCGGCGCTTTGCTGTTCACGGATGACGGCACATTTTTGCACCAGGTGATCTCGCCGAAATCCAATGTTCCAAAAGTCTATGAGGTCACGCTCGACCGGCCCATGAATGGCAGCGAAGCCGCATTGTTCACCTCCGGCGAGATGATGCTGGAGAACGAGCAAAAACCTTTGAAACCGGCTGAGCTGGACGTAATTAACGAGACCCACGCGCGGCTCACCTTGCATGAAGGCCGCTATCATCAGGTCCGCCGCATGTTCGCGGCCACGGGCAATCATGTCACCGATCTTGCCCGCAGCCGCGTTGGCGCCCTCACTCTTGAAGGTGTTGACGAAGGTCAGTGGAAAGTCCTGACCGAGGAGGACAAGGCACTGATCTTTTCTTGAAGCAACGGTGCGGACCCGGACTTGATCCGGGGCCAGTTGTTCAGGTGGTCCCGGCGCAGAGGCCGGGACAGTGTTTCTTGGACTTACCGGCTCAAGACCCGGATCCGGCTGTCGAATTCGCCCCGATCAACATAGCAACCGCGCAGATGCCGGTAGCCGGTGTTGGGGTCGAAGGCAGCCCGGCCATGAAGCACCCGGCGGTTGTCGAAGATCACCATTTCCCCGCCTTCAAGGCGCGTGGTGATGACATAGTCGCTTGAGCGCGTCATCTGCATGATCTTCCGGTAAGCCCGATAGTAGGGTTCCATCGTGTCGGTCGGCAGATCGAAAACTCCGGCCAGATGCGCATTGAAATGCAGCTCCTGCAATTTGCCAAAGGCATCCAGGTCAATCACCGTCTGATGACGGCGAATGTCATAGCTGTTGTCATGAAACCGGAACGGAACCGGCGTTTTTGACAAGAGTTCAAATGCCTCCGGATCGTTGTGGCGCAAGTCTTCGGCAATGGCGAAGCCGTCGCAGAAGGTGGACCCGCCGCCTTCCGCGTCGTTTGCAAGGCAATGCAGAAACTGGAAACCAGGTGGCAGCTCCTGATTTGCCAGATCCGTATGCAGCGGCAAAGCGTGCGAGGTGTAGGCAAGATTGTTCGGGTTCGGCATGGACCGGACTTCAAACGTCACGCCGAAGTTGGTTTCCCTCAGAAAGCCAATCCGCTTGGCTGCAGCCATGCCAGCTTCCCGGTCATCCGCCATACCATCCACGATGGCAAGACCGGTCTTCTTTGTCTCGATCAAGAACCCCAGCAGGGCCCTATCATCGTTCATCAGATCAGCAGCACTGATCCTTGGCAGGCCAGCCGGTTGGAAATCGCCGCGCCACAAGGTCGGCGGAATGTTCGCCGGGTCCTTCAGGCCAATTCCGGGCCGGTGAGCCTTTAGCCAATCGGCGTCGAACCGGCTCTGGTGCTCTTCCCCGTCCCATTCAATCCGGATGGCTTCGCCATCGAGTTCGGCGGAGTGAATTCCAAGCGTTTCCGGAATACTGGTAAGATCGAACTCCCGCTCGTGAGTTTGCGGGTGAAAGCCGCTCGGGCAATTGTCCCGGAGCCAGAGAAAGGGGAAGTCGGCGCTGGTGCCGTCCGCCCAGGCAACATTGAGAACGCGGTCGCTGCCGCGCAAGGTGATCGATGTCATGAGTGTTGTCCACTGACGTTGTGTTGAAATCAGAGCTGCGGCTTCGGCCGCACAAACGTCAATGACTGGCGGGGGGCGGCCACCACCAGTGCGCTTTGTTATGAGGCTGTCCGGGCATCCGCCCAACAACTGCAATCATCGTTCAAAGCCATCCTGCAGGCTTGGCCCGCGATTTCAATCCGCTTCAAGCTACATCAAAGCACTCGCCCGGCAAGAGTTATTTTGCCGGGCAAAAGTGTTTAACGGTCATATCCGCAAATTGCTTCAGGATTTTGAGGCCCGCGCCGCCAAAGCAATAGCGATGTAACTCCAGCCATTGATCAAAACGGAGATACCCGCGATCAGCCCAAGCGCCCAGGCGGCCGAGCCCGGCAGGTCCATCCAGATCATGACCCCAGCCGCCAGTGACACAACACCGGCAATCAATACCCAAACCCAGCCGTCATGCGGCTTGAGCTTGAAAGCCATGACAATCTGGCTGATGCCCTGAGCTGCAAAAATCGCTGCAATGACAAGTGTCAGCGCAAGTGTTCCGGCGAGCGGGTTTATATAGATGACAACGCCGCCGATCACCGCAATGACGCCTGTGATCATGTTCCAGATGAATGCGGCCGTGCCCTGCGTTTTGAAGGCCTGATAGATCTGGACGAGGCCGCCGACAAATAGAACAGCTGCAATTAGGATCGTGACCGCAATCGAGGTTGCCAGCGGAGCGGCGATCAGGATCATGCCTCCGAGGACGAGCGCGATCCCCAACGCCAGAAACCAGCCCCAATTTTCCTGGATCTTGGTTTTCATGTCTTCAAGTGACTGAACTGCATCGCTCATCGGAACCTCCTTAAAAATAACATCGCTGATGACGATAACCATTTGCACCAATTTCGCAAACTGCTGATGACGCTGGGCGTCAAAATCGCCAAATATGAATGCTTGACAAAAACTGTGCAATTGCACATTAAGGACACATGTCCGACGATGACTTTTCCTTGTGCGTTTTGACCAATGCCCGCAAAGCTGCGCGCGCGGTCAGCCGCTATTATGATCAGATGGCCCGGAAAGCCGGGTTCACATCGGGTCAGTTTTCCGTTCTGGTAACGGTTCGGGAGCACGACGGCGCAACCACGGCAGAACTGGCGGAACGCCTTTCCATGGAACGCACGACTCTGGTCCGGAACGTAGCTCTGTTGGAAAAGAAGGGCTTCCTGATCTCACGGCCTGCCGCCGATGCCAGGGGCAAGGCGTTCAGCATCACAGAGCAAGGCAACTTGTTGATTGAAAATGCCTTGCCGCTTTGGCGCGATGCCCAGGAGCATGTCAAGGATCTGCTGGGAGAAGAAGACTTTTTGACTTCCGTCCGGCTGATGAAACGCCTGTCACAACTCTAACCGAAACAACTTCGAAAATCCTCAGGAGTTGGTTTAGGTCAACCTCAAAAGTGTAATTACACAAATCTTTGGAGCTACAGGAGAGCGCAATGAGACGAGTGGTCGTAACGGGATTGGGTGTCGTGTCCCCTATTGGAACCGGTGTCGATGGGTTCTGGTCGCGTATAATAGATGGCGCCAACGGCATCCGGCGGATCACGAAATTCGATGCCAGTGATCTCGCCTGTCAGATCGCCGGGGAAGTTCCTTCAATTGATGAAGACAAGTTCGGTTTTGATGTTGATGCGGCACTGGACGCCCGCGAACAACGGCGCACGGACCGCTTCATTCACTTTGCCCTTGCGGCGACTGGAGAGGCTCTTGCGCAAGCCGGCTGGACACCGGAAACCGACCTGCAAAAGACACGGACGGGCATCATCATCGGAACAGGTGTTGGCGGTTTTCCGGCAATGACCGGTGGAACGCGCCTTGTGGATGAAAAAGGCCCACGCCGCGCCTCCCCTTTCCTCGTTCCATCGTTTCTGGCGAACCTGGCGGCCGGCCAGGTGTCGATACGCCATGGCTTGAAGGGACCGATCGGTGCGCCGGTGACAGCCTGCGCCGCCAGTCTCCAGGCTCTTGGGGATGCTGCGCGCATCATCCGGGCCGGCGAGGCAGATGTGATGATCGCAGGCGGCACGGAAGCCTGTATTGACCGCGTGTCCTATGCCGGTTTTTGCGCGGCCAAGGCGATGTCCTCCAAGCGTAACGACGATCCCGAACACGCGTCCCGGCCGTTCGATCAGGATCGGGATGGTTTCATTATGGGGGAAGGCGCCGGTATTCTGGTGCTGGAGGACTATGAGCACGCCAAAGCCCGCGGCGCCAACATCCTGGTGGAGCTGGCAGGCTATGGAACCGCAGCAGACGCCTACCACGTCACAGCCTCTCCGCCGGACGGAGAAGGCGGCTTGCGCGCCATGCAGCAAGCTCTTACCGCAGCCAAACTAACCTCCTCGGACATTGGGTATGTGAATGCCCACTCCACATCGACACCGGTTGGCGATGCAGCAGAAGTCGCCTCACTGAACACCGTGTTTGAAGGCCGCGGCAAGGATCTTGCCGTATCGTCCTCCAAATCGATGTTCGGCCATCTCTTGGGCGCGGCGGGAGCGGTTGAGGCTATTGCTTGCGTGAAGGCGCTCACAACCGGTCAGCTGCCTCCGTCCCGCAATCTGGTCGATCCGGATGAAGCAATGACCAAGTTTGAACTGGTGCCGGACAAGGCCATCAGCCGCCAGGTCGACCACGTCCTGACCAACGGTTTCGGCTTCGGCGGAGTGAACGCCAGCGCAGTCTTCTCGCGCATCTGAGACCCGATTTGAGACAAGTCCAAGCCGGGCACCAAATGGTGCCCGATTTTTCTTTGGTGCTTGCGCCATTGAAAATAATAT
>CALDSI010000134.1 GCA_937911395.1 uncultured Labrenzia sp.
TTTTCGCGAACAAATACGGCACCGGTCACGCCATGTCAGCGAACGCGATCACCGTCACCACAGCACTCGCCGTTTTGACGACAAGTCTCTGGATTTGGTTCCTGGAGTATGTTCTCGGGATGTAGTGAATAAGGCGAAGCATTAGAGCCCAATACACTTGCGAAGATCCACATGTGTCACGCCGGCGTCCCGCAAGGATCGCAGGCTTGTGTCCTGGTTTGACTTGGACAACTTGCGGCCATCGTCTCCAAGGATCAGCCGGTGGTGGCGATAGCGCGGCTCCGGCAGGTCTAGCAAATGTTGCAGAACGCGGTGGACGCTTGTTGCTGCATAGAGATCCTGGCCGCGCAGCACATCCGTGATCCCCTGGCGCGCGTCATCGACGACAACGGAAAGGTGATAGCTGGTCGGCGTGTCTTTCCGGGCCAGAACCACATCTCCCCAGGCAGCGGCATCAACGGCGATGGTTTTTGCCGGTTGGAACAACGCTGGACCTTCCGCCCCGAACTCCTGCCAGGTGAGCGGTTCTCCGATCCGGCTCAGAGCCGCCTTCATATCAAGCCGGAGGGCAAAGGGCGCATCGCTCTGGGCCCGTTCCTGTATTTCCGCTTCGCTCAGAACCGCATCGTCTCCGGGATAAAGCGGCGCGCCATCCGGATCCCGGGGCCAAGGGTTGCCTTTTTTTTCGTGCCCCGCGACGAAGCGTTTGATCTCGGCCCGCGTCAGGTAGGCCGGATAGACCAGCCCGAGGTCCTGAAGCTTCTCCAGCGCCGACCTGTAGTGCGGAAAGGCTTCCGACTGACGCAACACCGGCTCATCAAGCGGAACCCCAAGCCATGCCAGATCCTCAAACATATCCCGTTCCAGCTCAGGCGTGCACCGGGTCTGATCGATGTCTTCGACACGCACCAAAAACCTGCCATGCAGCGCAACAGCCGCGCGGGCGTTCAACAAGGCTGACAAGGCATGGCCAAGATGCAGATGCCCATTCGGAGAAGGCGCGAAACGAAAGACAGGCTCGGTCATGAAGCTTGAGAACGGTTGATCGGAGGCTGCGGGTCTTTTACGGCTAACCGTTCCTATCATTCCAAAGCCCTTGCGCAAGCATGGAGATCATCGAAGTCCCGTAATGAGGCCAATTCACACAGAAGATGACTTGAACCGGGAGCTGGCAGAACTGCTAGCTGCCGATCCGCGTCTGAAGAGAGTTTCCGAAACCGCGGGGCCTCTGCCCCTGCGCCGTCGACCAGCTGACTTTGAAGGACTGGCGCACATCATCACCGGGCAACAAGTCTCCGTCGCCAGCGCGAGTGCAATCTTCGCCCGCTTGCAGACCTTGGTCACGCCATTGACCGCTGAGAACCTGTCCTGCTTTAGCGATGAAGATCTGGCCGCGGTTGGCTTGTCCAAACCCAAAATCCGGACCCTACGCGCCGTAACAACAGCCTGCGAGAATGGGCTCGATTTAGCCGGTCTGGCAACGGCCCCGGCCGAAGACGCGCACAACCAGTTGTGTGAGATCAAAGGGATCGGGCGATGGACGGCCGACATATTTCTTCTCTTTTGCGCAGGCCACCCGGACATTTTTCCAAGCGGTGACCTTGCCCTTCAAATCGCCGTTCGCGATGCGTTCGAATTGAGTGAGAAGCCGGATGTGAAAACACTGGACCGGATTGCCTCAGATTGGGCACCGAACAGAGGCGTGGCAGCTCGGTTGTTATGGGCCTGGTACCGTGTTCAGAAACAGGGCAAGGAAACACTGCCAGTCTGAACGAAAGCCATTAACGCCGGGATACATCGCCTGTAAAGACTTCTGCGCTAAGGCTACATGGCAAGGGTTCTAGAGAGATTTCGGTGGTGCAATGAGAACTGTTGACTGTTACTTCGCGTTACTGTTTGGGTTTGTCCTGACACCAACTTT
>CALDSI010000135.1 GCA_937911395.1 uncultured Labrenzia sp.
AAAGTCCGCCAATGTTCCGATGCCTGCACCGAAGTCTACGATAGACTCGCAATCACAAAGCGCTCCGGAAATGAGTTTCACGATATGCTCATTGTATTCCGGCATGGATTCTTCGACAAACGCGAGTTCTTGAAGACCAGAATATGTCGTGTTGGCAACGGACTGCATGGCATGCTCGCAGGAATAAAACGGCTTTAACTCAGTAGAGCGCGAGAGTTCTAAATAAATGCTAAAGTCTGGGCTGTTTGGAGGGATCCAAATTGAACCCGAACGGTTAGACAAGGGTTTTGTGGTTCCAGCACCAAGATTGCGCTTTCGCAACATGCGGAAGAGCCAGACGTGGTCTGGAAACCCTGGAACTTAGTTTTTCCGCAACCCACGCATTTCTTCAAGTTAATCGGCGTTGACGCAAGTTTGACTTTTGGTGCTCTCGATTTCCCGGCAAGCTGGCCGCATTGAAAAAAGTCATTGGAGCATCCGAATGCTGGGAATAAGAGCCATAGGCACCGCCGCGATCATCAGCGTGCTCGTCTCTGGCGCAAGCGTCGCTGGCGACGTGGAGATCGTTGATGCAACGGCGAAAGAGGGCGTGGGCGGGTGGACGTTTTCTGTCACGCTCAAACACGGCGATACTGGTTGGGATCATTATGCAGATCTTTGGGAGGTCTATACGCCGGATGGAGACCTTCTTGGCAAAAGGGTGTTGGCGCACCCGCATGTCAACGAGCAACCGTTTACCCGGTCCTTGTCAGGCGTTCAGATCCCAGAAGGTATCAACTCCGTTGTAATCCGTGCGCGGGACAACGTGCACGGCGTATCGCCTCAGGAATTCCTTTTGGAGCTTCCGTAACCGGTTATGCCAGGAACGCGAGGATCCCGTCGGCGACAAATTGCACCGAAAGCGCTGCAAGTAGGACGCCGAGCAGACGCGTGATGACCAGCTGGGCTGTATCCCCCAGCGCCCGCTCAATGCGTTCGGCCAGCAAAAAAGCGCCGAGACAGCTGATAAGGATGATCAGGATCACACCGCCGAGACCGGCATAGGTCAGGGTGTCCGGGGCCTGGCTGGACAGGAGAATGATTGCAGAAATGGCAGCCGGGCCGGATATCAACGGAATGGCAAGGGGAAAGATGGCGAGTTCGTTGATGGTCGCATGATGAGCTGCAGCGGATTCCATCGCTTTTTCGGCCGTTTCACTTTTGCGTTCCTGACGTTTGCCGAAAATCATCTCGATGGCAATCAGGAACAACAAAATACCGCCCGCGACCCGGAAGGCGGAAACCGAGATGCCAAGAACATTTAGGACTGTCTGACCAGTGAAATAAAACAAGCCCAAAATGCCGGCAGCGGTGATGGTGGCCCGAACCGCGACCCGGCGCCGGTCGGCGGAGCTCATACCGGCCGTAATTGCCAGAAACATTGGGGCTAGCCCAACGGGATCGATGGTCACAAATAGCGTGGCGAAGGCATTGATGTAAAAGTCGATCATCGCGTGTCTCCGACAGGCTGATGGGGCGTTTGACCTGCGTTTTACAGGGCTTTTGGCCCTGGCGCGACCTAGCCTCGTGAAATGTTTCTGTGAGCCTGTGTATATGATTTATAAGGCATTGAATTTACAAGATAATTAGCGAGCTCAAAAACGCCTTCAAATTTGGTCCCGCGAATTGAATCGGATATAAAGACACCAGCAATAACAAACAAATGAGTGTCTCCTTGGCTGACCAGGACAACAGCACCCCCTCAGGCGGGCTTCCGTCGGACATCAAGCCGGTCTCCATCGTCGATGAAATGAAGCGCAGCTACCTCGATTATGCCATGAGCGTGATCGTGTCCCGCGCGCTGCCGGACGTCCGGGACGGCTTGAAGCCAGTGCACCGGCGTATCCTCTATTCGATGCATGAAAACGGCTATGAGTGGAACAAGCCTTACCGCAAGTCGGCCCGCGTGGTCGGCGATGTCATGGGTAAGTACCACCCGCATGGTGACAGCGCGATCTATGATGCCCTTGTCCGCATGGCGCAGGATTTCTCTCTGCGCTTGCCTCTGATAGACGGGCAGGGCAACTTCGGCTCCATCGATGGCGACCCGGCCGCGGCGATGCGTTACACCGAGTGTCGGTTGGAAAAGGTTGCGCACCGGCTTCTCGATGACATCGACAAGGAAACGGTCGATTTTCAGGAGAACTACGACAACTCCGAATCCGAGCCGGTCGTTCTACCTGCAAAGTTCCCGAACCTTCTGGTCAACGGTGCCGGCGGTATCGCGGTCGGCATGGCGACAAACATCCCACCGCACAATTTGGGCGAAGTGATCGACGCCTCCATCGCGATCATGGAAAACCCGGCGATGACGCTGGAAGAGCTCATGCAGATCGTACCCGGGCCGGACTTCCCCACCGGCGGCATGATCCTTGGCCGGTCTGGCATCCGCAGCGCTTATGAGACGGGCCGCGGGTCCGTGCCGATGCGGGCGAAGGTGGACACCGAAGAAATTCGCAAGGATCGTTGGGCCCTTATCGTTTCGGAGATCCCCTACCAGGTCAACAAGTCCACGATGATCGAAAAGATCGCCGAGATGGTGCGCGACAAGCGCGTCGAAGGCATCTCCGATATTCGTGATGAAAGTGACCGCTCCGGCATGCGGGTCGTCATTGAGCTTAAGCGCGATGCCGTGCCGGATGTGGTTTTGAACCAACTTTACCGGTTCAGTCAGCTGCAGACGTCTTTTGGGGCGAACATGGTGGCGCTGAACGGTGGTAAGCCGGAGCAGATGAACCTTTCCGACATGCTGAAGGCTTTCGTTGCCTTTCGCGAAGAGGTCATCCAGCGCCGTACCAGATACCTGCTGAAAAAATGTCGCGACCGCGCCCACATCTTGGTCGGTCTGGGTATTGCTGTCGCCAATATTGATGAGGTGATCAAACTCATTCGGGCGGCCCCGGATCCGGCGACTGCGCGCGCGCAATTGATGGAACGCAACTGGCCGGCCAGGGACGTGGAAGATCTGATCCGCCTGATCGACGATCCGCGCCACATGGTTCAAGAGGACGGCACTTACAAGCTGTCCGAAGAACAGGCCCGCGCGATCCTTGATCTCCGCCTGCAGCGCCTGACGGCTATGGGCAGGGACGAAATCGAGGAAGAGCTCAACAAGATTGGCGCCGAAATCAGCGACTATCTCGACATTCTTCGCTCCCGGGCGCGGATCCAGGAAATCGTCCGCAACGAGATGTTGGAGATCAAGGAAGAATTCGCAACCCCGCGTCGGACCGAAATCATCGAAGGCGGAGCAGACTTTGACGAAGAAGACCTGATCCAACGCGAAGACATGGTCGTGACCGTGTCTCACGGCGGCTACATCAAGCGTGTTCCGCTTGCGACTTACCGCGCGCAGCGCCGCGGCGGCAAGGGCCGGTCGGGCATGGCGACCAAGGATGAGGATTTCGTCACCCGTCTCTTTGTTGCCAACACGCATACGCCGGTTCTGTTTTTCTCCTCTCGTGGCATTTGCTACAAGATGAAGGTCTGGCGTCTGCCTCTTGGCGGCCCGACCTCGCGCGGCAAAGCCTTGGTCAACATGCTGCCGCTGGAGCAAGGCGAACAGATCACCTCAATTCTGCCGTTGCCGGAGGACGAAGACACCTGGGCAAACCTCGACGTCATGTTTGCAACGGTGCGCGGCACCGTGCGCCGGAACAAGCTCTCCGATTTCGTCAACATCAACCGGAACGGCAAGATTGCCATGAAGCTGGAAGATGGCGACGGCATTGTCGGCGTCGACACATGTTCTGAGCATTCGGATGTCATGCTGACCACGAATTCCGGCCAGTGTATCCGTTTCCCTGTCACGGACGTTCGCGTTTTTGCCGGACGGAACTCAGTAGGTGTTCGCGGCATCCGGCTTGCGGACGGAGACCGTATCATCTCCATGCAAATCCTGCATCATATCGACGTCGATGCCGAGGAGCGCGCTGCATATCTGAAACTTTCCCGGGCCATGCGCGGTGAAGCGGATGAAAATGGCGGGGCTGCTGACGAGGACGGTGCTGTTGCAGGCGAGTTGTCTCAGGAACGCTATGCGGAAAAGAGTGCTGCGGAACAGATCATCTTTACCATTTCCGAAAACGGATATGGCAAACGGACGTCGTCTTTCGAGTACCGTGTCACCGGGCGTGGCGGTAAGGGCATTACGGCAATGGCCGTCAACAACCGGAATGGCGGCTTGATTGCCTCGTTCCCGGTCGAAGACAGTCATCAGATCATGCTGGTAACAGATGGCGGTCAGTTAATCCGTTGCCCGGTCGACGGCATCCGCATCGCCGGCCGCGCGACCCAAGGGGTGATCATTTTCAAGACGGCCGAGGACGAGAAGGTCGTCGCCGTTGAAGGGATCTCCGAGGTTGATGAGGATGAAGAGCTCGTCGAAGGCGAACTGCCAGAAGGTGGCGCAGCCGAGGGCGACGCTGGATCAGACGAGGGGGGCGATGGTGACACACCGGACAGCTCCTCAGGTTCAGATAAGTAACACCTAGAATTCGGGCGGCATTTCAGAGATGGATATGCCGCCCTTTTCTTTGTCAGATTCAGGTTGTTCTCTTGCCAGCTCAACTCTCTGCAACGCCTGCAAGAATACCGGACATGTTCGGGGCGCCATGCCAAGTCGAAGCTAGATTGGCTGCTTGTGCCGGTGACCGAAAATTTTTGCATACCAGCGCCGCATGCAAAGCGGCGATACCAAGATCCTCGTAATTCTTGATCAGTGTACCCCGGGTCCATGTAGTGGCGCGATGGCGGCGTGTTGCGTGGGTCTTCGTCATCATTCTGCTCCCTGTGATGTTGCGCCGAAGCGCTGATATAGCTGAAGGAGCAAACTCTTTGCCAAGGCTTCTTGACCTGAAATAAGTCAATTAAAACAGACGCTATGATGAATTTGTTGCTGATCCTGGTTGGTCAGGATTTGCCGGATTTGGAGAGGTTCTTCGCAATTTGGGAAACCGAAAACGACAACAGCGGCCAGGGTGGAACCTGAGCCGCTGTTTGCCGTTGGGGATATTGGGTTTTGGAGGTTGTAGATCAGTTGGTCGTTGGGTAGCGGGCCAAAATGGTCTGGTTGACGGTGTTCGGCTGTTTTTCGATCGTGACGTAGGAAACGGTGCGAACCTTGGAGGCACCGGTCAGCTCAGCGGCACATTCAGCGCTCCAAGCGCCCCAGGTCTGGCTTTCACAGTTGGCAGCCTTTGCCGGGATGACAGCGCGGTCAGTCTTGGTCGCCATCATGCCCTGCGGTGCTGTCTGACCAACTTCTTGTGCCTGTGAAGCGTTGCTCGCGTTCATGCTGATGATGCCTGCGATCAGGACAGTCAGCAGGGCCAGGATGAAGATCGAGGCCAATTTGAAATTTGCTATCGGGTCCATGGCTTTGGTTTTCGCTGTAAAGGTACGGGCAACCTGGTGATGACCGGTTGTTTTGTAAAAACTGCTGCTCCTCATCGTCTTGGCTCCTGCTCACGCCGTTTGTTGATGAGGCCACCTTGGCCCATGTCCGGCAAGAAACCTGTGACCGCCATCACACAATGTCGCATGGCGGAAATTGTCTTTCACGGGCTCGGATGCCTTGTGATGCGGCGAGTGCCAGAGTAAGGATGAGCCCATGACACGTATCGCGCTTTACCCGGGCTCGTTCGACCCGGTAACAAACGGCCATATGGACATCTTGAGACAGTCGCTTGCGCTGGCGGACAAGGTTGTTGTGGCCATCGGCATTCACCCGGGAAAGAAACCGCTTTTTTCTTTCGAAGAACGGGTTGAGCTGATCCATAACTCGGCGGTTGCCGAGTTCTCAGAAGCTGAAGCGAACCGGATTGAGGTGATCGCGTTCTCCGATCTCGTGATCAATACAGCGCGCACCCAGAAGGCCGATTATCTGGTGAGAGGGCTGCGTGATGGGACCGATCTTGATTACGAGATGCAAATGGCCGGAATGAACGGAACCTTGGAGCCGGACATAAAAACCGTGTTCCTCCCGGCATCTCCGGCGGTGCGGCACATTACGGCCACTTTGGTGCGCCAAATCGCGCAAATGGGCGGGGAAATCTCCGCTTTTGTCCCAGAGCCGGTTGCAGAACCCTTGCGCCAGCGTGCAAGACCGGACTGAAGCCGTCTTGAGCTAATCCCAACTCACCCCATGTCAACGACGTGAACTGCGGGAGTAACCAATGTCACGAATTTTCACAGCCCTGGCTGTCCTGGCGTCCCTGATCATCCTGCCGGCCATGGCCGTCGCACAACAGGACCTGGAAAACACGCTTTATCTGGATCTGAAAGATGGCCGTGTGGTCATCGAGCTGCGCCCGGATCTCGCTCCGAACCATGTTGCACGCATCAAGGAACTCACACGCGACGGGTTTTATGACGGCATCGTCTTTCACCGTGTGATTGAGGGTTTCATGGCCCAGACCGGGTGCCCGAATGGCACAGGTACCGGCGGTTCCGGCACAAAGTTGAAGGCGGAATTCAACGCCGAACCGCATGTCCGCGGCGTTTGTTCCATGGCGCGTGCTCAGGACCCGAACTCCGGCGACAGCCAGTTTTTCATCTGCTTCGACGATGCCACCTTCCTTGACCGCCAATATACCGCCTGGGGCAAGGTGATCGAAGGCATGGAAAATGTCGACAAGATCAAACGCGGTGAGCCTGTCCAAAATCCGGACAAGATCAACTCGATGAAAGTCGCTGCAGACGCTTAAGTCTCGACTTCAGCTCTGACTTTTACAGCGCGGGTGGCAACATCCGCGCTGTGTTTGTTTTTACCCCCGGTTGACCTGGTGCCAAACCGGCATTATCAGCCCCAACCGAACACCCCGATAACCGGATTAGTTAGCCTTCACCATGCGTGTCGATCAATTTGACTTTGAGCTGCCGAATGAGAGAATTGCCTTGCGGCCTGCGCGGCCACGTGATGCCGCGCGCATGCTTGTTGTGCGCCCCGGTGAAACGCCTGAGCTGAGCGACAAGGGCGTGCGCGATCTTCCTGCACTTTTGGAGCCGGGCGATGCGCTTGTCTTCAACGATACCAAGGTCATTCCGGCGCAGCTGGAGGGCAAACGGCTGCGCGGCGATATTGAAGCAGGGATCAGTGTCACCTTGCACCTGAGGTCAGCGGCCGACCGGTGGAAGGCTTTTGTCCGCCCGGCCAAAAAACTCCAAGTCGATGATCTTGCCGTTTTCGAAGGCAACGGCGCCCGGTTGACGGCGACGGTGACGGAAAAATCCGACGGCGGCGAGGTTCTGCTGGTGTTCGCCTGTTCCGGACCAGAGCTGGATGTTGCCATTGCACAGGTGGGTCACATTCCTCTGCCGCCTTATATCGCGCAAAAACGCGGCGAAGACGCGCAGGACCGGCAAGACTATCAGACGATCTTTGCGGAAAAGGACGGCGCAGTCGCAGCTCCGACGGCTGGTCTCCATTTTACTCCTGAGCTCCTTGCAGCCATCAAGGAGCGCGGAATTGAGATGCACCGGGTGACGCTGCATGTCGGGGCAGGAACGTTTCTCCCGGTAAAAGCCGACGATACCGACGATCACAAGATGCATGCCGAATGGGGAGAAGTGTCGGAGGAAACCGCTGCGGCTCTTCAAGCCGTCAAGGCGCGGGGCAACAAGGTGGTCAGCATTGGAACCACGTCCTTGCGCATTCTTGAAAGCGCGGCCCAGGAAACCGGGACGATCGTCCCATTTGCAGATGAGACGTCGATCTTCATCACGCCTGGATATAAGTTCAAAGCCATCGATGCGCTGATGACCAATTTCCATCTGCCGAGGTCGACACTTTTCATGCTGGTCTCCGCGCTTTCAGGCCTTGAGACCATGCGGGCTGCTTATCAGCATGCCATCGACACCGAATACAGATTTTACAGCTATGGCGATGCGTCGCTGTTGTTTCCAGACGCAAGCCAGGACGTATCGTCATGACCGAGCCCAAAAAATTCGGCTTTAAACTGATCACCACGGACGGTATGGCGCGCCGCGGTGAAATCACGACACCGCATGGTGTTGTTCGCACGCCCGCCTTCATGCCTGTCGGCACACAGGCAACGGTGAAAGCCATGTTCACCGGCCATGTGCGCGAAACCGGTGCGGATGTGGTCCTTGGCAACACCTATCACTTGATGCTCCGCCCGACGGCCGAACGGGTCGATCGGCTCGGCGGCCTGCACAAATTCATGAACTGGCCGCATACGATCCTGACTGACAGTGGCGGATTTCAGGTGATGTCCCTGGCGCAACTGCGCAAGTTGGAAGAGGATGGGGTCCGGTTCCAAAGCCATATCGACGGCAGCAAGCATCATCTGACACCGGAGCGGTCTGTCGAAATCCAGGGTTTGCTCGGCTCCGATATTCAAATGCAACTGGATGAATGTATCAAACTGCCGAGCCCGCGCGAAGAAGTTCAGCGCGCCATGGAATTGTCCCTTCGCTGGGCCGAACGCTCGCGGAGTCAATTTGAAAAAATGGGTGGTCCGGGCAAGGGGCAGGGGCTTTACGGCATAGTCCAGGGCGGTGATGTTCCGGAACTCCGCATTCGCTCAGCCGAGGAGCTCGGCAAATTGCCGATGGAAGGCTATTCCGTTGGCGGCCTTGCGGTCGGAGAGCCGCAAGAAGTGATGCTGAGAATGCTCGACATCACCACTCCAGTGATGCCGGTCGACAAGCCGCGTTATCTGATGGGCGTCGGCACACCCGACGATCTTTTGGAAAGCGTGAAACGCGGGATCGATCAGTTTGATTGTGTTATGCCGACACGTGCCGGACGGCATGGACTGGCTTACACCCGGTTTGGCAAGGTCAACTTGAAGAACGCCCGCCACCAGGACGATCCACGCCCCTTGGACGAAGAGAGCGCATGTCCGGCGACAAGCACGTACAGCCGCGCTTATCTTCACCACTTGTTTCGCGCCGGAGAAGCTCTTTCCGGAATGCTGCTGACTTGGAACAACATCGCCTACTATCAGACACTGATGCAGGGCATGCGGGACGCGATTGAAGAGAGCCGGTTCGAGGAATTCTACGCCAAGACCAAGGAAGATTGGGCGCGCGGCGGCAGCGCCGCGCGGGGGGGTGCGTGAAACGTTAGCCGGGGGAGGAAGGAGCGCCACCGAGCCGACATGTGAG
>CALDSI010000136.1 GCA_937911395.1 uncultured Labrenzia sp.
GCTCTCAGCGTCTGAAAACAGATGGGCACGAATGTCGAACGCCTGCCAGACTGAGCTTGGCCTCTCGGCAGACCAATGCGGCTGCATATTCACTAAGTCACTGGACACAAATGTTTCCAACGTCGATCTCTCATTTTACTACGCCTACGATCCGGACCGGCTCTCTGCGCAAGCACTCGCCAAGTTGGATGAACTTCGTCAAATTTGCACGACAGACGGGACGGCCGGTGGCTCGAGTCAGCCAAGTGAACACACCGCCTTGTGTGAGAGCAAAAGCAATATGGACGCGCCCCGTTGCAGCTGTTTCTTGCGAAAAACCACTGCGGCCAACTACGCATCCAATGATGTTGAAATGTTCCTGCGCGGGCGTGCATCGAAGGTGAGCGAATTCAGCCTCTACACCGAGATGACCATTCATCTTCTGGATTGCGAGAAAGAAGTCATTCAAGGCCGTTAAGGCGCCGCCGATCGGAATCCGCAAGCCGCTTGCCAAGGGCCTTTAAGAGGACACGGACCCAATCATGGAGGCGGCAGACCGGATCAGCAACTCGATATCTTCCGGCCGCGACAAACGGTGATCACCGTCCGGAACAACTGTAAACGAGACATCATCCTGCGGCAGAGCCTGCACCAGCCGTTCCGCATGACCAAGTGGAACATCGGGGTCCAGCGCGCCTTGCAGGATTGTCACCGGCACTCCGATATGAAGAGAACGGCCAAACAGCAAATGAGACCGCCCGTCTTCGATCAACTTGCGAGTGATGACATAAGGATCATCACTGTAGTCGGACGGCTGCTCCCAGCGTCCGTCCTGCAAGATCGCCGCGCGAATATCGTCAGAGAACCGCTCTTTCCACATCAGCTCCTCAGTGAAGTCAGTCGCTGGCGCGATCAAAATCAAACCCTTGATCCGGCTTGTTTCCTTGCGTGAGAGAGCCAGGAGAAGAGCAATCCAGCCGCCCATGGATGAGCCAACAAGGATGGTTTCACCGCCCGTGCAGGTGTCGAACACCGCCTCGGCTTCTTCCAGCCAATCGGACACGCACGCCTCTTCGAAAACCCCTTCCGAAAGTCCGTGCCCGGAATAATCAAAGCAAACCGCTTCCTGCCCTCGCTCCCGAGCAAATGCAGACAGGGCCTCGGCCTTGGTTCCGCTCATGTCAGACTTGAAACCCGACAGCCACATGAGACCGGGCGATCTTCCTGCATTCTTCCGGACAGCGATTTTCCGCCTCTGACCGTTTTTTCCGACCTCAATGAATTGCGGTTCCGCCGCGCCCATACTATGGCTCTCTTTCAGTTTCTTTAGCTCGTGTCCTTTGGCACAGCCTTCCGTTTTTTGAAAGACCGCCCGGAGTTCTGCTGGTGTCCCTGCCCACCGCCACAACCGTTTTGCAAGTGATCCCCGATCTGACCTCAGGGGGCGCGGAACGCACGACTGTCGACATTGCGCGTGCAATTATTGCTGCAGGTGGAACAGCTCTGGTCGCAAGTCAGGGTGGGCAGATGGTCCGCGAACTGGAAGATGCGGGTGCCCGGCATTTCACTCTGCCGGTTAAGTCAAAAAACCCGGTCACACTTTGGAAAAACGCAGGCCTTCTGGGTGACCTCATCCGCGCACAAGGCGTTGACATCATTCACGCCAGAAGCCGGGCACCCGCCTGGTCTGCGCTCTTTGCTGCCCGGCGGACGCATATTCCGTTTGTCACCACCTATCATGGCAGCTACAGCCAATCGAATGCGGTCAAAGGCCTTTACAACTCCATCATGGCCCGCGGCGACACCGTCATTGCGAACTCCAAATACATTGCCGATCTGATTACCGACCGGCATCCCTTTGCGAAAAACCGTATTGCCGTGATCCATCGCGGCTCCGATTTGAAAGGTCTCGCGCCGGAAAATGTCAGTGCCTTGCGTCGGCAGGCCCTGAAAGACAGTTGGGGCGTTCCCACAGGCCGTCCCGTTATCATGAACATGGCCCGCCTGACGAGCTGGAAAGGTCAGAAGGTTCTGATCGAGGCCATGGGCGCGCTCAAAGCATCCGGAACCACGGCACCGATTGCCATTCTTGCCGGCGATGCTCAAGGCCGGGATGGTTATGTGGCGGAATTGAAGCAGATGATCGCGGATTGGAACCTACAGGATCAGGTCAGACTGGTTGGCCATTGCGCAGACGTACCCGCAGCCATGGCGCTATCCGATCTGGCTGTCGTCGCCTCGGTCGAACCGGAGGCCTTCGGCCGGGCGGCCGTTGAAGCTCAAGCGGCCCGGGTCCCAGTTATCGTTTCCGATCTTGGCGCTGTGCCTGAAACAGTTCTTGCACCGCCCGATGTTCCGGAAAAGGACCGCACAGGATGGCGCGTTCCACAGGGCGATAGCGATGCTCTGGCGTCGGCGATCAAGACAGCTCTATCGTTGTCACCAGAAGACCGGCTCGCGCTGAC
>CALDSI010000137.1 GCA_937911395.1 uncultured Labrenzia sp.
GTAAAGCGCGCCTTGCTGGCCCTCGTTGGAGATGTCCGTACCAAGCGCGAAAGCAAGCCCTGACTGGTTCGCCATGATCACGCCAGCGATCTGCACGGCAGACGTCACCAATTTTGCGCAGAGCCCTATTGCAACACCGATGACAATTTCACTGATCAAGAGAACACCCAGCTGTGCCGGGTTTGAAACCAGGTCCGCCGGATAGAGTTGGGAACCGACCGGATAGAGCACCAAGGTCAGCGCCAGAGCAATTGTCAGACGAAATCTGGTTGGGATCGAACTTTCACCAAGAGCTGGAAGCAGCATGATCATCGTGCCAAGACGCGCAAACATCAGCATGAATGCGGCAGCAACGTCTGGCAGAAAATCAAGCTCGATCGTCATCCCTCAGGCCTCAAACCGGACCGGTGGTAAGGATCATCTCGGCGATTTCAGCCATAAAACCTTCCAGAACCTGGCTCATGAACGGAAGGGAAAGCAGAAGCGTCACAAAGATCGCGAGGATTTTTGGCACGAAGACCAGTGTCATTTCCTGGATCTGCGTCAATGCCTGAAACAGTGCGATGATCACACCGACGAGCAAACCGATCACCATGGTTGGCCCGGCAATCAGGATCATCGCCCACACAGCAGACCGGGCCAGATCAAGCACTTCAGGACCGGTCATCACACCACCTCCGCGCGACAGCGCTCTCAAACAAAAACAAAATCAGATCAGATCGGCATCCGCATGATTTCTTCATAGGCCGAAATCACACGGTCGCGGACCGCAACCATAGTCTCCAGTGTAACCTCAGCTTCGGCAACGGCGGTCACAACATCGACAACATCGGCCTTGCCTTCAATCAAACCGACAGCCTTGGCGTCCGCCACCCGGCCCTGGTCAACGACATTTTCAACCGCGCTTTGCACCATCTGCCCAAAATCGACCTGCTCACGAACAGGTGTCGGATCTTCTATCGCTTTAGCCTGCTGCTGAAGCTGTGCCGCCATCTGGTAGGCATTGTTGGCAATGGACATTGTCGACATGGGTTACTTCCTTAATCCGGTTTCTTCAGGCGATGGCGCAAGTGCACTCAGGCCCGCAGGATATCGATCGTCCGCTGCAGCATTTTGCGCGTGGTTTCGATGACGTTGAGGTTAGCTTCATAGGAGCGTTGAGCTTCCCGCATGTCGGCCGATTCAACTAGAGTGCTAACATTCGGCTGCAGCACATAGCCGTTTTCATCCGCCGCCGGATGCCCAGGCATATGGGTCGACTTGAAAGCGGACTTGTCTTCGACAATCCGTCCGAGCTCCACCTTGTCGGCGCCAAGTTGCTTGTCAAACTCGGACTGAAAAGTCGGGATTTTCCGCCGGTACGGCTCTTCGTCCGGGGTCCGGGCGGTCGAGTTTGCGTTGGCGATGTTTTCCGCAATCACGCGCATCCGTCCGTTCTGCGCTTTCAGGCCGGAAGCAGAGATGAACAGGGATTTCATCAGATCCATAGGATGTCACTCCTCATTGCATTGCCGTGCTGTTACGCGGTCTTGGAAAGTGCGGTTCGGATCAACCCAAGCCCTTTGGTGTACAGGGTGGTTGCTGCCTGAAAGTCCATCTGGTTCTGCGTGATTTTCATCATCTGCTCTTCCAGGTTGACCGCATTGCCGCTCGGTGTGATTTCAAAACTGTCGCGGCGCTCTGCCTTGCCACCGATACCCGACCCGATCATTCCGGATATGTGGGCAACGGAGGTGCGCTCCGTCGTCAGACCAAAAGCCTCGCGTCCTATGTGATCATCAAACGAGTAGGCTTTGACATCACGCGCCTCGAATTCAGGCGTATCCGAGTTCGCAATGTTTTCAGCCAAGACGCCCTGGCGCGTTTGGTGCCATTGCATCTTGGATTTGAGCGCCTGGAACAGAGGCAAGTCTGTAAAAGCCATCCGATTCACTTTCTGTTAACCAACAGGCAAACATTGCCGATGAAAAGGTTAACGAGTGGTTAACCATCCTTAACGCTAGCGGCTCTGACGTTAATTTTTCGCCATACCCCCGCATGTTTTCCGTGCATTTCGCGAATAACCGCACCTCAGCGACAGGCAAATTCTGCCTAGCTCTGTTAACTTTAAGACTAAGGGAGATTCGAGGCGGGGCATCAAGCGGCAGAAATTGCCATGAGCAGCCAGAACAGGTGCGGCACTGAACGAAAAGGGCAGGCAATTACAGCCGATTTGAATGGGCACGCACCAACGCGGTGATGTTCGGAATTGCTGGGGATAAACGCCACAAGCCGTCATCAGGAACACATTTAACAGTAAACGCTGTCTCCCGGTTTGGGCGCCAAGGGACGGCACGAGGTAAAGATGTACAACTGGATTCAAAACACATTTCAGGTCGGAGAAAGCGTGGCGCAGGGGTTGGCGCTGATCATTTCTCTGGCGGTTGTTCTGGCCCTGTTTGGATTGTTCATATTCATCATCAAACGGCTGATGGGCGGCCGGATTACACAGTCGCGCGGGCGTCAGCCGCGGATCGGACTTATGGACAGTGCCGCGATCGACAATCGCCGCCGGCTTTTGCTGGTGCGCCGGGACAATATCGAACATCTGATTCTTGTCGGCGGTCCGACAGATGTCGTGGTTGAGCAGAACATCATCCGAAACATGCCGCTCGCTGCCGGGCAAACCAGAACCGGCACGCATCAGGCCGCAGCGCAGGCAGGAGGCATCAAGGCACCGCTTGCTCCTGGTCCGGATATTCCGCTGACACCGGAAGACAGCGCGGCTGCACAGCAACCTCATCAAGCGCCCGATCTGAAAGCGCCGGCGCAAGCGGCACCATCAACGGCAGTAGCAACGGCAACGCCACCCGTACCGGCACTGACCACACCGGTAGAGAGCGCGCCCATAACACCGGCCGCCTCTGCTGTTCCGCCACGCCAGGCACCACAGCCCTCCTCGCCTACGGCACCCGCGAAGCCACATACCGTGGCCGGAAGCCCTCGCCCCTCCATGGGCTCAATCAGCCATAACAAAAGCGCTCAGCCGGTAAGTCCTCGCCCCACTGAGCACACACCAGTACCGAGTTCAGCAAATGCGCAGACGCCGCCGGTCACCGTTGCACCTGCAAACCCGGTTTCGAATGACAAGGCACCGCCCCTCTCCGCTTCAACGGTCACCGCGGCGAAACCAGAACCGGACAGTTCTGCGCCTGTTCTGTCTGCAACCAAGGATGAGGCCCCAAAACCGGCTTCCCGTCTCAGCAGCTCTTTGAGTTCATTGGCGCGGCCATTCTCTCCAAAAGACCGGCCGTCCTATGGGTCTGCAAAAATATCGCCGCCAGCTTCTGGTCCAGCAGCCCGGGCAAAAACGGCGTTGGTAACACCGGGCGAGACGGACAGCTCGCAAAAACGGGGTGAGCCTGTCCTGCCCCCAAAAACCAATACCACAACCCAGTCTCAAGAGACTTTGCACGGTTCAAGCCAACAAGCCGAAAGACAGGAAGTCGCAGCGGAAGCAGAACCTGCAGCTGAAAAGCTGGCTGAACTGAAACAGACTGAAGACAACTCCTCGTCGGCAGAAAAAGCGGATCTGACAAATGTCATGGCCGAGAGCATTGAAAAGGAATTGTTCGACGAGCCGGCCACGACCACAGCCAGCACAGAACCACAACAGATTGCAGCATCGGCATCAGAACCATCTGAGGAAAAGCCAGCCGACATCGTTGTGGAGACCAAAAAACCAGACGAGAAAAAAGACGCGCACGACGTGAGCGAGCCGGACAAGGCGGCCGCAGCTGCCGAAAACACCAGCGAAGACAAAAAAGACGTCGGTACTGGCAAGCAGGCCCAGGCCCCGCAGGACCAAGGCATTGGCGACCGCAATCCGATCGAAGCAGAGATGGCGAAAATTCTGGATGAATTGGGTGGACAGCCGAAACAATGACGGGCCGCATTAGCCGCATCCACTGGCTTAAACATCTAACCGCAAGCCTCGTGTTTGCAATGGGTGCCATTGCACTCACCTTGCCTGCGCAGGCGCAGGAAATCTCCGTTGGCTTCGGGGATGACGCGAACCTGACAGAGCGTGCGGTCCAACTCGTGATCCTTTTGACGGTGCTGTCTTTGGCACCGTCCATCCTTGTGATGGTGACGAGCTTTACCCGGATCGTGGTGGTTCTGTCGCTCTTGCGGTCGGCAATCGGCCTTCAGACCGCACCTCCCAACATGGTGATGGTGAGTCTCGCCCTGTTCCTGTCTGCCTTCATCATGATGCCGACGCTTCAAGCGGCCTATGACGCAGGTATCCAGCCCCTGATCGATGGCGATATCGAAATCGATCAGGCCTATGAACGGGCATCCGAGCCGTTCCGGGACTTTATGCTGTCACAGGTGCGGGAAAAAGATCTGATGCTGTTTCAGGAACTGTCTGGCCGGGACGCCCCCGAAACACCGGAAGATCTCGAGATGGCGGTCCTCATTCCGGCCTTCATGATTTCCGAACTCAGACGGGCGTTCGAGATCGGATTCTTGCTCTATCTGCCATTCCTGATCATTGACCTTGTGATTGCATCCGTCCTCATGTCGATGGGTATGATGATGTTGCCACCAGTGGTGATCTCTCTGCCTTTCAAACTGATTTTCTTTGTTCTGGTAGATGGCTGGAACCTTGTGGCGGGATCCCTGGTCAAGAGTTTCGGAGGCGGATAGCGGGTATTGCTGCGCAATGCCCGACCACCAGATTCGGGTATAATCTCCAACACTGAGCGATCTTGTTTCACCGGAGATATTGGCTCGCGCTCATGGCCACCAACCGTTGGCGCAAAATGCCAAATCGCGGATCAGCCACGGCAGTTTTCTCATGCCGACAAGTAGAGAAAAATTAACACAGTATTTGAAATAATACCGATCATTGCAGAACGCCACTCCGAAAGAAGTTTGGTTTTTAGGTGCTCATAGAACAACTTGAACAACTCGCGCGCATCAAAGAACCTGAAGCACGCTCAAAATTGATCCGGACCCTTGTGGGGGAATATGCGCGTTCGGAAGACAACGACCCTACGGAAAACGAGCGCGAACTCTTTTCCAGGATCGTGCTGTCCGTCTTCGATCAGCTGGACCGCAGCGCACGCTATGAACTGGTTGTCCGTCTCGCCAAAACCAATCGGATTATTCCGGACCTTGCTGACCGTCTCGCCCAAGAAGATTTTGCCCTCTCCGAACCTGTTATCGAATGCTCCCCGGTGATCAGCCAGGACGCCCTTATGGCAATCGCTACCGACGGCGGAAACGACAAACGGGCTGTTATGGCGCACCGGGACGATCTCAGCGAAGAGGCCACCGACAAACTTATCGCCAGAAGCGCCCGGCCAGTGGTTCATGCGCTCCTGGAAAATCTCGACGCCCCTTTCTCCGTCCGCGGTGTCCTAGCACTGTTGATCTTTGCAAACACGGAAGTCGAAGTTCTCGGCGGCCTTGCCCGGCGCGCGCTCCGGGACAGTGAATTCCTGGAAACCCAAATGCAAATCCTGGAGACCAACTGTCCAATCTTCCCTGCCCCGTTGAAACGGGCCATTGAGGAAGAAACGCTGGAGAAGCTGGCCGCGCAGATCAACAACATCAAACGCGGCGAAGGCGACATCGAGATCGACGGGGTTATTTATTCCCGTCATGAGGCAAGCGTACAGATCGCCAATGGTGAGCTCTCCTTTGATGCGATCTTGCGGACCCTTTTTGAGGAACAACGGCTGGATGCGGCGATCTGGTTGATCAGCCGCAAGATCAATCTCGCGGACGATGTGGTGTCAGACACGCTGAAGTCAGATGCTGATGGCGCGATCATGCGGTTGATGTTGCAGACCGGCATTCACGAAAAAACCTACCGTGATTTCCTGAAAGCGCGCTGTGAGTGGCTGGATCGAAGCACTCGGAGCATTCCGGAGCTGGTCATGCGGTACATTAATTAACTCTCGATGCCTCTAAATCCTGCTGCTGCCGCAGCAGCGGCCGCTGCAGCGTCGACCCTCGGCACTAGCGTGACGGCACACTGAAGCGTCTCCCCCTTCAATGTTGAGTCAATTGGGATAGCGTAGCTTCCGGCGCCCAAACGCCATGCGATCTTGTCACAAATAGGAACGCGCGCGCTGCCAAGCATGCTCCGCAATTAATCAATCTGAATAATTAGGGCCTTAGCCAGCTGGTTCAGCTTCGACCGGCGGACCTTCCGCGCGGTTGGAACTGCGGTCCGGGGACA
>CALDSI010000138.1 GCA_937911395.1 uncultured Labrenzia sp.
GCCTGATAATATGTTGCGTCAAATGCGAGAGACATTTGTCATTCTCCTAAGATCTAAATTTTCGTGACGTCACCTGTTGAAGCATCCGTCAAATGCCCACTATCGCATGTCATTGTCCGATAAATTGGATCGTTTAGCGATTACTGTACAGCTATCACTGTACGGGATGTGTGACAAGCGGCATTTTGTGACGATAGAAATCAAATCGTTCTCCAAAAACCCCGCGTTGAATCAGTGCTTCGGTTTCCAACGAGGCACAAAAAGGAGGGGGCAGAAAACTGCCCCCTCCCGAGTTTCGAAACTTCCCTGCGGATTATGCAGAGATGAAGTTCGTGCCGTTCAGGACAGAGACGTCGGTCAGGCCGGTGATCTGAACCAGACCATCGTTGTCAGCCAGTGCACCACCCGCAACAGAGTGCAGCATGTAGCCGTTGCCACCGTAAACGAAGACGCTGACTTCACCAGCGCTGGTCGCTGCACCAGCAAGATCGATCGCAGCTTCCAAAGAAGCAGCTGCAGCAATGTTTGCCAGCTCAGTGTTGGTTAGAACGTCACGAGCACCAACACCTGCAACATCGATCACGTCAGTGGACGCGTCGAAGTCAGAAACGGTGATCAGGGTATCAGCGAAGTTAGCCTCGTCAGTGACGTTGATGAGATCATCAAAGTCGAAGGTGTCGTTGCCGGCACCACCGGTCATCGTCAGAAGTTTGGTCGGTGTCGCAGAGTCCAACAGCGTAAGTGTGTCGTTGCCTGCACCACCATCAACAGTCAAGTCAACAGTTGCTGTTCCGTTCTGATCGAACGAGATCACGTCGTTACCGGAACCACCAGTGATGGTAGCAAGTTTCGTGAACGCAGTACCACCTGTGCTGATAGTGATGTTACCAGTCGAGCTGGACATGTCCAGGGTCGTCAGGATAGCCGCGTCAGCGGTCAGAGTGACTGTGCCGCTTGTTGTCAGGCCGAGGTTTGCAGTAGCAAGAGCAGTTGTAGAACCACCAAAGTCGGCCGACAAAGCACCAGCACCACCGACAGAACCAGCGATCGTTGCAGAAGTCACGCCACCAGCCGTTGTTTCAGAAATGGTGATAACAGAACCTGTACCAACAGTGTCGAGAGCAACAGATACGGAAGTAACACCAGCTGCGGCAGTGACGTCACCGTCAGCAGCGACAGTTGTGCCGTCCTTGAAGCCGGCAGTCTGGCCGGAACCAACGATTGTACCGGCAGCAGCGAAGTCGTTGACCTGCCAAACAGCGGTTGCACCGCTGAATGCGGTCGCGTCAGTGCTTGTGCCGTTGTTCTGAAGTACACCGCCAGCCTGTTCAGACTGCAGGAAAACATTCTCGATGTTGGAAGACGAGAAACCTGTCGGCAGATCAAGAGCAGCGTTGCTATTCAGCAGGATGGTCAGCGTATCGTTGCCGCTCAGGCCGTCAGCTGTGTCCAGAGCCTGGATGTTGGCGTCGGTGCCGAGGATACCTGTGAAGGTGTCGTCGCCGGTGGTGCCAACCAGGTTTTCACCAACAGTGGAGGTGAAGACGAAGCTGTTGCCGGTGTTCGGTGTTTCAACAGTCGGAGCGCCGGAGCGGCCTTCGAACTGACCAAACAGAACCCAGTGCTGGTAAGCGTTGGCGAAAGTGCCAGCAGCGATAGCAGCTTCAACGTCAGTGTTTGCAGCAAGGTATGTTGCAGAATCAAAAGAAGCCGCCGGGAACGTGCTGAACGGAACGCGCATTTCTGTCGCGCCGAAGTTCAGGAAGTGGTCAAACGGGTTGACGCCAGCAGCGGCAACGTCCGTGTACGTTTCCAGGTAATAGCTGGTGCTGAAGGACGCGGTCGGGTTGGTGCCTTCAAAACGACCGAAAGAGTCGTAGTGCTGAGCAGCGAACTCAGCCCAGGTCAGGCCGGTGGAGCCGGCAGTCGCGACGAACGCATTGTAAACGTCCGGGCGCTGTGCCTGATAATATGTTGCGTCAAATGCGAGAGACATTTGTCATTCTCCTAAGATCTTAACTTTAGTGACGTCACGTCTTGGTGCGCCGGGTGATCAACCCCGACCACCGCATATCACTGTCCAGTCAGATCAGACTGTTCAGCGATTGCTGTACAGCTATCACTGTACCGGATGCGTGACAAGCATTTTTTTTGGGAAAAGTCAATTTTTTTGGGAGAATTTCGGTAGTATTTAAAAGAACTTACCGAATTCACCGCGCCTGTTGCAGAATTACCGCAAAGGCATCTTGGACCGGATCTAGAGGAGACCCAATTCGCAATCAAAGCGTGTTAGATTTTTTTAGCACCACCCTTTAGGATCCGACGTCCGGAAGCTGCGGATGATTGCCTAATAAATTAACATTTTTCTTTGATTGGTGAAAGGTTTTTAATCATCCTGTTTGACAGAGACGTGTCAGATCCGCGGTCCGTTTTTCCTCAAGCTCACCCAGTGGCTGGTGAGCCATCGTAATTTTTACCATGCCTAGCTGCAACAAGTTCAATTCGCAACCCGCCTAAGCCAGTTTTTCGTACCGAATCGATTGCAAACCTTAAATGGCCCGATCTTGGTTAAAAATGAGTTGATATGTGGTGGGCTCATAAAACTCGAGCATCTTGATCGCAAAGTCGCGGCTGTCGAGACCGAGCGCTTCTGCATAAACCGCGTAGCGGTCCGCGGGAAGGCGGCCCTTGCCGCTCTCGATCTGTGAAATGAATGTATAATAAAGAGCGCCCATTTTTCCGGCAAGTTCGCGCTGCGACAGCCCGGCCTCTTCCCGAGCTGCCTTGAGCCACGTGCCGGCCTGCAGGCGCAGTTCCTGACGTTTGTCGTCTGTTGTTTTTGCGTTTGTCTGGAACTGCATGATCGTCGGCCCTGCCCAAGGGTTACATTACTCAATGTATTCATGTGTACAGGAAAAGGTGTACAAAATCCAGCGCAATTGTGATATTTATGCCGACATTGTTCGGTCACAGTCCCGTGAGAGGTGTTTTCCTCTGGACGGAAAAGGCCCTGAAACGGTAGGGTGCCGCCGAAATTACGGATAGAGACAACCATATGGTCGAAATCATTGCCTTTCCGGGCAAAACACAGTCAACCACCGTCGATACCTCCCGCCTGAATCTTGAGGGCCGCCTGAACCTTGAAGGCGCAGCGTCCCGTCAGGACACACAGGTCATGCCAGTGCCGCAAATCAGCAGCACCCTGGACGGAACGGTCGTGGTCGGCACGCCGGATATGGCTGAGACTTTTCCGGAAGGCGACTGGACAAACCAGGAGCTTGCGGACCTCTACCGGGTCGAATCATTGCTGGTCCAGGCGGGCATCCAGATGTCCACCGGGCGCGGCGTGACGGACGAGGATGATCCATGGTTCGTCTTCTGCCGGGAAGACGGCGACGTATTTGTTCATCTGGCACGGGCCGATGGGCGTTATCTTCTCGACAGCCCGGGCCTCGCCGGCCTGCTGGAAGGTCCGGACTTCGCGACCCTGATCGATAGATTCGTCAAGCAGCTGGCTGCCCTGCGTGCGCCCGAAGACGACAGCAACGTTGTCAGCTTCCGGCCGAAAATGCTGCGTGACAAGAGCGTGCACCTTCATCCCTCTATCTTGCTCGCGGCGCTGATCTGGACGCTCTATCTCGCCTCCGACGACATCGCCAGCGCGACAGAAGCGGCCAGCGATCTCGCCGAGGATATGATCCTGCCGGTCGACAAGCTGTTGACGCTCGATGCGGATGGTTCGGCCGCAAGTGACATTGCAGGCATTGATTTTTCGGAGAACTCCGAGGAGAGCGACCAGGACAAGGCTGCAGCTGCCAATCAGGTGGCGCAGACGGCTGTCAGTTTCGCGGACGCAGACCGGTCGGGGTCCGATCGTCTGGTCTCAAGCTTCAGTGCCATGATCGCGTCAGCTTCTCCGGCCGCTCAGGCGGTTTCGGCAAGCCTTGCCATCATCGCCTTCAGTTTCGGGTTTTACGGTCCGCAGGCCGGCAAGGACACGGATGCCGACACCGGGAGCGGTTTGTCCATTGCCGGTTTGAATTTGGCTCTGCGCGAACTTGCCGACAGTGTCGCAACAACCGGCCGGGTGCACTTGGAACAAATCGCCGGGGTTGTCGAACTGGACAGCGACGCAGGTCCCGTCGTTCTGGAAAATCTGAACGGCACCGAAACCCC
The DNA here is from genome assembly GCA_937911395.1 of uncultured Labrenzia sp. Classification (GTDB taxonomy): domain Bacteria; phylum Pseudomonadota; class Alphaproteobacteria; order Rhizobiales; family Stappiaceae; genus Roseibium. The sequence goes on from CALDSI010000138.1 coordinate 4,177, forward strand.
TATGGCGGTTGATGTGGTGGATTTTGAACTGCACCTTAAAGACCTGGCTGCCGAGGCCGCTTTCATGGGGTTGCCGGACCTCGACATTCCAGTCGAAGAGACAGCCGCACAGACAGCAGTCACAGAAAGTGCGGCTCAATCCGGGGACGCAAACGATCATCATGATCCGGCAGTCGAAGCTGCAGCTGGAAAACAGGCGTCCACCAAACAAGTCTCGAAGGAAACACAGTCCAGTCCGGCTCAAACAAAGACAAACAGCGGTTCGGATACCGCCGGCGACGCCGATGATGCCCTTTCCCTGGCAGCCGTGCAGCTGAGCTCTGGCGCGACGTATTCCGTAGGTTCCACCACGGCAGTGACGACCCTGGACGAGGAGGAATTCGAGGAATTCGCCGGGTTCTTGAAAGACTGGTCTTCTGCCGACAGCGGCGACGCGGCCATTTCGCTGATCAATCCGGGCCTGAAAGAACCGGTCGATACGACGCTGGATTTCGGATTGGAAACGCCGGACGTCCCGACCGACGGAACGGTGGCACCTGAGGCTCCCGCCGTGGTGACCACGCCGCAAGTTTCAGCCGTCAATGCGGAGATCAGCGCGTTGACCACGCTGGCAGATTTCTTCGTTTACAACGTCATCAAAAATATGGATTCAGTGGAAATCGTTTTCTTCAATACGGAAACCACAACGGAACTCGTATTTTTCGACAAGACAGCCATCGATGATCACACCTCTGACCACGCCCACGCCAGAAGCTGGGTAAATGACGACGGGATGGTGATTTCCGTGGTCGGTCACTATCAAGACTTCGCTAACTTCGGCTTGGCCTGATTTCATGACTGAGACGCCTCCTGTGCCCCGGGCCCTGTCCCGGGTCTGCGGTGTTGTTGTGACATACCAACCGGATCTTGGCCCGCTTACAGCTATGCTGGAGCGGATTGCTCCGCAGGTGGACGATCTGGTGATTGTCGACAACGGGTCGGACACAGACCTCACCGCACTGGCAACCAACTTCAACGCGACGCTCAAACGTCTGGGCGACAATTTCGGCATTGCCCATGCACAGAACGTCGGCATCGCCATGGCCCGCGAGCGCGGTGCGGATTCGGTACTGCTGCTCGATCAGGACAGCCTGCCGGCCCCGGACATGGTCGCCAAACTGATCGCGGCGGAACTAAAGCTGCGCACGGACGGCAAGACCGTTGCTGCAGTTGGAGCAAATTACATCGACCCGCGCAAAGGCGATACCGGCTGCTTCCCTTACCGCAAGGGGCTACGGCTGAAACACCGCGTCAACACGGGCAAGGAAACGATTGTCGAGACAGATTACCTGATTGCCTCAGGCAGCCTGACGCCAATGACGGTGTTCGACCGGGTCGGCGACATGGTCGACGAGCTTTTCATCGATTATGTCGACATCGAGTGGGGCTTGCGGGCCCGCGAAATGGGCTACATCAGTTATGGTGTGTTCGACGCGCACATGGAGCACGCCCTCGGCGACGATCACATCCAGTTCCTATGGCGGCGCGTTCCTGTGCACAGCGCGGTCCGGCATTATTACCAGCAGCGCAATGCGGTCTGGCTGATCCGCCAATCCTGGCTGCCGCATATCTGGACGCCGATCCTGTTGTTCCGCATGGCCTACCGGCTTGTGTTCTTCACGCTTGCCGCACCCAAACGCTGGACCCATTCGCGCATGATGCTGTCCGGCATTTGGGATGGTGTCCGCGGCCGGATGGGCCGGGTCTGAATGACAGGGGAACGCGCAGCACTGAATCCGGCAGGCGGAGACAACCCGCTGCTGACGGTGTCTGTTGTCATCTACCGGCCGGATATGAGTGTGCTGACAGCCACGCTTCAAAGCCTTTCCAACGCGCTCAAGCTCTTGGATACCTCCCGCTGCAAAGTCTTCGTCATCCAGAACTGTGACACGGACGGGATCCCAAAACTGCTGGCCGCAAATCTCAACGAAGTACCGTTTGACCTGCGGCAAGGACACGGAAATGTTGGCTTCGGCCGCGCGCACAATTTGGTGCTCCACGAAACCGGCACATTTCATCTCGTGCTCAATCCGGACATTGAAATGGCCGAAGAGGCTTTGACACACGGATTGAAGTTCCTGGAGGAGCATACGGACTGCGGCCTGATCACACCACATGCCTGTTGGCCGGACGGCACGCGGCAATATCTTTGCAAGCGTTACCCGGCACTGTTCGATCTTCTGTTGCGGGGCTTTGCGCCGGCTTTCCTGAAAAACCTGTTTTCAGACCGGCTCGCCCGGTATGAAATGAGCAAGGAAACAGACGAAGACGTTGTCTGGGACCCGCCGATCGTCAGCGGGTGTTTCATGCTGTTCCGCGGTGGGCTCTACCGGCAACTTGGCGGCTTTGATCGGCGCTTCTTTCTCTACTTCGAAGATTTTGATCTCGCCCTGCGCGCCGGGAAAGTCACCCGGACCGCCTATGTGCCAGCAGTCCGGATCGTCCACGAGGGCGGCCACGCGGCGCGCAAGGGGCTGACGCACATCAAGCTCTTCGCCAAATCCGCGCTTCTCTTCTACAAACTGCACGGTTTCAAGCTTTTCTGAAAGCCCACGCCCAAGGCCGTCAGCCAAAAGCCCCTTCCGAGACCATGATCAGCGGTCTTGCCGAAACCGGCAGGGCCATTTGCCGGAGGGCCGCAAATCCCGCCGCTCCAGAAGGTGTTGTGTTCGGAACATCAAGCTTTGCAAGAACATCGGCAGCCGTCTGCGCTTCTTCATCCGTGATCTGGATATAAGTGTCTGCTGTCTGCTCAAGGATCTCAAACGCCAGCATCGACGCGGTCTTGCAATCAAGCCGTCCCATGTTTGAAACCGGCCCGATCACATCAACGACGCGTCCGGCCTTGACCGCTTCATCGAGGCAGGGCGCGGCCTCCGGCTCCACAACGATGATCTCCGGCTGTACGGCCCAGTTTTTTCGGATCATCTGGGCGACGGCCGCGGCCATGCCGCCAACGCCTGCCTGCAAAAAGACGTGCGTCGGCCAATCACCGCTCACTTCAAAGACGGCCCGCATTTCCTCTGCGAGAACCGTATAACCTTCCATTACCAGCCGCGGCGGTTCGGTGTATCCGGGCCAGGACCCATCAGCGAGATGGATAAACCCATGCACCTCGGCGTCTTTGATCGCCGCCTCAATGCTCTCTTCATAGGTCGCACCGGAGCGGATGACCGTCGCGCCTTCCGCCTCCAGCCGGGCCACGAAACTCTCTGGCACTGTTTCTGACAAATGGATGCGCGCGCCCGCGCCGAAAATCTTCGCGCCCCTTGCAACAGCCATGCCGTGATTGCCGGCACTTGCACAGACAAACGTCTTTCCCTGGGCCGCCGCACGCAGCGAATCGGGGGCCACCACACGTGGGAGAGTGGTACGAAGGCACAGGATGGCAGCGGC